>NZ_JBITIE010000011.1:206052-333289 GCF_044458665.1 Streptomyces sp. NPDC050422
ACGCCCCCCCCCCCCCCCCCCCCCCCCCCCCCCCCCCCCCCCCCCCCCCCCCCCCCGGGGGGGGGGGCCCCCCCCCCCCCCCCCCCCCCCCCGCCCCGCCCCCTGGGCCGTACCTGTTTCGCAGAAGAAGAAAGGCAAGACGATGAGGTCTTCCGGATCTCCGAGAGACGGCCGACGCCGCACCGTGCTGCGCACCGCGGCGGCCGCGCTCTCCCTGGCCACGACGGCCGTGCTGGCCGGCTGCGCCAGCGCCGACTCCTCCACCGACACCTCCTCCTCGCAATCGGCGTTCAAGCCGGTCACGCAGAAGGACGGTTCGCAGATCACGGTGTGGGCCGACTCGACCCGGCTGCCGTCCGTCAAGGCGTACCAGAAGGCGCACCCGGACGTGAAGATGAAGGTCGTCACGTACGACGGAGGCGCCGACGGCTCCTCGTACCTCCAGTCGAAGGTGCAGCTCTTCGACCGCACCGGCAGCGGGTGGCCGGACGTGGTGTTCGGCTCGCCCACCGACGTGACCTGGGCGTCGGAGCCGACGAAGCCCGGCGCCAAGGCATTCGCCGCTCCGCTGGACGACAAGCTCGTACCCAAGGGCACCCTGGACGGCTTCGCCAAGGGTTCCCTCACGCCGTGCCAGTTCAACGATCACACGTACTGCCTGCGCAACGACATCGCCCAGGTCGTCCTCTGGTACAACAAGCCCCTCATGGACAAGTGGGGCTACAAGGCCCCCACCACATGGGAGCAGTACGAGGCGCTGGGCAAGCGGGTCGCCAAGGAGCACCCCGGCTACCTCGTCGGCTCCATCGGTGACACCAACTCCCACGAGTCGTACTTCTGGTCCGGCCAGTGCCCGGCGTTCAGCCTGGTCGAGCCGGACACCCTGCGCAGCGACCTGAAGGACGAGAAGTGCGTCCGGATGGCGAAGATGCTGGACAACCTGGTCTCGGCCAAGGCCGTCACCACGAAGGGCTTCTTCAGCCAGGGCTTCGCGAAGGACAGCGGTGACAAGGTCCTGATGGCGTACGGACCGTCCTGGTACGGGCAGTACGTCTTCAAGACCGCGTTCAACACACCGGCCAAGGAGATCGCGGTGGGTGCCCCGCTGGGCTGGGAGGGCGAGTCGACGCCCGCCACCGGAAACGTCGGCGGCGGTGTGTGGATGGTCTCCTCGCACAGCGCCAACCTCAAGGCGTCCACGGATCTGGTGACCTGGCTGGCCACCTCCGACGAGAACCAGGCGTCGGCGCCCACGTACCCCGCGTACACCAAGGCGGCACAGGCCTGGTTGGCCAACCCGGCCAACAGCGACTACTTCGCCAACGACGTGAGCAAGCCGTTCCAGCAGGCCGCGGACCAGGTGTGGACCGGCTGGTCGAACACCAAGTTCTCCGACGCCACGGCCTGGTCGAGCGTGGTCCTGCCGGCGCTGACCGCCGGCAAGAGCCTGGAGTCCACGCTGCCCGCATGGCAGCGCGAGATCAGCAACCAGGCGAAGGCCGACGGATACCAGGTGGTCAACGAATGACCGTGCTGGAGACCGAGCCCCTCGCTGTCTCCTCCCGCCGCCGCGGCACCGCGCCGCGGCGGCGGGGCCGCAGCAAGGTCGGTTACTACTTCGTCGCCGGATACGCGCTGTTGCTGACCGCGTTCGGCATCTTCCCCACCTTGTACTCGTTCTATCTGGCGCTCACCAACGACCGGGGCCAGTTCACCGGCTTCAACCAGTTCGTGAAGGTCGCCCAGGACTTCCGGTTCGTGCCGGCCTTCGCCCACATGCTGCTCTACCTGGTGATGTGGCTGATCCTGCTCGTCGTACTCGTCGTACTCGTCGCGCTGGTGCTCCGCACCCGGGTGCGGCCGGGCACGTCGGCGCTGTTCCGCTTCCTCTACTACATTCCCGGCGCACTCGCCGGGGTCGCCAGCGTCCTGGTCTGGCTGTTCATGCTGGACCCGGACGTCAGCCCGGTGTCCTGGCTGCTGGAGAGCATGGGCATGCACAGCTTCGCGGCCGTGCTGGCCCCCGGCAACCTGCCGGTCATCCTCGTACTGATCGCGTTCTGGACGGGTGCGGGCGGCTGGATGGTCGTCATGTACGGGGCGCTGAACAACATCCCGGACGAGGTGCTGGAAGCCGCCCGGATGGACGGGGCGGGGCCCTGGCGTACCGCCTGGCACATCCAGATCCCGATGATCCGGCAGTGGATCGTCTACATGGCCATCATGGCCTTCGCCACCGGCACCCAGCTGTTCGTCGAACCCCAGCTGCTGCAGACCGCGAGCCTGGGCCGGGTGAGCCCCACCTGGTCGCCCAACCAGCTGGCGTACGTCTACGCCTTCCAGCAGGGCGACTTCAACGGTGCCGCCGCCATCTCGGTCTTCCTGCTGGTCCTGGGGCTCGTGGCCGCCGGTCTGCTGGTCGCCCGGTCGAACCTGTTCAAGTTGGATGAGAAATGACGCAACTCACGCTCCCGCCACAAGCGGCGGCCCGACGCCTCCGGTCCTCCCGAGCCGTCTCCTTCCTGATCGTTGGCCTCCTGCTGGCGCTGCTTCTGGTGTTCTTCGTCCTGCCGGTGATCTGGCTGCTCCTCGCGCCGTCGAAGACCGCCGGGGAGGTCGTGCACGACAACCCGTTCTCCTTCGGCTCGTTCCAGCAGATCGGCACGGCCTGGCAGCATCTGTTCAGCTTCCAGGACGGCGCCATGGCCACGTGGCTGGGCAACTCGGCGATCTACTCCGGTGGTTCACTCATCCTGACCCTGGCGGTCAGCGTGCCGGCCGGGTACGCGCTCGCTCTGACGGAGTTCAAGGGGCGCAAGACTCTTCTGACCATCACCCTGGTCACGATGATCATGCCGCAGGCCACCCTGGTGCTGCCGATCTTCCTGGAGCTCAACCGCTTCCATCTGATCGGCACCGTCTGGTCGGTGATCCTGCCCTTCTCGTTCTATCCGTTCGGGGTCTACCTGGTGTACATCTACTTCGGGAGCAGCCTGCCCAGGGACCTGCTGTCGGCTGCACGGATAGACGGCTGTACGGAGTGGCAGCTCTTCACCCGCATTGCTCTTCCGCTGGCCAAGCCGGTGGTGGGCCTGGTCGCCTTCTTCAGCTTCGTGGGGAACTGGAACAACTTCTTCCTGCCGTACCTCGTGCTGCCGAGCAGCGAGCAGTTCCCCATCCAGGTGGGCCTGAACCAGCTGCTGACCTCGACCCCTTCGTTCAATCCGGTGGCCGGCGCAGGGCTCAACATCACCATTCCGGAGCTGGCCCTGGCGATTCTCGTGGCGATCCTGCCCGTGCTGGTGCTGTTCCTCTTCTCGCAGCGCACGCTGGTGTCCGGGATGCTGGCAGGCGCGACCAAGGAGTAGGCCGGGCCGGCCGGAGGCCGCGCGGTGTGGAAGCCGGCGCCGCTCAGAATCCCGGCGGTGTCGAACCGCGCACGACGATCTCCGAGGGAAGGACGAGATGCCGCCGCTGTCGGCCTCCGTCATGCACGGAACTCATCAGGATCCGGGTGGCCTCCGTACCGAGGTCGTGCAGCGGCATCCTCACGGTGGTGAGGCCGGGAACGACGTAGCGGGCAAGGGGCTGGTCGTCGAAACCGGTGACGGCCAGATCCTCCGGGATGCGCAGACCTTCGCTACGGGCCGCCTCGATGACCTCGGCGGCGATGAGGTCCGAGCCGGCCACCACGGCCGTGGGAGGAGTCGGGGCGGACAGCAGGGCCCGGGCGGCATCCCTCGCCGCGTGCTCGTCGAAGTCGGCGTGCGATTCGCTGAAGTCCACGCCGCCCGCCTCGGCGGCCGCCGTCCTGAACCCCTTGGCTCGCAGGGTGCAGGCTGCCACCTGTGGGGGGCCGTTGAGCAGGTGCAGCCGTCTGCGCCCGGTGGCGATGAGCCTCCGGGTCAGTTCTGCCGCGGCCAGGTCGTGGTCGGTGTCCACCCACCAGCTGCCCGCGGCCGTGGCCCGGTGGCCGATCGTCACGCAGGGAATTCCCGCGCGGACGAGCGCGGCGCGCACCCCGTCGCGGGGGCCGGCCGCCGGCAGGACGACGCCGTCGACACGCCGTCTGACGAGCGTGTCCACGGCACGGTCGAGCTTGTCGGGCGAGGTGATGGAGATCAGCAGCAGGTCGTGGCCCGCGGCATCGGCCGCGTCGCCGATCGCCCCCAGCAGCTCGGGATAGGTGTGATGCAGCGCCATCTCCGACGCCTGGAGCGGAAAGACGACCGCGAGGGTGCTGCTGCGGCCCGTGGACAGCTGGCGGGCGCTGGAGTCGGTGCGGTAGCCGTGCTCGGCGATCAGCGCCTCGATCCGGGCCCGCATCCGGGGGCCCACCCCGGGACGGCCGTTCACCACGCGGGAGACGGTGCCTGGCGTCACGCCCGCCAGCGCGGCGATGTCCTTCACCGTCACGGAGGCCTGTCCCGCACGGTGGCGGACCCGGGCCCCGTTCCGGGGGTCGCGCGCCCCGGTGCGGTCCGGGCTGTCGCCGGCGCCTGGGGCGGCCCGGCGGCCGGCGCCGCCGGAAGTCTCTTCAGGCACGCTGGACCCTCTTCATTTTCAGCAGTCTGATCACATCGCTTGAGCACCCTAGCCCACGCCCCCCGGCAGGGCGGGGCGTCGGAGGGACAATGTGCCACAACAGCACAGTCGCCATCCAACGCCCCGCCTCAGAATAGGAGTTGCGTGAACCTACGCACCTGCCGGACGCAGCCGCAGGGTGCGGATCTGGAAGGGGCGCATCCGCAGCTCCGCCACGGACGGCTCCGCCTGTGACGACATCAGCGCCTGCTGCGGTTCCTCGAGCAGGTCGCAGTCGTAGATGCCGGCGACGGGGAATCCGGCCGTCAGCCGCGCCGTGACCGCTCCCCCGCACGCCTCGTACAGGCGCACCACCACATCGCCGCTGCGGTCGTCCGCGAGCTTGACCGACTCCACGACCACGTCCGTCGTGTCGAGGGCGACCAGTGCCCCGGCCTCGGCCGACGCGGAACGCAACGGCAGGTTGAGCGCGTACCCGCCCGCGATGGCCTCCTCGATCCCGGCGCCGGCGAGCAGTGCGTAGCTGAACGAGTGTCGCCCCCGGTCCGCCTGCGGGTCCGGACTGTGCGGGGCCCGCAGCAGGGAGAGGCGGACCGTGGTGGTGGTACCGCCGTCCTCCTCGCGGGTGTCGCGGCCGACGTCGTGTCCGTACGTGGAGTCGTTGATCAGAGCGGCGCCCCAGTGGCGTTCGCCGACGTGAACCCAGCGGTGCGCCCACAGCTCGAAGCGTGCGGCGTCCCAGCTGGTGTTCTCGTGCGTGG
The DNA here is from genome assembly GCF_044458665.1 of Streptomyces sp. NPDC050422. NCBI lineage: Bacteria > Bacillati > Actinomycetota > Actinomycetes > Kitasatosporales > Streptomycetaceae > Streptomyces > Streptomyces sp. NPDC050422. The sequence goes on from NZ_JBITIE010000011.1 coordinate 211,359, forward strand.
GCCGCTGCACATGGCCGAACTGGATCTCGGAGCTCTCCCGTTCGGCGTGCACGTCGAGCGGCCAGGCCGCCTTGAGTACCACGTCGCGCTCCTGCCAGTCGATGTCCGTGTGGACGGTCAGCTGCCGGCTCTCAGCCGTCAGTTCGAGATGCTGAACGATCGTGGTGTCCCGGTGGGTGCGCTCGACCCGCACGGAGGCCAGCAGCGGACCCTCGTCCGTGAGCGTCACAGAGTCGGCGACGTCGAGGTCGTGCACGGTGTCGCGGTAGTACCGGTCGATGTTCCACGCCGACCACAGGTTCGGGTCGTCCGGGTGGATCTGGAGCAGGTTGCCCGCGGCGCCGGGCGCGATCGCCTCGCGCCGGGCGGTGCGGTCGTACACCGAGGTGACCAGGCCCCTGTTGTCCACGACGACCGTCAGCAGGCCGTTGTCCAGGACGAATCCGCCGTCCGCGGCTCGTGCGGTGACGACCGCCCGGGGGCCGGCGAGGGTGCCTCCGGTGGCGAGGGCGGGCACGTCGGCGAGGATCGCCGCCCTGCCGTCCGAGAGCTGCTGCGCGTGCGGCAGTCCGGTGCCGCCGGCGACGACGGCGACCTCACGGCGCGCGTAGGGCCCGGCGTTGAGCAGCGCGGGATCCCCCGGCAGGCTGCGGGCGGCGGATTCGATCACCGCCTCCAGCTCGGCGCGGATCTCCCCGTACTCCCGCTCGGCCTGCTGGTGCACCCACGCGATGGAGGACCCGGGCAGAATGTCGTGGAACTGGTTGAGCAGTACCCGCCGCCAGACCGTCTCCAACTGCTCGTACGGGTACGGGGCACCGGCCAGGACCGACGCCGTGGCGGCCCAGAGCTCGGCCTCCCGCAGCAGGGCCTCGCTGCGCCGGTTGCCGCGTTTGGTGCGGGCCTGACTGGTGTAGGTGCCCCGGTGGTTCTCCAGATACAGCTCGCCGCGCCACACGGGCAGCCGGTCGTGTTCCGCCCGGGCCTCGGCGAAGAACTCGGAGGGTGGGACGATCTCGACCTTCGGTGATCCTTCGAGGTCGCGGAGACGGCGCGCCTTCTCCAGCATGGTGCGCGTGGGACCCCCGCCGCCGTCGCCGTAGCCGAAGGGGACGAGCGAACGCGTCGCCACGCCCTTGTCCGCGAAGTTGGCCTCGGCGTGGACGTTCTCGCTCGCGGTGAGGGAGGCGTTGTAGGTGTCGACGGGCGGGAAGTGGGTGAAGATCCGGGTCCCGTCGATGCCCTCCCACGCGAAGGTGTGGTGCGGCAGTTTGTTGGTCTCGTTCCAGGAGAGCTTCTGGGTGAGGAACCACTTGGCGCCCGCCAGCTTGGCGAGCTGCGGATAGGCGGCGGTGTAGCCGAAGGAGTCGGGCAGCCAGACGCCGTCCTGCTCGATCCCGAACTCCTCGGCGAAGAAGCGCCGCCCCATGACGAGCTGGCGGGCCAGGGCCTCACCGCCGGGCAGATTACCGTCCGCCTCCACCCACATGCCGCCGACCGGGACCCAGTTGCCGTCGGCCGCCGCCTTCTGCATCCGGGCGAAGATCTCCGGCCGCTGCTCCTTCATCCACGCGTACTGCTGCGCGGAGGAGCAGGCGAAGACCAGTTCGGGGTACTCCTGGGCCATCGTGGTCATGTTGGTGAAGGTGCGGGCGCACTTGCGTACGGTCTCGCGGACCGGCCAGAGCCAGGCAGAGTCGATGTGCGCGTGGCCGACGGCGTTCAGGGTGTGCGCGGAGGCGTGTGCGGGGCGGGACAGCACGTCGGCGAGCAGGCTGCGGGCCCCGGCCGCGGAGTGCGCCACGTCGTCGGGGTCGACGACGGCCACGGCGCGCCGCAGCGCCTGCAGGATCTCGTGGCGGCGCGAGGACCCCTCGGGGAGCTCGTGCATCAGCTCGTCCAGCACCTCCATGTCGTGGATGAGGTGCCAGACGTCGTCCTCACGGACGGCGATCTCGGCCTGCTCCAGGCGGTAGATGTGGGCGTCGCCGGCGGTCTCCAGCGATCCGTGGTGGGTGTGGTGGCCGGCGCTCCCGATGATCGGCGGGTTGGCGGCCAGCTCGATCAGCAGGTCGATGGCCGAACCCCCGGTGGCGGAATCGGTCAGCAGCACGCTGCGGTTGTAGGGGTGCAGCCCCTGCATGGGCGAGCCGTGGGCGTCGTGAACCAGACCCTCGGCCTGGCCGCCCGGCCCCCGGTTGGGGTCGAAGCCGAGGTCGAACACGGCCTCGACGCGGCGCCCCGCCCATGCGGCGGGGATCTCCGCGGTCGCCCGCATCCAGGTCGTCGACCAGGGGCCTCCCCAGGAGGCGCCGATCGCGAAAGGTTCGTAGGCGGCGTCCAGGGCCTGGGCGACTGGCACGGGCTCGCCCTCGACGTACCAGGCGGCCAGGGTGAGCGGCAGGGCGGAGCTGTAGAGGGCGGGGCGGACGACGCGATCGAGCACCTTGCGGATGCGCTGCTCGATGATCCGGCGTTCGTCATGCACGGTGATGGTCCTTCCAGAGGGGATGCGCGCCGTCCGGGGCGGGGAGACGGATGGTGTCCCGTGTCCCGTCGGGCCAGACGGCCTCGGCGACGAGCGTTGCGCCGTCGTTGCCGGTCGTGATGTGCGGGAGGGCGGCGGGGTCGGTCCCGCCGAGGTGGACGAGGGCGATGTACGCGGTGCCGTGGGTGACCGGGCCCGTGGTGTGCAGGACGGGAGTGGCGGAGGCGGCGCCCAGGGCGTTGCTGTCCTCGGAGCGCACGACGTCGGCGCCGGCCAGGCCCTGTACGCCGATGACGAGGGAGACCAGCCCGCCGGCCCCGCCGATCCGGGCCGTGACAGGGTCGGAACCTGTGGCCGGTTCCTGTGCCGGGTCGACCGCCAGGGCCCAGCCGCCCATGCGGAGCGTGGTGCCGGGCTCCGCCCCGTCGTCGGATGCCGGATCGACGCGTACGGCCCGTACCTCGACCGATCCGCGCAGCGCGGAGCCGACGGTGATCCAGGGGCCGAGCGTGTACGGGGTGTCCGGTCCGCCGAAGGGGTCCCACCGGGCGTCGGCCGGCCAGTGGGCGCGACTGCGTGAGACGGCTGTGGCGCCGTCGGCGGAGATTCGGGTCACCGGGCGCCGGTGGGAGGCCCGGCCGGCCGCGTCGATCAGGACGACGGCGTTGTCGAGCGGGCCGGTTTCCGGGCAGCCGCCGGGTCCCGCGGTGGGGTCGCCGGGCGTCTCGGGCGCGGTGTGCGTCGAGTAGGCGAACCGTGCGTAGCAGGGGTCGTCCGTGTGCGGTCTGGCCGGGTCGGCGTGGTCTCCGCCGTGGTTGACGACACGGACGACACCGTCGGACGCGGTGCCGGAGACGAGCCAGCCGGGAGCCTTCAGGGTGCGGGTGAAGTCGCTCTGTTCGACGGCGAGTTCCGTGGCCTGCTGTGTCCACACGGGATGGTCGGGCGGCAGCGCGAGACCGATGAATCCCTTGCTCGCCCAGTACGGGGAGGCCGGTCCCGAGTAGACCTGGAGGACGCCGCGGTGGGGCCGGTGCCAGCCGAGTGTGAGCAGGCCGTGTTCGTCGGTGGCGCCGTGGTCGGTGAAATGGTCCAGCATCCGGCTCGCGATCGCCCGGGTCTCCCCCGGCGCGAGGGGTGTCGCGTCGAACAGGGCCCCGGTCCACAGGGGTGCGAGCGCGGCGTGCCGGTAGGTGAGCGAGCGGCCCTGGATCAGCGGTGAGCCGTTGGCTCCGATCAGGAGCCGCTGGTCCTCCAGGAAGCGGTGCAGGCGTGCGCGGTAGCGGTCGAGGAGTCCGGGCGGCGCCGCGTCGCCGAGGATGCGGCAGAACCACAGCGGGTAGAGGTGCATCGCCCACCCGTTGTAGTGGTCGAAGTTGCGGTGCTCGCCACCGGTGAGTCCGTCGGAGTACCAGCCCTCGCCCGCGTACCATCCGTCCGTCAGCGCGATCGTGCGGTCGAGGTCCTGCTGCCGCCAACTGCCGTTCACCGTACGGGCGAACGCCTCGGTGACGCCCTGGAACCAGATCCAGTTGTTGCCCGGCATGGGGTCACCGACCATCGGGGCGAGCCAGTCCAGGACCTGCTGTCTGACCTGGTCGTCGAGACGGTCCCAGATCCACGGCCGGGTCTCGTGCAGCGCGAGCGCGACAGAGGCGGCCTCGACCTTGGCCTGGTTGCACTCGGCGAAGGTGGGCCAGCGTTCGGGGTTCGCCGGGTCGGTGCCCGCGGCCAGGCCGGAGGCGTACCACCCGGCGAGGTCGTGCGGGTCCTTGCCGTCCGCTCCGGCGAGCCGGAAGGCGGCCATCAGGAAGGTGCGGGCGAACCCTTCGAGTCCGTCGCTCCACGGACCGCTGTGGCTCGGGACGCCGGGCAGGTTGATCAGTGCGTGCCGGCCGGTGGCGTAAGGCCGCACGGCGAGCAGCATCCGGTCCGCGGTCCGCTCCCAGTGGGCGCGGTCCTCGCTGGGGGTACGGGACATCAGTGTGCGGCCTCCCATGCCTGCTCGTACTCGGCGCGGATCGTGTCGCCCATCTCCCTGCGCCACCGGCCTATGAGCTCGTCCCATTCCTTGAGCGGAAGGCGGCCCTGCATGATGCCCATGCGGGTGTCATCGAGGGTGGACTGGAACAGTCCGCCCTTGCGGGAGTTGGTCGGCGAGCGCAACGCCTCCGAGGGGTCGGGCACCAGATGTGGCACGACCTTCTTCTGGAAAACGTACTGGGCGGGCACGCTCTCGGGCTTGGCCGGGTAGTACTGGACGGCCGGCGCGTCGGTGGCGAAAATCGTCGGGAGGGTGACCTCGGCCTGCCCCTGCGTGGTGAGCACCGGGTCGGTTCCCTTGAGCGTGTGGTCCGTGCCGTGGACGCCGTACTTGCGCAGCAGGTAGCCGTCGGTCCCGAACGGCGCCGCGAGGGCGTTCATGGCGCGCAGGATCTGCTTGATGCGCTCCTTGGGAGCCTTCTTGATGATGAGGACGGCGTAGTTGGCGCCACCCTGCCACTGGGCGGCGTCGCCGCCGTCCCAGCCGGGTGCCTTCATGTAGCCGAGTTCGAAGCCCTCGGTGGCCGGTGCGTAGTTGGTGTAGAAGTCGTTGGCCGCCGAGGGGGCGTCCCAGGTCATGGCGATCCGTCCACTGCCGAACCACTCCTTGACCTTCCCGGTGACGGTGTAGGTGTCGGGGTGGAAGGTGCCGGCCTTGGTGAGCGAGCGGACCGCGTTCAGCGTCTCCTTGGCCTCTTCGGTCTCGTAGGACCAGGTGAACTTGCCCTTCTCCTCGCGCCACTTGTTGGGGCCGTTCAGCATCTGCATCACGAAGTTGAATGCCGTGACGGAGTCGCCCATCGCGTAGCGGTTGGCCTTCGGGTCCGTGATGTCCTTGCACATCTGGGCGAACTCGTGCCAGCTCTTCGGATTCGGGTCGACACCCGCCTTCTTGAACAGGTCCAGCCGCGTGTAGTTGGGGTTGCCCGAGAGCTGGCGCGGCATGGGCAGGGCGTAGATGCCGCCGTTGAACACACAGGGCGCCCAGGAGGCCGTGGGGATGTTGGCGAGGTAGGGGTAGTCGCGGATGCTGTCGCCGGACAGGTGCTCGGAGAGGTCCTGGAAGAGACTTCCGAGCATCTCCGGGGTGGCGATGGCGCTGGTGAGCAGCATCAGCATGGCGTCCGGGAGGTCGCCGCCGGCGATGGTCACGGCGAACTTGTTCGGGTAGTCCCCGACCGGGGTGATCATGAAGTCGAGATCGGTGCCGACGGACTTGTTGAGCGCCTGCCACATGACGTTGCGGTTCACCGGCGGCGGGACCGGATTGAAGATCAGCGTCATGATGTCGATGCCGGGACCCTTGGCGGGCGGCCCGTCCGGGAACGCCTTGACCGGGTCGGCGGGGTAGTGCAGGTAGGCGGGTGTGATGCCCTCGGGGGTACCGGGCATCGAGGTGGGCACGCCCTCGTACGGGATGTACGTGGGCAGCCTCACATCGGCGTTGGCCGACAGCGGAACGGACGGACCGCCGTCCCCGCAGCCCGCCAGGGTCATCCCGGCGGTGATGCCGGCGGCTCCGGCGAGGAAGCCCCGGCGGCTGAGTGCCGAGTTCACGGCAGTCTCCTCTCGGTACGTGCGGTGCGTGGTGCGTGGCGCTCCGGGGCGCGGTGCGCGCGGGTACGGGCGTTCATCCCTTGACCGCCCCGACCATGACGCCCTTGTTCATGTGCCGCTGGAGGAAGGGGTAGACGATCACGATGGGCACGATCGACAGGACGAGGATGGCCGCCTGCAGCGACTGGGTCGGCGGAATCGGCGCGCCGGCTGCGGCGTTGACCTGGCCTCCGCTGAGCGCGGCGTTGTTGACGACGTACGTCCGCAGCACCAGTTGCATGGGCCACTTGGACGCGTCGTTGATGTACAGGAGGGCGTTGAAGAACGCGTTCCAGTACGTCACCGCGTAGAACAGGCCGATGACAGCGACGGACGCCTTGGACAGCGGCAGCACGATCCTGCGCAGGATCGTCCATTCGGACGCCCCGTCGACGCGGGCCGCGTCGATGAGTTCTCCCGGCAGGTTCATGAAGAAGGAGCGCAGCACGATGACGTTGAAGGCGTTGATCAGTGAGGGCAGGATCAACGACCAGTAGCTGTTGATCAGATGCAGCTCTTTGACCATCAGGTAGCTGGGGATGACACCTGGGGCGAAGAGCATGGTCATCAGCAGCAGCATGAGCACGGGTTTGTGGCCGAAGGAGCCGGGCCGGCTCAGGCCGTAGGCCAGCATGATGGAGCAGCCGAGGCTCAGGGTGGTGCCGACGACGGTGACCCCGACGCTGACCATCATGGCCTTGGAGACGAGCCCGCCGGAGAGCAGTGCGCTGTACGAGGTGAAGCTGGGGCTGTCCGGCCACAGGACGTAGCCGCCGGCCTTGTTGATCTGGTTGGCGTCCGCGAGTGAGGTGGAGATGATCGCCACGAACGGCAGCAGTACCAGGACCACACAGGCAAGCAGGATCAGCGACTTGAGGGCACGCCACGGCGGCGAACCGGGTGTCTCACCCGGGATGGCGCTGTACGAGCGCTGCGGCCGGCGGCTCACCGGGCGGCTGGGCGACAGTGTGGTCATGAGCGGTAGACACCTTCTTCGCCGAAGAGATGGGCGATCTTGTTGGCACCCAGGACGAGCACGACGCCGACGACGCCCTTGACCAGGCCGACCGCGGCGCTGACGCCCCACTGCCCGCCGATGAGCCCGTTGTTGTACACGTACGTATCGAGTACCTGGCTGTTCTCCAGCCCCACGCCGCCCTGTTGCAGGATGATCTGTTCGAAACCGACGCTCAGGGCATCCCCGAGGCGCAGGATCAGAAGGAGGATCACCAGTCCGCGCAAGGCCGGCAGGGTGACGTGCCAGGTCTGTCGCAGCCGGCTCGCGCCGTCCATCGCGGCGGCCTCGTAGAGGTTGTGGTCGACGCGGGAGAGCGCGGCCAGGAAGAGGATCGTGCCCCACCCGGTGTCCTTCCAGATCACCTGGGAGGTGAGCAGGGTCTTGAACAGGTCGGGATTGCCGATGATGTTCCAGGAGCCCGCGTCGTGGGAGTTGAGGAAGAGGTTGAGCATCCCGTCGTTGCCCAGCATCTGCTGGAACAGCGAGACGACGACCACCCACGACAGGAAGTGCGGCAGGTACAGGACGTTCTGCACCCATTTCTTGATCCGCTCACTGACCAGGCTGTTCATCGCGAGGGCCAGCAGAATCGGCGCGGGGAAGACGAAGATGACCTGGATCAGGGTCAGTTCGAGCGTGTTGACCAGCGCGTGGACGAACTGCTCGTCGCCGTTGAAGATGACGTCGAAGTTGTCGAACCCGGTCCAGCGGCTGTGCATGATGCCGATGTACGGCTGATAGTCCTGGAACGCGATGACGTTGCCGAGCAGAGGGATGTAGTGGAACACGAGCAGCACCACGAGTCCCGGGATCAGGAACCAGAACAGTGCCATGTTGCGGCGGGGCCGCGAGCGGCGCGCCTTGCGGCTGCGGGAGCCGCGGGGCGCCTCCGCCTCCTTCGGCCGGACGGCCGGTTCATCAAGCGTTGTCATGCCACGAAAGCCCTTTCATAGGGATGCGGGCGTCTCCGGCCACCACCAGGACCAGCGGGGTCATGTAAATTCAACGCGTTGCCTTACGTCAATGCTTCCAACAGGTAAAACCTGTGATCATCTGTTGCGCAAGCACCCTTCCGTACTGCAAAAACACGACAGAAAGCGCGTTCTTGCTGGTGACGGCAGGACAGGAAGGAATGAACACATCTCCGAAGAACCGGAGCAACGCAACCGTGTGAGTGTTCGCTAAGTACTTTTACAGATCTGGATACGGAAGGCCGTCATGCAAGGATCCGGCGACATCTCTCCGTCCGACCGCGACCTCGCCGAGCTCGCGAACTGGGCGGGCGACAGGGCGGACCGGGGCATCCGGGCCGCCATCGTGCGGGACGCGGCGGCGGGCGTCTCCGTGGCGCAGAGCGCGCGCGGGCTCGGGGTCTCCCGCCCCACGGTGATGGCGTGGCGCCGGCGGTACATGGAGGCGGGCCTTGCCGGGCTCGATCACCGCCGGCGCAGCGGCAGGCCTCCCCGGATCGACGAGGCGGACGCGGTGGCGATGACGCTGGCGGGTCCGCCCCCGCCGCTTGCCCGCTGGTCGGCCCGCGCGCTTGCGGAACACCTCGGCGTCGCGCACTCGGCGCTCGGCAAGGTGTGGCAGCGGTGGGGTGCGCAGCCGGGCACCCCAGGAGGGCCGGTGCTGCTCGCCACGGAGACCCCCCTGGCGTGCCACCGGCCCGAGTTGCTGGGGGTGTGGGCGGGTACAGGCGGAGCAGGGCTGGTCGTCGCCGAGTCGGACCGGCCGGAGCGGCTGAGCACGGTCCCGGCCGATACCGAGGAACGACGGCAGCGCTACGCCACGATGACCGCGGGTCTGAGCCAGGCGCAGTTGCGCGCAGAGAACGGGCAGGCCGCCGCATGGGTCCCGGCGGAACTGGCCCGGCTGGCCGAGCGGTTCCCCGGCCGGGAGACCCACGTGGTGCTCTGGGGCGACGGTGCGGAATCGATACCGCTGCCGCCCGGCGCGGAACGGCACGTCGCGTCGCCCACGATGAGCTGGGTGGCGACGGTCTGCGTGGTGGCACAGCTGGAGCTGCGGCACCAGCCGCACCGGGCACGGGGGGCGCTGGACTCACTCGCGGCGGCCACCCGCGTACAGGCGGGGGCGCGGGACGGCCAGCCGTTCCGGTGGTTCCGCGCCGAGAGCGGAGCCGCCGACACCTCGTCGGCCGGAACAGCTCACCGGTCGTTCAACCAGCTCACGTTGGGTTCGTACAACGAGAAGCTGGTGATCGAGTCGATCCGGGTGGCGGGCGCACTCAGCCGGGTGGAGATCGCCGAACGCACTGGGCTCACCCCGCAGGCGGTGTCCGGGATCACCCGGAATCTGTTGACCACGGGATTCCTGTCCGAGAGCCGGCGCCGCACGCCGGTCCGGGGCACGGGCAAGCCGCGAGTGCCGCTGGAGCTGCGTCCGGACGCGGCATGCGCGATCGGGCTCCATGTCGACCCGGAGGTGATCACTCAGGTCCTGGTGGACCTGCGCGGCAACGTACGGGACCGCCGCCGGCTGGCGCTGCCACGGCCGAGTGACCCCGAGTGGTGTGTGGCGCGCCTGACGGAGATGGTCCGGGCAGCGCGGGGGGCCGTGGGAGCGCTGGCCGACAATTTGCTCGGCGTGGGGGTGGCCGTTCCGGGGCCGCTGGACTTCCACGCGGGGATGCTGCTGGATCCGCCGCTCTTCGCCGGCTGGGGTGACGTGCCACTGCGAGCGTGGCTGGGCCGGGCCCTGGGGTTGCCGGTGCTGCTGGAGAACGACGCGACAGCGGCGACCGTGGGTGAGCGGTGGCTCGGCGCGGCGGAGAGCTCGGGCGACTTCGTCTATCTGTACCTGGGCACGGGCGCGGGCAGCGGAGCCTTCCTGAACGGGGACGTGTTCCGCGGGTCCTCCGGCAACGCGGGCGAGATCGGCCAGCTGACGGCCTATGCGACGGGGCGGCTGGAACCCGACGGCAGCCCGCAGTTGGTCACCGAGTGCGCCCCGCTGTCCACGGTGGTCGCAAGGGCCGCCGCGGCGGGCATGACGCTGCCGCGGGACGGCGCGCACGCGGCGGTGTGCAGGGCGGCCGCAGCCGGCGATCCACGAGCCGTGCGGGCCGTCCGCGAGGTGGCGCGGGTGGTGGCCCGGGGTGCGGCCGGAGTGACGGACCTGTACGACACGGACCTGCTGGTCGTCGGTGGCCCGGCTGTGCCGCCGGAGGTGGCACCGCTCTACCTCTCGGAGATCTCCCGAGCCGTGAACGACTTCCCGACGGCGCGCCGCGTCCGGCGGGTGCGCGTGACGCACTCGACGCTCCACGACGGGGCGGCGGCGGTCGGAGCGGCGGCCGGCGTATTCCACTCGACCTTCACTCCCCCGCCCGTGCGGACGCCACGGGCAGGGGCGCTCAGCCCACCCGGGGCGTGAGGGGTGGGCTGAGGGCAGTGCCGGCGGATCGCTCGATGGGCCCGCGGCCCTCGGTTGTCATCCCCACCGGGACCGTTCGGCGGCCGCAGGCCTGGTGACCGGGACCGTTCGGCGGCCGCAGGCCTGGTGACCGGGACCGTTCGGCGGCCGCATGCCTGGTGTCATGACCCCTCAGGCCGGAGGTGTCACTCGGTGACCGTGAATGTGTCCTTTGAATCGTTCCGGGTTGCGACCTGACCCGGGAGCAGGTTCTTCACCGTGTTGTTCCGGAACGCACCGACGCCGGTGACACCGGGTGCGATCCAGATGCCCTGGTTGGCGGGGCCATCGATGGTGTTGTCCGTGAGCGTCGCCCTGATGTTCTTCCTGTCGATGTACAAGCCGGCACGCAGGGCGCCGCGCATGACGTTGTCGGTCATGGTGACGTTCGTGTACGCGTCAGGGAATCGTGACGTGGGGGCGGGGGAGCCGATCCGTACCCCATGCCGGACGCCGTTCCAGCCGCCGCCACCGATCAGGACGTTGCCGCTGACCGTGGCGGACTCGAGTGGGTGCCCCGAGTCGCCGAACACACTGATGTCCAGGGCACTGTTCGAGGACACGCTCTTCACGAGGTTGTTCCTGAACTGGATGTCCTCGCCGCCTGCGATGCGCAGGCCGTTGGCCCACCAGGGGGCGATCGCCGTGTTGTTCAGCACCCGAGCACCGCTCAGCTGTCCGTTGTCCCCATTGGTGCCGGAGTCGGAGTACACGGCGAAGGAGTCGTCGCCTGTGCCTCTGGCGAAGTTGTTCTGGACCGTGATGTTGTCGCCCTTGGTGTCCGGGCCGGGCTTGTTGCTGTTGTTGATGTTGAAGCCGTCGCCGTACGAGTCCCCGGTCCGGCTGTCGCGCATGGTGCCGCCGGTGCCGGACAGCCAGTTCGCGTCGGTGTGCCGGGTCCAGATCCGCTCCACCAGCCAGCCCTTGGCGCCGCTGGCGTTGATGCCGTAGTCCGCGCCGCCGGGGCCGCGGACATCCCGCCAGACGGCGTTGGAGTCGATCTGGATGTCGCTCAGCTCGGTGTCGGAGCCGACCAGGATCTGCGTGCGCTGCTTGGCGGGCAGCGGGGGCCGACGGTAGATCGTCGAGTACCACATGCCTGCGCCGCGCACGGTCACGCCGGTGAAGTTCAGCGGCGCGGCCCCCTCGAAGCTGTTGGTGAGGTACTTGCCCTCCGGGATCCAGACCGACTTGCCCTGTTCCCGGGCGGCGTCCACTGCCTGCTGGACGGCCGTCGTCGAGTCCTTTTCGAACGTCGGGTCTGCGCCGTAGTCGACGACGGAGAGCGAACCGTCCGGCCGGGTCCGCGCGGGCCCGACGTTCTCCAGGTCGACGGAGTCGACGGCGTAGAAGGATGCCTTGTTGCCGGAGTCCTTCCGGAGCGTGAGGGTGCTGCCTGCCGGGATGGGGGCGCCCTTCACCCTGACGGGGAACTCGTTGTAGAAGCGGTAGGCCACCCCGCCGGCGTTCGGGTCGTCCGGGTTGGTGCCCGCGCCTCGGTAGTTCCACGCCTGCTCGGAGCTCAATCTGATCGCCTGACGGTACTTGCCGTCGACGTAGAGGTTGAGCGAGGCCGTGATTCCGCCGCCCTCCGGTGCGTCCGGAATCGCGGCACGCACGACGAGGCTGTTCGCCTGCTTGCCGGTCCTGTTCGGCATCGACACCGATGCGCCGGTCACATCCAGTCGCGTATAGGCGTAGCCGGAGGCCTCGGTCTCCAGCGTGGCCTTCGTGGGTGCTGGGTCCCCCGGCTCGATGGAGTGGATGTCGGCACCGCCCGCCGGCCGGCCGGACTCGGTTTCGACGGTCGTGAAGGGTGTCCGGGCGCCGGCCGGGATGGTCACCCCGTGGTTCGCGCCGACGGTGTCGGCATGACTCTCGGCCCCGGGCAGAACAGTCAGGGCGCCGGCGCCGAGTACGGCCGCGCCGAGAAGGCAGACGGGGATCCGTCGGGTCCTGCGATACATGTGTCACCTCTTGATAGGGGATGAACAACGTGGAGGGCGTCGGGCGGTGAGGCCAGGGCGGCTCCGGGGCAACGGCAAGCGGAGGGCCCGCACGCCCCGTGCAGCGGTTCGGCAGACGCCCCGGCTCCTCAGGCCAGGCGGTCCAGTGACCGGCGGCCGACCTCGCCGCGCAGGGGCTCGCCCGCCACCCAGCGGGCGACCTCGTCCACCGCGTACGCCCCGAGCCGGCGCAGCTCGCTGCCCTGCGCGCCGGCGACGTGAGGGGTCACCAGGACGTTGGGCAGGGCGAGCAACGGGTGCTCGGGCGGCAGGGGTTCGGGATCCGTCACGTCGAGGTACGCCTCCAGCCGCCCGGAAGCGCACTCGGCGGTCAGTGCGTCGGTGTCCACGATGGGGCCGCGCGCCGTGTTGATGACCGCCCCGCCGTCAGGGATGAGCGCCAGCATCCTGCCGTCGAGCAGGCGCTCCGTCTCCGGCAGCAGGGGCGCGTGCACGCTCACCACGGCCGACCGGTTGCACAGCTCCGCCAGTCCGACGCGGGTCGCTCCCAGCGCACGGGCATCTTCGTCAGTCACGTACGGGTCGCTCAGGAGCAGTTCGTATCCCGCGTCCGAGCCGCGCAGACCGGCCAGGACCCCGCGGCCGATGCGCGAGGCGCCGACGATGCCCACGGTGCTTCCGTCGGCACCGGTCCGGCTGCTGAAGGCGGGCCAGCCCTTCGGGTAACCTGCGGCGGCGGTGAGGGTGCGCCGGGCGGCGAGGGTGATGAGCGCCAGGGTGTGGGCGACGACAGGGCCGGCGTTGGCGTCGGCCGCCGACGACACGACGATCCCGCGCTCCCACATGGCGTCGCTGACCAGGGACTTGACGGTGCCGGCCGCGTGCATGACGGCGCGCAGCCGTGGTGCACGCGCCAGCACGTCGGCGGCCAGCCGGGGGCAGCCCCAGCCGCTCACCAGGATCTCCGCGTCGGCGAGAAGGGCGAGGGAGGCATCGTCGGGCTGCGCGTTCACCCGCCCGGGGATCAGCCGGACATGCTCGCTCAGGCGGTCGCGCACCGCGGTGGGGAACACCAGCTCTGCCACCTCCGGCCCCATCGCCAGCACCGCCGTGGGTCGGTCGGGTCGGTCAGTCACGTGTGCGGTCCTCTTTCGGTAGGCACTGCGGGCGGAGGGCAGCCGGCCCCGCCCCATGGCGCCGCTCCTGTCCCCGTGTGCCGGGGGCAGGAGCGGCGCGAGCGGTGGCCGGCCATGAGGCTCAGACGCGCGGCAGGCGCAACGTCACCATCTGGAAAGGCCGGAGGGACAGCTCGACGCCGTCCCCCGCCAACCGGGGCTGCCCGGCGTCGGCGAGGGGGCGCTCCAGCAGATCCGTTGCAGCGGCCCGCCCGGCGGAGAATCCGTCGGCCGTGACGGTGGCCCGGGCACGCCCGCCGTTCGCCTCGTAGACCCGGACGACGAGGTCGCCGCTGCGGTCGTCGGCCAGCTTCACCGCGCTGACCACCACGGCGTCGTTGTCCACGGTCACCAGCGGGACCACCACGGTGGATCCGGAAACCCGCCGCTCGGGCACGTTCACCCGGAAGCCCTCGCGCACGGCGTCACCGATCGTGGCGCCCGGCACGAGCGCGTGCCGGAAGCGGTGGACGCCCTGGTCGGTCTCAGGGTCGGGATAGCGCGGGGCGCGCAGCAGCGACGCCCGCACGGTCGTCGTGGTGCCCGCGTCGGCAGTGCGCACCGAACGGCTGACGTCGTGGCCGTAGGTGGCGTCGTTGACGAGGGCCACGCCCCAGCCCGGCTCGTCGAAGTGGACGAAGCGGTGGTTGCAGGCCTCGAACTTGGCCCACTCCCAGCTGGTGTTCTGGTGGGTGGGCCGGTAGGCGTGGCCGAACTGGGTCTCGGAGGCGTACCGGTCGGCCTTCACGTCCAGCGGGAAGGCCAGCTTCAGGAACTTCTCCGTCTCGTGCCAGTCCACCTCGGTGTCGATGTCGAGCCGCTTGACGCCCGCCGGAAGCGACAGGTGCTGGGTGACCCGGGAGTCGCCGAAGACACGGACCACTCGCACCGCGTCCGCGTCGACGGTCAGTTCGGCAACGTCGGTGAGGTCGCTGCCGACGTTCCGGTAGAAGGCGTCGACGTCCCACGCGTCCCACTGGTTCGGGAAGTCCGGGTGGAGCTGGAGCAGGTTGGCCGCCTGCCCCGGTGCGACCGTTTCCCGGCCCGCCGCGACGTCATAGGCGGACACCACCAGTCCCCGCGCGTCGATCTCGACCCGCAGGAGGCCGTTGTCGAGGACGTAGCCGCCGCCGTCGCGTGCGGTGGGGGCGACCGGCCCGCCCGGGCCGGACACGCCGGACGCACCGCCGGACGGGACTCCCCCGCGGGTGTGCGGGGCAGCGTTGAACACCAGCTCGGTGGTGCCCGGGGCATCACCGGCGAGCGCGCCCTGCGCGGCGGCGATGATCGCGTCGAGCTCCTCGGCCACACGTGCGTACGTCGCCCGTGCCTCCCGGTGGACCCACGAGGTCGACGAGCCGGGCAGGATGTCGTGGAACTGGTGCAGCAGCACCGTCTTCCAGATCCGGTCCAGTTGCTCGTACGGGTAGGGGGCCCCGGTCCGTACGGTCGCCGTGGCCGCCCACAGTTCGGCCTCCACCAGCAGGTGCTCGCTGCGCCGGTTGCCCTGCTTCGTCTGTGCCTGGCTGGTGAACGTGGCGCGGTGCAGTTCGAGGTAGAGCTCGCCCACCCAGACGGGCGGGTTCGGGTATTCGGCCTCGGCCTTCGCGAAGAAGGCAGCCGGCTCCTCCCACTCGACCATGGCCGATCCGTCGAGGCTGCGCATCCTGGCCGCCTTGGCGACCATCTCCCGCGTCGTACCGCCGCCTCCGTCGCCGAAGCCCGTCGGCGCGAGGGAGCGGGTGGCGGCACCCTTCTCCTTGAAGTTCCTTGCTGCGTGCGCGATCTGACGTCCCGACATCTCGCAGTTGTAGCTGTCGACGGGTGGGAAGTGGGTGAAGATCCGGGTGCCGTCGATGCCCTCCCAGTCGAAGGTGTGGTGCGGGAACTTGTTGGTCCGGTTCCACGAGATCTTCTGGGTGAGCAGCCACTTGGAGCCCGCCGCCTTGATGATCTGCGGCAGACCCGCGGCGAAACCGAACGTGTCGGGCAGCCACGCCTCGTCGTTCTCCACGCCGAACTCGTCGAGGAAGAAGCGCTTGCCGTGCACGAACTGCCGGGACATGGCCTCGGAGCCCGGCATGTTGGTGTCGGACTCCACCCACATACCTCCGGCGGGCACGAACCTGCCTTCCGCGACCGCCTTCTTCACCCGGGCGTACACCTCGGGGCGGTGTTCCTTGATCCAGGCGAACTGCTGGGCCTGGGACATCGTGAACACGAAGTCGGGCTCCTCCTCCAGCAGGGCCGTCATGTTGGAGGTGGTACGGGCCACCTTCCGTACGGTCTCGCGCAAGGGCCAGAGCCAGGCCGAGTCGATGTGGGCGTGGCCGACGGCGCTGATGCGGTGGGCCGTCGCCGGGGCGGGGGCTGCGAGCACCCCGGCCAGTTCCTGCCGGGCGGCGGCGGCGGTGCCGTTGACGTCCTGGAGGTCCACGGCGTCCAGGGCGTTGCTGACGGCCCGCAGGATCTCCCAGCGGCGTGCGCCGTCCACGGGAAGCTCGACCATGAGCTCGCCCAGCACCTCCAGGTCCATGACGAGGTTCCACACGGTCTCGTCGCGTACGGCCAGTTCCATCCGGCCGAGCACGTACTGCGGGGCGTCGCCGGCGGTGAGCCGGTCACCCATGAGCGTCGGCTGGAACGGCACCCCGCCCACTTCGAGATCGGGGTTGGAGGCCGCCTCGACGTGCCAGCGGATCTGCTCCCCACCGACGGCCGGGGAGCCGACACGGACATAGGAGTTTCGGGGGTGGAGCCCCTTGACCGGCGTGCCGTCGGGCCGGTAGACGAGCCCCTCGCACTGGAAGCCCGGGGTGCGTGGGGAGAATCCGAGGTCGAGCACGGCCTCGACGGTGAGGCCTGCCCACTCCACGGGGACCTTGCCGCTGACCTTGAACCAGCTCGTTCCCCAGGGCGCGCCCCACGGCGTGCCCGGGGCGATGGGACGGGTGGGGGCCGCGAGCCCCTCCTGGACGGGAACCGGCTCACCTGTGGTGGACCAGATCTCCACGTCCAATGGCGTGGTCCGGGGGTGGATTGCGGGGCGGATGCGCTCCCTGAGGACGCGCTCCAGACGTGCTTCGACCAGATTGCGGTCATCGTGCATGAGGACAGTCTCCTGTAGCTGCAGACATGCGTGGTGAGTCTGACGGCCGGGTGGTGGTGGCCTGATGGAGACGAGAGAGAGTCTCTCCCGCGTCGGATACTCCGAATCGCGCGAGCGGTTAATGCCCTGTGGGGCTGCGGTGGGCGGGCGGCGGGCCGCCGGCCGGGTCAGTTGCCGGCGGGCTCCACGGGGGCGGGGCGCTCGCAGGTGCTCGTCACGGCACGTGCGGCCCCCTGGTCCGCCGCGTCCATGAGCGTCAGCATGACGTCCAGGACGTGGGCGGAGAGCTCGGCGGAGGCCCGGTGCGGCCGTCCGGCCACCAGCGCGTCGGCGAGGTCGGCGAGACCCGTTCCGCGTCCCCCGTCCGGGTAGCCCGCCGAGACGGGCAGCGTCTCCCACGCGCCGTTGCGGTGGATCTCGACGGGGCCGTCGAAGCCGTTCGGGTCAGGCACCGACAGCGAGGCCGCGGTGCCGTGCACCTCGATGCGCGGCAGCCGTGCGGCACGGATGTCGAAGCTCATCACGAGCGTGGACAGGGCGCCGCCGGCGTGTTCGAGGACGCCGGTGATGTGAGTGTCCACCTCGACCCGGAAGCGCTGCCCGGCACGCGGGCCGCTGCCGATCTCCCGTTCGGCCCGGGGCCGTGAGGAGGCACCGGTCACCCGGACGACCGGGCCCAGCAGATGCACCAGCGCGGACAGGTAGTAGGGGCCCATGTCGAGCAGGGGCCCGCCGCCCGGCCGATAGTAGAACTCCGGGTCCGGATGCCAGGCCTCGTGGCCCGCGGTCGTCATGAAGGCGGTGGCCGCGACCGGGGTGCCGATGAGTCCGTCGTCGACGGCCTTGCGCGCGGTCTGGGTTCCGGTGCCGAGGACGGTGTCGGGCGCGCAGCCCACGCGCAGCCCGGCCGCGCGCGCCGCCGCCAGCACGCTCTCGGCCTCCTTGCGGTCGGCGGCGAGCGGCTTCTCGCCGTATACGTGCTTCCCCGCCCGGAGCGCGGCCAGGGCGACCTCCGCGTGGACGGCGGGCACGGTGAGGTTGAGGACCGCGTCCACATCGTCCCGCGCCACCAGGTCGGCCACGGTCGGGACCACGGCCACCTCTCCCCCGGCCTCGGCGGCGGCCGTCTCGGCGCGGCCCCGGTCGAGGTCCGTGACGGCTGTCAGCCGTAGGCCGGGCAGTCGCGCCAGCGTAGAGAGGTAGGCGCCGCTGATCTTTCCCGCGCCGACCATGCCGATCCTCAACGGCTCGCCCACAGCAGTCCCCTCTCGGTGAGTGTCCGGACTTCCGGCACATCGAAGTCGTCCGGCTTGTGGCCGATCGTCGATACGAAGACGCGGCCCCGGCCCCAGGTCCGGGTCCATACGGCGGGCATCACGGCCGGGCGGTCGTGGATCTCGTCGGCCGGGAAGGTCGTGGTGGCCAGGACCTCGACGAGCGGGTCGGTGGACATCCAGTACTGCTCGGTGTGGACGGTGAAGTCCTGGAGGCCGGCGATGACCGGGTGGCTCGCGTGCTCAGGGAGCAACCGCACCGTGTGGTCGTGATAGCCGGGCGGGTGCATGAGGAACTGGCCGCCGGTCAGCCTCTGGTAGTCGAGCTCGCCGCGGAAGGAGTCGACGATGCCGCCGTGCCATCCGGCGAGTCCGGTGCCGGCACGGACTGCCGCGGACAGTCCCGCGGTCTGCTCGCGGGTGATGGTGCCCATGGTCCAGCACTGCACCACCAGGTCGGTGGCGGCGAGGAGTTCGGCGTCCTCGTAGACCGCGAGATCCTCGGCGGTCTCGACGGCAAAGCCTTGTTCCTTGAGGAACGGAAGGAACATGTCGGTGATCGTGACGGGCTGATGCCCGTCCCAGCCACCACGGACGACAAGCGCCCTTCGGGTATCGGTGGTCAAGGTTCTGCACACTCCTATCGACGCCACGCGGCAGGGCGCAGCGGTCGGCTGTCGGATGATGACCAAGGTGGTGGTGGAGGCCGCGCTGAGCCGTGGGCCGGGGAGCCGGCCAGGCATGGGACCGTCGCAGGTGAATTCCTCTGCACGGGGCGCTGCGGCGAAGCGCCACTCGAACCTACGAAGCTTCGGACCAATTCGTCAAGGGGCCATACGAATTGGCCCGACAGGAATCTCCCCGCCTTCCGTCACAGCGGAACGGACCGCCCCAATCGGCCTATTTCGGAAAGTAAATAGCCTGACATATCACCTCTTGCGCGTTGATGAAGGCACGACTACGTTGCGGCACGGGCCCGTTGGAGCGGTGCGGGCTCCTGCCGCCCACCCCCACACGCACCCCCACGCACCGAGGCAGACCCACTCAGAAGGAGTCCCCCCATGACCCTCTCCAGACGTGCCCTCATACGGTCCGCCCTCGCCACCACCGCGGGTGCCGGCGTGATCGCCGGAGGCCGCGCCGCCTACGGCGCGGCACCCTCCGCCCCGCCGGTCTCCGCGAGCGGTCCCGGCGACGTCGTCGGGAAGATCACGGTCGGCTACCAGGGCTGGTTCGCGTGCATCGGCGACGGTGCACCGATCAACGCCTGGTGGCACTGGTCCCCCGACTCGAAGAAGGCGCCCTCTCCGACGAACACGGGCATCAAGTCGTGGCCCGATGCGCGGGATTACTCCCGCACCTATCCGACGGACCTCCCGAACCTCAACGACGGGCGGCCCGCGGCACTGTTCTCGTCGTACGACCAGCAGAGCGTCGACACCCATTTCGCCTGGATGCGCGACAACGCCATCGACACGGCCGCCCTCCAGCGCTTCAACCCCTTCGGCTCCGAGGGCCCCACCCGCGATGCCATGGCGCAGAAGGTGCGTCAGTCGGCGGAGGCCACCGGCCGGAAGTTCTACATCATGTACGACGTCACCGACTGGGCGTCCATGCAGTCGCAGATCAAGGACGACTGGACGTCCAAGATGGAGACGCACACGGCCTCCGGCGCGTACGCGCACCAGAACGGCAAGCCCGTCGTGTGCATCTGGGGCTTCGGCTTCAACGACGACAAGCGGCCTTTCGCGCCGGCCCCCTGTCTGGATGTCATCAACTGGTTCAAGAATCAAGGCTGTTACGTCATCGGCGGCGTCCCCACCCACTGGCGCAAGGGCGAAGGGGACTCCAGGCCCGGGTTCTCCGACGTGTACCACTCGTTCGACATGATCTCCCCCTGGATGGTGGGGCGCATCGGCAGCGCCGCGCAGTCCGACGAGTTCTTCACCAACGTCAACACGCCCGACCAGGCGGACTGCGACGCCCATGGCATCGACTACCAGCCCTGTGTCATGCCCGGTGACCTCCAGGAACGGCACCGGGCGCACGGCGACTTCATGTGGCGGCAGTTCTACAACATGGTGCGGGTAGGCGCCCAAGGCATCTATATCTCGATGTTCGACGAGTACAACGAGGGGAACCAGATCGCCAAGACCGCCGAGAGTTCCGCCCAGGTGCCCGCCGGCTCCGGCATCTGGGCCCTCGACGAGGACGGCACCAGGTGTTCCGCCGACTACTACCTGCGGCTGACCGGCGACGGCGGCCGGATGCTGAAGAAGGAGATCGCCCTGACGGCCACCCGCCCCACGCCGCCGCAGGTCTGATCCCGGTCCCGTCACGGTCCCCCGTGGCTGCGCATGGGCGCCCACTACTGGCCCTCCCGTCCGCGCAGCCGCGGGGTGAAGGTGGCGTGGAAGATGGTCGAGGCGGCGCCCACGGCCGCCGCCTCGGCGCTCAGCACGGACGGTTCGACGTCGACCCGGCGCAGCCGCCGGGCGGTGGGGAAGTCGTTGACCATACGGCTGATCTCCTCGAGGTAGAAGCCCGCGACGTCGTCCGTGAAGAAGGGGCCGCCGAGCACCAGGAGGTCGATGTCCAGCAGGTCGACGAGTCCGAGCGCGCCCTGCCCGACGGCCCTGGCCACCGCCCGGACCGCCGCGGTCGCAGCCGGGTCACCGGCGGCCGCCGCGGCCGCGACCGTGCGGTAGGTGGCGTTCTCCCGGTCCAGGCCGCCGCGCACCGCGAGATCCGGGACCGAGAACGGCGGGTTGCATTCGGGCAGGATCTCCGGACACCCCTGCGCGTCGACCCGCCCCAGGGTGATCGCACAGAGCTGGCCGAACTCACCCGCGTTCGCGCTGACCCCCCGGTAGAGGTCGCCGTTGAGATAGAGGCCCGTACCGACTCCCGTACCGAGGTAGATGTACGCGAAGTCCCTGGCCCTGCGGTCCCGGCCGGTCCAGCGCTCCCCCGCGGCGGCCGCGGTGGAGTCCTTCTCGATGATGACCGGACAGGGGAACCGTTCCTGGAGGAGGTACTGCAGGGGGAGATCCTGCCAGGCGGACATCAGGGGTGGCGCGAGGACTGTGCCCGAGGCGATGTCCACGGGCCCCGGGACGGCGACCCCCACGCCGAGGAATCCGTCGCCACGTACCGCCCCCTGTGCCTGCTCCAGCGTCCGGCGGCCCAGCTCCGCCACCTGCTCGACGAACTCGCCGGGCGCGGTGTCCGGGGCCACGGGCCGGCTGCGGGTGCAGACGATCGCTCCGTCGAGGTCGATGACGACGGCGGTGATCACCTCGGGGTCGATGTGCATGCCCAGCGCGTGGGCCGCGCTTCCCCGCAGGCGGACGGGGGTGCGCGGCTTGCCGGACGTGCCGCGGCGCTGGGCGTCCTCGATGAGGATGCCGCGGTCGAGGAGGGAGCGGGCGATGCGGGAGACGGACTGCTGGGTCAGGCCCGTGCGGTGGGCGATCTCACCGCGGGTGATGGTCCCCGCGAGCCGTACCGCCTCGATGACCACGCACTCGTTGAACGAGCCGAGGTCGATCTGGTTGACGCCGCTCGCCGACTGTGCGGGCTGCGCAAGGCCCTGGGTGGCGGGCCCGCCACGCAGGCGCCCCGCTACCGTCTCCCGCAGCCAGGTGACGGGCACCGGCCGGCCGTACCGCTCCAGGGCCGCGACCAGGTCGAGGTAGACGCGCCGGGACGACTCGGGGTGCCGGGTGGAGTCGAGTGCGGCCATGGCGCCCACGAAGCTTCGCCAGGTGGAGCGGGCAGGTGGCTGATGCCAGGTCACGGCCCGCCCGTGCGGACCGGCCGCAGGTGGCTCCTCCCCCCGGTCCCAGAGCATCACGGCGTGCAGGCCGATGTCCGGATGGCTCTCGGCGGCCGCAGCGAGATAGTCGGTGAGGGCCCGCACGGAAGCGTCGGTGTCCGGTGAGCCGGCGGCCGGCGGCGCCGGAGTGTCGTGTGCGGTGACGAGCGCCCGGTCCAGTCCGTCCAGCACGTCCTGACCGATGGGGGTGTCCGCGACCGCCGCCGTGGCGGGCGGACGGGTCCCGATGAGCAGGAGCGCCCGCACCGAGTCGACGTACAGCCCCATCACCCACACCTCGGCGCAGGGCAGGGGCGGTCTCGTCGGCACCTGCGGTGCCGGGGAATCGTCCGGGTTCAGCCGCCAACGCCGGCGGACGGCAGCCACGGTGGCGTGCGACAGGCCGAGTTCTCGGGCGACGGCCCGGGTGGCGCCACTGGATCCGGGCGCCAGCAGTGCGCGGCTGACGACCTCCCCCTCGTCCACCGTGACCGGCCTTCCGGTACGCGGACGTTGTTCCAGCCCGTCGAGCCCCGCGATCTGCCAGCGGTGGCGCCATGTGCCCACGGTCTGCCTCGACACCCCGAGCCGCCGCGATATCTCGGCGTCCCGCAGCCCGCCGGCGACCAGCAGGACCACCCGTGCGCGGATGGCGAGGGGGCCGCTGCTGCTCTCCCAGCGGCGCAGGACGGCCCGGGTTTCGGGCTCGAGGTCAGGCACCGGTACCTCCGACGGTCAGGCGCAGCGTGAGGATCTGGAAGGGGCGCAGGCACACGGTGACGTCGCCGTCGTGGTGGGGGTGTTCGGCAAGTGGCCTCTCCAGGAGATCCGTCTCGCGCACGGATGCCAGGGCAAAGCCCGCGGTCAGCGTGGCACGGGCCCGTCCGCCGCGTGCCTCGTAGAGCCGCACCACGACGTCGCCGGAGCGGTCGTCCGCCAGTTTGACCGCCTCGACGACGACGTCGGGGTGATCGACCGCGAGCAGGGGACGGGCGGACCGGCCGGGTCTGAGGGGGAGATCGAGGCGGTAGCCCTCGGTGATCGCGTCGCCGGGGTCCGCGCCGGGCCTGAGGGTGTGGCGGAAGTGCTGCGGGCCCCGGTCGGCGTGCGGGTCCCGGCCGTGCGCGGCTCCGAGCAGGGTGAGCCGGAGGACGGTGGTGGAGCCGCCGCCGTCGCGCGGCTGCCGTACGACGGCGTATCCATGACCGGTGTCCGAGGCGAGGGCGACGCCCCAGCCGTGCTCACCGACGTGGAGCCAACGGTGCGTCGGGGGCGCGGTGGCGACGTCGGTGGGGTGACCGGCGAGTCCGAACGCGATGTCTCCCAGGACGTGTTCCGCGTGGACGTCGAGGGGCCAGAGCGCCTCCAGTGCGGTGTCCCGTTCCCGCCAGTCGATGGTGGTGTCGATCGCGAGGGCGTGACTTCCCGCGGCCAGGGACAGTTCCTGTACGACGGTGGAGCGCCCCGTGCTCCGTTCGACCCGGAGCCGCACCAGCAGCGGGCCCTCGTCGGCGAGCCGTACGCTCAGCGCCTCGGTGAGCTCCCGGCGGGCGCCGCCCGGTTCGGGCCGCAGCTCCGCCGAATCGTCCGGCCGGAGCTGGAGGAGATTGCCGAAGCGGCCGGGGGCGATGGCCTCGCGGCCGGTGGCGAGTTCACACACGGAGCCGACCAGGCCCCGGGCGTCGATGCGGACCGCTGTCAGCCCGTTCTCCAGAAGGTGCCCGCCGTCCGGCGTGCGCCGGACGGTGACCGGTGCGGTGCCGTCGAACGGCAGCCCCGCCCGGCCGGCCCCGAGTGCGGGAGCCTCGGCGAGGACGGCCCGGCGCCCGTCGGCCATGTCCTGACCGTGCGGGATCAGGGGGTCGGCGTCGAGGACGACGACTTCGCGGCGGTCGTACGGGGCCGCGTTGAGCACCGTCGGTCCGTCGGCGGCTCCGTTGACGCGACTGATCAGGGCCTCCAGGCGGCGGTGGATGTCGCGGTGCTCCTGTTCGGTCTCCTGGTGGACCCAGGAGATGCCCGTCCCGGCGGCGGTGTCCTGCGCCTGATGGAGCAGGACCCGCCGCCAGAGGGTGTCGAGCTCCTGGTACGGATAGGGCACACCGCCATGGACGGCCGCTGTCACCGACCACAGTTCGGCCTCGCGCAGCAGCGCCTCCGCCCGGCGGTTGCCCCGCTTGGTCCGGGCCTGCGCGGAGTAGGTGCCGTGGTGCGCCGCGAGGCGGAGCACTCCGCGGTGCGTCGGGGCGGATCCGTCGTCTGCGGCAGCTTCGGGGCCGTCACTGCTGCCCCTGTTGTCGTTGCCGCAGGGATGCCTGAAGGCGTCTGCCGGACGGCCCATGGTGACGCGCGGTGATCCTTCGAGGTCGTGGAGCCTGCGGACCGCCTCCAGCAACTCGCGGGTGGGGAGCGCCCCACCCGCCCCGGACGCGCCGAGGGGCAGCAGCGCGGGGGCGTCGGCTCCGGCTTCAACGGCCGGGACGGCTGCGGATCCGAGGGCGGGCCCGAGAGCGGCCGGCCCGGCGCCGTCCGGGCCGGTGGGTGCGAGGCGGCACAGGATGCGGGTCCCGTCGATGCCCTCCCAGCGGAAGGCGGAGCCGGGCGGTGCAGCAGATCCTTCGGGCGTCCCGTCCCCGGTGCCCGGAGACGGGGCGAGGAGCCAGCGGGCCCCGGCGAG
Source organism: Streptomyces sp. NPDC050422 (assembly GCF_044458665.1). Classification (NCBI taxonomy): domain Bacteria; kingdom Bacillati; phylum Actinomycetota; class Actinomycetes; order Kitasatosporales; family Streptomycetaceae; genus Streptomyces; species Streptomyces sp. NPDC050422. The sequence goes on from NZ_JBITIE010000011.1 coordinate 235,961, forward strand.
GGCTGCGAGCTGCGGGAGAGCGCCGCTCAGCTCCGGCGCGGCGGGCAGCCAGACACCGTCGGTTTCCACGGCGAACTCGTCCCGGAAGAAGCGGTGTCCGTGGACGAACTGCCGCACCAGTGACTCGCCGCCCGGGACGCCGGGGTCGGCCTCGACCCACATCCCGCCGACCGGGGCCCAGTTGCCGTCGGCGACCGCCTTGCGTATCCGTTCGAAGATGTGCGGCTGATGGTCGCGCATCCATGCGTAGTGCTGGGCCGAAGAGGCGGCGAAGACCAGTTCCGGGTACTCCTCGGCGAGGCTGACCGCGGTGGCGAACGCCCGGGCGGCCCGGCGGACCGACTCATGAACCGGCAGCCGGCCGGTGTCGATGCGGGCGTGACCGAAGGCGATCACCCGGAGCGCCGACTCATGGGCCCGACGTGCCAGTTCGGGTGCCAGGAGAGTACGTGCGCGGTGCGCGGTTCCCGCGATGTCGTGGGGGTCGACCGCGTCGACGGCCCGGAGGAGAGCGGTGCGGATGCGGTGGCGGCGCGGCTCGGCCGTCGGGAGCTCTCGCATGAGCCGGCCGAGGGTCTCGATGTCGTGGATGAGCTGCCAGACACCCTCGTCCCGTACGGCGAGGTCGGCGGCCCGGAAGCGGTACAGCGGTTCGCCTCCGGCGGTGGCCGGGTTCCCGAACCTGGCGACAGGGCCGGTGCGGGTGTCCACGAACGGTGTGGCGGCGGCCTCGACGAGGAGACGTACGTGTTCTCCGCTGTCTGCCGCGGCGCTGATGGTGACGGGTTCTCCCGCGCCGTGCAGTCCTTGGAGCGGGATGCCGGAGGCGTCGTGGACCAGGGCCTCGGCCGGGCGGGCGGGGCCGGTGCCGGAGTCGACCGAGCCGAGGTCGACGAGCGCTTCGACGCGCCGGCCGGCCCAGCGTTCGGGTACGCGGGCTTCGAGCCGGAACCAGGTGGTGGACCAGGGGCGCCCCCAGGCGTCGCCGGTCAGAAAGGGCGCATAGTCGGCCCGCAGCGCGATCCGTACAGGAACGGGCTCCCCCGGCGCATGCCATGCGCTGATTTCCAGGGGAATCCGCTGCGGGTGCAGTGCGGGGCGCAGGATTCCGTCGAGGAACCGGTAAATGCGGTCCTCTTCGGCTGTCCATCGATCATGCATGACTGCCCTCCCTGTCCAGGCGTAACAGCCATGTAAAACCATGTGTGTTATCAAGTCAACGCTTCCTCCCCTGACATTCCCGTGCCTGGTCCTGACCTGCGGAGGAGGCTTTGTCAGGCAATTAAATAAACATCTCCGGCTCATTTCGGAAACTAATTCACTTGACCATTCCGAACGGAAAAAGGGGCGGCCGGGAGCCGCCCCTTCAACGCCGGGTCCTCCTGGTCAGGGCCGGCCCACGCTCCCGTCGGTGTGGCGCAGCAGCGCCCACCGGTCGTGCACGCCCGGCTCCGGTACCGGGTGGCGGCGCGCCGCCACCTCGTCGAAGTCGACGCCGTGCCCGGGCGCCTCGTTCGGCACGAGTCCGCCGTCGTGTGCCACGACGGTGCCCGGGAAGACCTCATGGACGGCCGGCTTGAAGACCGCCGCCTCCTGTACGCCGAAGGCGTGGCTGCTGATGTCCAGGGCGAGGGTCGCGGCCTGGGCGACCGGGCTGACATCGGCGGGCCCGTGCGGAGCGAGGCGCACACCGCGCAGTTCGCAGACGGCTGCCAGCTTGCGTGCGGGGGTGAGGCCACCGAGGGTGGGGACGCGGATGCGGGCGAAGTCGATGGACGGGCCCTCCAGCACCTCCATGAACTGGCGCAGGTCATGGAAGAGTTCGCCGACGGCGAGCGGCACGGGGCTGCTCGCGTGCAGGCGGCGGAAGTGTCCGGCGTCCTCGGGGGCGAGAAGGTCCTCGACGAAGTACAGCGCGGCGCCCTCGACCCGGCGCAGGAAGTCCCTGGCCTGCCGCGGATCGAGTCGCTCATGGACGTCGTGGAGCAACTCCACCTCGTCACCCACGCGTTCACGTACCCGTGTGAGCACTCCGGGCACGGTCTTGAGGTAGGCAGCGGAGTTCCATGGAACCGAGCGGTCGGGCGATCCGACGCCGGCGGCACCGTAGGTGTCCGATCCGGGGACGGCCGCCTGGATGCGCACATGCCGGTATCCGCGCTCCCGGGCCGCTGTCACCTTGTCGGCGATCTCGTGCGCGTCGGCGCCATCGACGTGGGTGTATGCCTCGGCGAAGGCGCGGACCCGGCCGCCGAACAGGGAGTGCAGCGGCGCCCTGAGCCGCTTCGCCTTGAGGTCCCAGAGCGCCACGTCGATCCCGCCCAGAGCGTTTCCCGTGACCGAACCGCCCCGCCAGTAGGCGCTGTTGAGCATCAGCCGGTGGATGTCCTCGATGTCGTCCGGATCGCGGCCGACGAGCATGGGGGCGAGGTAGTCGTCGAGGACCGAACGGACCGCGAGGGTACGCTGCGGATCGCTCGCGCAGCCGAGGCCGTAGAGTCCTGGATCGCTGGTCTCGACGCGGACGATGAGGTGGGGGCAACCGTGAGGGGCCGTCAGAAAGGTGCGGACGGCCGTGATGCGGATCCGGTCACCCCGCCCGTCGACCCAGGGGGCCGGGGCGAGCAGGGTGCCGGTACGGGCATCGGACGGGGCCATGCGAACTCCCGCATGCAGATAGCCGAATGATGTACAGCCATTCGAACGTACGGAGAGCCGCACACGTTTGTCAACGGAACTGATGAATCCGGTCCGCACGCCCCTCAGTGCTGCCCGAGTCTCTTGATCAGCGTCCGCAGCGAATGGGCCGCATCAGTGACGGTCCGGGCGATCTCGGCCATCCGCACATCGTCCATCCTGCTGCGGGGCGCGGAGCAGGAGATCGCGTCGCCACCGCCGTGCGCCGCATCCAGCGCGACGGCCACGCAGCGGATGTCCACCGAGTTCTCACCGTCGTCGCTCGCCCAGCCGCGCAGCCGCGCCTCGGCGAGCTGGGCGACGAGCGCGTCGGGGTCGGTCACGGTGTCCGGAGTCAGCTGGTCCAGCGGCCAGCTGAGCCTGCGCTGGACCTCCACGGCGTCGTACTGCGAGAGCACGGCCTTGCCCAGCGCCGTGGCGTGGGCCGGCAGTCGGCGACCGACCGCCGAGTGCATCCGAAGAGCGTGCCGGGACTCGCGTTTGGCCAGGTAGACGATGTCCGTGCCGTCGAGCCTGCCGAGGTGCACGGTCTCGCCCGTCTCCTCCGCGAGACTGTCGAGCACCGGCCCCGCAAGGCTCGCGACGTCGTCGCCCTCCAGATAGGCGGTGCCCGTCAACAGCGCCTTGAGACCGAGGCTGTAGCGCGTGCCCGAGGGATCGACGTCCACCCAGCGGTGCGCCTCCATCGTCCGCAGAATCGCGTGCAAGCTGCTCTTCGGCACCGCCATGGTCTGGGCCATCTCCGCCAGGGAGAGCAACGCGCCTTCCGCTCCGAGAAGTTCCAGGACCTCCAGTACCCGAGCCGCGGACTTGACCTCTTCCGGCTTGCGCGCCCGCGCCGTTCCCGCCACCGATTCCACAGAACCTCCGCTCCCGCACCGGCGCCCTACGGCCCTCCGGACGACCACCAATTCTCAACTGTCTCTTGACGCTATATCACGTCGAGCCTAAGTTCGGTCACTCCAACGCCATTCGGCTATCTGAACGGTCGAACCCCTAGGTAGGGCTCATGCGTACGTCATTCTCCAGAAATATCCGCTTTGTGGCCCTTGCCACAGCCACCGTGCTCTCGGTCGGCTCCCTCGCCGCCTGTGGCGGTTCCTCCGGCTCCGGTGACTCCAAGTCCCTCACCATGTGGACGTTCAAGCAGTCGCATGTGGCCGGACTCCGGCACGCGGCATCGGAGTTCAAGAAGCAGACCGGTATCGACGTGAAGATCCAGGCGTACACGCCGGACGACGCGTACGCCACGAAGATCCAGAGTTCGGCGAAGACCGGGAACCTGCCCGACGTACTGGAGATCCACTCCGACGGCGAGGAACGGGTCTTCGGTGCGGCCGGGATCGTCTCCGACTTCGCCGGCGACTTCAAGGGCGCCTGGGCCGACCGCATCCAGCCGGCCGTCAAGGAGTCGGGGCTCATCACCGAGGCCCGGTTCAAGGACGCCGAGCCCAAGACCGCCAAGGACCACGGCATCGTGAAGGGCGCCCGCTACAGCGTGCCCCTCACCGTCGGCACCTTCGGCACCGTCTACGCCAACAAGAAGAAGCTCGCCGCCGCCGGAATCACGAAGGCCCCGGCCACCTGGGAGGAGTTCCTCGCCGCGCTGAAGGCGACCAAGGCCAAGGACAGCACGGCCGGAGGGCTCTCACTCGGCCTCAAGGTGCAGTCCACCGGGCTTACTTGGGTGCTTCAGCCGCTCGCCTTCGCCCAGCTCGGCCAGCAGGGTTACGAGAAGCTGTTCGGCAAGGACAAGAGCGCCGACTTCGGCTCCCCGAACGGCCTCAAGGTCCTGTCGATGTACAACGAGCTCACGCCCTACTGGATGGCCGGCAGCCAGAGCCTGACCATCGACCAGGCCGATCAGGCGTTCGCCCAGGGGAAGTCCGCCTTCAACATCGGCGGTACGTTCACGCTCGCCTTCCTCAAGGAGAACGGCATGAAGCCGGAGGATGTTCTCGCGTTCGGGCTGCCCGCTCCGAAGAACGGCGCCGTACCCGACCGGGCCCTGGGCGCCCTCGCCCTGACCGGGCTCAGCGTCACAGCTACCAGCAAGCAGCCGGACAACGCCAAGAAGTGGATGCAGTTCCTCTCCGACCCGAAGGTCGCGGCGGACTTCGCCAAGGACGCCTCCGACATTCCCGCCACCGAACTGGGCGCTGATTCCGCCAAGGTGCTGGGCCCCACACTCACCGCTCTGGTCGAAAGCACCAAGGGCACCCCGCAGAACACCTACGACCCCGCCCGGGGCAACGAGTTCCGCGCGCCCGGCTACGAGCAGGACGACGCGGGCACCATCCTCGCCGACCTGACCCCACTGGGACAGTTCACGGTCCCGGAGACCGCGAAGAAGCTCAGTGAACTCAACGCGGCGTACTGGAAAGCGGCCGGCCAGTGACGACCGCTTCCCGACCGGCGGCACCGAAAACGGCCGGGGGCGGCAGCAGGAGCCCGCTCCCGGCCGGGGCACCGGCACCGCTCCGCACGAGGCGTCGCCGGATCGGCACCGAGGCGATCAGCGGCTATCTGTTCGTCGCGCCCGCCGTGATCCTGTTCTGCGTACTGGGCCTGTACACCGTCGGCTACGGCTTCCTGCTCTCCTTCGCCACTTGGAACGGCTTCACCCCGAACTGGACCTGGGTCGGCCTGGACAACTACGCCGACCTGCTGTGGCGGGATCCGGTCTACGCCCCGCGGCTGCGCCACGCAGCCCTCAACACCCTGTACGTGATGCTCGCCGCCCCGGCCCTGACCGTCCTGGTGTCGTTCCCGCTGGCCGTCCTGCTCAACCAGGTCAAGCGGATGCAGACCGTGCTGCGTTCGGTGTACTTCCTGCCGTACGTCACCAGTGGCATCGCGGTCTTCTTCGCCTGGCAGTACATCCTCCAGCCGGACGGCGCCATCAACTCCCTGCTCGACTCACTCGGGCTCGGCTCGCTCGCCCAGCCGCAGGGCTGGCTGGGCAATCCCACCACCGCGATGCCCACCATGATCATGGTGACGGTGTGGAGCCATGTCCCGGTGGCGATGCTGCTGTACCTGACGGGGCTGCAGGGCATCGACCGCAGTGTGCTGGAGGCCGCGCAACTGGACGGCGCGGGCTGGTGGCGCACCAACGCGTCGGTGATCTGGCCGCTCGTACGTCCGATCACCGCCATCGTGGTGCTGCTCAACCTCCGTGAGTCGCTGCAGGGCTTCCAGACCTTCCTGGTGATGACCAACGGCGGACCGGGCGACCACACCAACGTGCTGGGTCTTGAGGCCTACCGGCTGGCCTTCCTCAAGAACCTCTCGCCCACCCTGGGCCTGGCCAGCGCACTGGGCTGGATCCTCTTCGCCCTGGCCCTCGTCCTGGCCCTGATCAACCTGCGAGCGCTGCGGAGCAAGACATGACAACGATTTCCCTCGGTGGCGGCACAGCCGGAACACCCCGCAGGACGGCGGCGGGCAGGACCGCCGCGCGCCTGGTCGTCGGAGCGCTGCTGCTGATCTACGGGCTGGTCAGTGTCTACCCGTTCCTGTGGATGGTGTCGGCGGCCTTCAAGGACCAGGTCGAAGTCGTGCGCGGCGGTCATCTGATTCCCGAGAACCCGACGTTCCAGACGCTCGTCGACACCTGGAACAAGCTGCACTTCTTCGACTTCTTCATGAACAGCCTGCTGGTGACCCTGTACACGGTGGTGCTGACCCTGATCGTGTACGCGGCCGCCGGCTACGCCTTCGCCGTGCTCCGCTTCCCGGGCCGCGGCCTGCTCCAGAAGCTCTTCGTCTCCCTGCTGTTCGTGCCGGGGGTCACGGTGATGCTGCCGATCGTGCTGCTGGAGAACAAGCTCGGCATCCTGGGCAGTCACTGGGGGCTGGTCCTGCCGTTCGTCAACGGCGGCGCGCCCCTGTCCATCCTGCTGATGACCGGCGCGTTCATGGCGGTGCCGACCGAGCTGCGGGACTCGGCACGGGTCGACGGTGCGAGCGAGCTGCGCATCTTCACCGGCATCTACGTCCCGCTCGCCCGGCCCGCCCTGATCACCGTGGCCCTGCTGACGGCCATCCCTACCTGGAACGAGTACCTCCTGACCCGGGTCTCCCTGAACGCCCCCTCGACGTACACCCTCCCGCTCGGCCTCCAGACGCTGTCGGCGGAGAACGTCCCGCACTACAACAACCTGATGGCGGGATCCCTGATCGTGGTCATCCCGGTGGTCGTGCTCTTCCTGAGCCTCCAGCGCTACTTCGTCAACGGTCTGGTCGGGGCGGTGAAGGGCTGATGCGCGCCCTGGTCACCGGTGCCGCCGGGCACATCGGCAGCCATGTCCTGGACGACCTGCTGGCACACGGGCACCAGGTGGTCGCCACGGATCTGACCCCGGTGGACGATACGCGCCTGGACGGGGTGCACACCGGCGACCTCCGCGATCCGGAGGTGGTCCGCAAGGCCATGGACGGCGTGGAGGCCGTCGTCCACCTCGGGGCGATCCCGCACCCCAACGGCCCCGACCCCAGCGCCCTGTACGCCACCAACTGCCTCACGGCGCACCGCGTGCTGGACGAGGCGGGCCGCACCGGAGTCGGCCGGGTCGTCGCCGCGTCCAGCGCGGCCGCGATCGGGCTGGCCTGGTCGCCCGTACCCCAGTCCCCGCGGTACGTGCCCCTGGACGAGGAGCATCCGACCCTCGTCCAGGACCCGTACGGGCTGTCCAAGCTGGCCCTGGAAGAGGCCGCGCGCGCGGCCCACCGGCGCTGGGGCACCGGCATCGTCTGCATGCGCTTCCCGTTCACCGGCACCGGCGAGCGGCTGGCCGGGCAGCTGGCCGCCGTGCGCGAGGACCCCGGCGGCCACCGCATGGACCTCTGGGGCTGGCTGGACACCCGGGACGCGGCAACCGCCGTACGTCTGGCCCTGGAGCGGGATCTGGCCGGCTGCCACATCATCAACGTCGCCGCGCCCGACACCTCCTCCCCGCTGCCCACCGCCGAACTCATGGAGCGCTTCCACCCCGGCGTGCCGGCCTTCTCCGAACTCTCCGGCCGCACCTCCCTGTTCGACACCCGGGCGTGCTTCGAGCTGCTCGGATTCCATCCGCCCCACCGACCCCAATAGAGGCCCTCATGCCCCGCAGAGATCCCGCCGGCAGCAGACGCGGACGGCTCGCCGTTCTCGTCCTGCTCCTGTTAGCCGCACTCCTCGCCCCCGCCCCCGCCGCGTTCGCCGCGACGCCCGGCATGTACCCGCACGGGGTCGGGGCCGATCTCGGCCCCACCCCGAAGACGCTCGGCATCCGACCGAGCGCCGGCGACGACCCCGCCGGGCTCCGCACCGGTGAACTCGACGGCCGCACGTACTGGCGGACGGACGTCGCGAAGGGCACCGGCCACCTCGACCTCACCCTCGACGCGGACTATCTGAAGGGGATCGACGACAGCGGGGTGACCGTCAGCGTCACCTACCGGGACACGGGCACCGGCTCGCTCGTGCTCGGCGGCGCCACCCCGCTGCGGCTCACCGACAGCGACACCTGGAAGACCGGCAGCTTCGACGTGGCCACGGCCGACGCCGCCGTGCTGCGCCTTTCCGGCACGGACGGCACGGACGGCACGGACGGCACGGAGCCGGCCGACATCACGGTCGCTGCCGTACGCGTCGGCACCTCGGGCGCCTCCGTGACGCTCGGTGAAGCGCCGCAGCCCTCGGGGATCACCCCGCGTGCGGGTGACGCCGGCAGCGGCCTCGTCACCGGTGTGGAGGCCGGCCGCGGCTACTGGGGAACCGACCGGACCGCCCCGGCCCCCGGCCTGAACTTCTTCTACATGAACGTCTCCGACACCTTCCTCTACGACACCCGGGACAAGGTGCTCGTCAGCGTCGACTACTTCGACGCCGGCAACGGGAAGTTCGGCCTGCACTACGACTCGCCGGGCAGCGCGACGAGCGACATGTTCAAGCCCTCCGAGGTCTTCGCCAACGGGGACACGAAGACATGGAAGACCCACACCTTCGCCCTCGACGACGCGATCATGACCAACCGCTCCAACGGCTCCGACTTCCGCATCACGACGGACGGCGGGACCGCCGAACTGAAGGTCGCCGCTGTGCGGATCACGGTCGTCCCGGCCGAGCTGAAGCCCGCCGAGGGCCTGCGACTCCTCGTCGCGGACGCCCGCCGGGCCTGGACGGCCGCGCGTGAGGGCGAGCGCGACGGGCAGTACCCGCCGGGCGCGAAGGCCGTGCTGCTGGACTCGATCACCGCCGCGCAGAAAACCGCCGACACCTCCGGAGCGACGGAGGCACAGCTGAAGTCGGCCCTGGAGGCACTCGCCACGTCACTCCAGGACTTCCGGAAGTCGGCGGTCAATACCAACCTGGCCCGGGGCAAGAAGGTTACCGCGAGCAGCGGAGTGCCCGCGGCGGCAGTCGACGGGGACGCCTCAACGGCCTGGACCAGCGGAGAAGGCGGCACGGGCGAGTGGATCCAGACGGACCTGGGGACCGCGAAACCCGTCAACGACGTCCGGATCCAGTGGGGTTCGTCCTTCTCCCTGGACTACACGGTTCAGGTGTCCCGCAACGGCCGGGACTTCACGACGGTGGGCCGCAACGGCGCCATCGCCACCAAGACGATCCGCTCCCGCTTCGCCACCACGACAGCGCGCTACGTGCGGGTCGCTATCAAGGACTACGCGTCGGGCGCCAAGAACGTCACGATCCGCGAGCTGGAGGTACGCAAGGAACGGGCGGTACAGCCGAAGCCGCACCTGGTGAAGACGGACTTCCCGGTGGAGTCCCCGGTCGTCGCCGACTTCGACGCCCGCGACTACGGCGCCGACCCGAGCGGCCGCAAGGACTCCACCCACGCGATCCAACAGGCCCTCTACGACTGCTACGACGCGGGCGGCGGCGCGGTCTGGCTGCCCTCGGGAACGTACCGGGTGACCGACACCGTCGAGGTGCACTCGTTCTGCACGGTGCGCGGTGACCGGCGCGACCCCGACCGCGGCAGCGGCGGGTACGGCACGGTGATCTCCGCCGACCTGCCCGCCGGCGCGGACGGGCCGGTCCTGTTCCGGATCGGCGGCAGCGCGGGCGTCATGGGGCTCACCACGTACTACCCGCGCCAGAGTGCGGCCTCGCCCGTCGCGTACAACTCGACGTTCGAGATCCCCGGCGGTGCGTGGATCGGCAACGAGAACTACATGATGGCCACCGTCTCGGACGTTACGATGCTCAACTCGTACAAGGGCGTGGGCATCAGCACCATGCCCAACGACCAGGGCGTGGCCGCCTCCTCCGGGCAGGTCCACGAGTCGGCGACGCTCCGCAACATCAAGGGGACCGTCCTGGCCGAGGGCTTCCGCGCCTTCAACGGCGCGGATGTGGGCACCTGGGAGAACATCACCCTGGACAACGGCTACTGGGCGGACGCCCCGGCGGCGTACCACCCGCCGAAGCGGGCCGCGCTCGACACCTGGACCCGCACCCACGGCACCGGCTTCGTCCTCGGTGACCTGGAATGGGACCAGTTCTACCGGATCAAGGCGGCCGACTACCGCACCGGCATCCACATCGTGGCCGGCCAACGGGCGTCGTTCACGGGCAGCTTCGTGCAGAGCGAGATCCGCCGCACGAACGTCGCGCTGCTGGCGGACAGCTTCGACTCGCGCTGGGGTATGTCCTTCGCCTCCAGCGTCCTGGAAGGCAGCGAGGCGGCCGTCCGGAACGGGTCCGAGGCGTATGTGAAGCTCACCGACACCAAGGTGTCCGGAGCGGTCTCGGGCATCGTCCACCGCATGTCCGGCACGGTCCCCCGCTACGACCAGAAGCCTCTGCCCCGGCCCGCACGGTCCGCACTGTACGTCGCGGACCGGGCGCCGCACGAGACCGGCATCATGCCGCAGCGGGACGCCACGGCGGCCATCCAGCAGACCCTGGACCGGGCGGGCCGCGAGGGCGGCGGGACCGTCTACCTCCCGGCCGGCTGGTACCGCGTCAACGGCCACCTCGACGTGCCCGCCGGGGTGGAACTGCGCGGCGCCTCGTCCGTGCCGAACCGCGACCTCGTCGGTGCGAGCGGCGGCACCGTGCTGATGGCCTACGAGGGCCGCGGCACCGCCCGTCCCGACACAGCGACCGCACTGATCACGCTGAACGGCAAGGCGGCAGGCGTACGCGGCCTGCGGGTCCTGTACCCGGAGAACAACCCGGCGGCCACGGACGGCCCGGTCCCGTACCCCTTCGCCGTCCGAGGCGACGGTCCGGGCACCTACGCCGTCGACCTGGGCCTGCCCAACGCCTGGAACGGCGTCGACATGGCCGCGCACCGCAATGACGGCTTCACCGTCCGCAAGCTGGCCGGCGCCGTCTTCAACCGGGCGATCACGGTCGGCCACAGCGACAGCGGCCGGATCGAGGGGGTCCTCAACAACGGGAACGCGGTCGCGCGGGTCGCCTACGCCCTGCCGGACTGGGTCCTGGAGTCGAACATCTTCCCGCAGGTCATCGACGACCCGATGCGCAAGCAGTCGCAGATCGTCACGGTCGACGGTGCCACCCGGCTGACGGTGCTCAACGCCTTCGCCTACGGCTTCCACCACGGTCTGGTGGTCCACTCCGGCGAGGTGACCGCGTACAACCTGGGCACCGACAACCTGGGTACCGACGGCTTCACGGTGAAGGCGGACGGAGGCAACGTCAGGGTGGTCAACCTCCTTCGCTACAACGGCGCTTCGGTCGCCGGCCCGGCGCGTGCGTACAACATCATGGCGATCAACATGCTCCAGAACAGCCTGACCGCCGAGGCCGAACCGGCCGGATACGGCACCGTAACCCTCACTGGTAACGAGACGGAACCGGGCCGCTACGAGCGCGGCTCCACCGTCACCGCCGAGGCGCACCCGCGCCCCGGCCACCGTTTCGTGAGCTGGACTGTGGACGGCAGCGTGATCTCCACCGAGCCGTCGTTGACTCTCTCGGTCACCCAGGACAGGACGGTGACGGCCCACTTCGACTGACGGCCCGAGTCCGCTCCGACGGCCACGCCGAGTCCCTCAGCGGAGGATTCGGCGTGGTCGTTCCGGCTGCGTGCCCGCGCCGTCCGCGAGAGACCAACTGAGCACAAGCCCTTGCGTGTTGCCTGGATTTCCGTATAGAACTCAACGTAGCGCAAACGTTTGAGTAAAACATCGCGCTCCCGGCGGCACCGACACTCGACCCGCCATCACCAGCGCACTTCCATGACGCACCCCCACACCGCAGCCAGGAAGGCCTCATCGGCATGACCACATCATTCAGAAGTAAGCGCGTTCTCCGCCGTCCGGCACTCCGGCTCGGCGGGGCTGCGGCGCTCGCCCTCGCCGTGACCCTGACCCCCCACCTCGCCTTCGGCTCACCGGATGCCTCCTCCGCGCAGGACGCGGCCAAGGCCGGCGCAGCAAACGGGCGGGCCGCCACCGCCGGCGCCGTACGGGCCGGCGGCTTCCTCGGCGTGACGTTCGGCTTCTCGGACCGCACCCTTGAGGGCCGGTACGAGAACCGGACCAACCCCATCTACAACCTCCCCATGTTCGAGGTCGACGGTGACGAGGCCCATTTCTGGGACGCGTACGTAGAACAGCTGGAGGCCTCCGGCGTCGACTTCGTGGCTCCGACCATCCGTGGCTCGATACCGGGAAAGCCGCAGTACAACAAGGGCGGCGACACGACCAAGCTCGCCGACCTGGTCGCAGCCATCAAACGGCGCGGTGCCCATATCAAGATCAGCGCCCTGGACGACATTCCCGCGTCGCTGACCGACAAGAAGAACCTGAACAAGCACAACGCGGGTGGATACGACCCCAAGTTCGACCTCGCCGACAAAACCGGTGCCGGCGAGGGCGGCTACCAGTACATGTGGGACTACAACCTGCGTGAGTTCTTCCAGGCCGTGCCGGCGGACATGCGCTTCACCATGAACGGCCGGCCGGTCATCTACGAGTGGTCGACCTCCAGCAGCTTCTTCGTCAACCAGGGGAACGGCAACTCGGCCGCCCTGCTCACGTACGTGAAGGAAAGGGCGAAGGCGGAGTTCGGCGTCGACCCGTACTTCATCGTCGGCGACAGCTGGATCAAGAACGACCCGGCGGTCGCGGAGGTGGCCGACGGTGTGCACGGGTGGTTCTCCATGACCGAGCCGTACACAGTCGAGCCGTTCAAGGGCAGCAAGTTCGGCACGACGGTGCCTGCGTTCCACTTCTCCAGCGACACCACCCACATGGACATCGATCCCGACCACGGCAAGACGTTCAGGAAGAACCTCGACGCCACCGTGGGAGCGGGCGCCGACATCACACTGGTCGAGGGCTTCAGTGACTGGTCGGAGAACGCTGCCACATGGCGCGGGCGCAACGACACCTATGACAAGACGCGCTACGACTACCCGAACCAGATGATCAACATCCTGCGGCAGTACTCCCGCAACCCCTTCCCCAAGGGACAGCGCGTCGAGGCGGAGGGAGCCGACACCTTCCACGACACCACCACGGGCAACATCAACAACCTCTACCGCGCAGGTGACATCGACATCACCAGGGCCGGAGGCTCCGGCTACGCGGTGGGCTCGACCGCCGCCGGTGAGTGGCTCCAGTGGCAGGAGGTCCCGCTCAGCGGCACCACCGCGCTGAAGCTGCGCGTGTCGTCCGCGACAGCCGGACACCGGATCCGGATCGACATCGACGGCAAGACCGGCCCCACGGTCACGGTGCCCGCCACCGGCGGCTACGGCACGTACCGGACTGTGCCCGCCGGCACGTACAAGCTGGCGGACAACAGCCGGCACACCGTGCGGATCACCTTCCTCGACGGAGGCGTGAACCTCGACAACTGGTCCAACTGATCCACCCGCCCGGAGCGGAAAGGAATGCGTTGAGCGGTCCCGGAGGACGGCGCGCGATGTCCATGTGGGGCATCGGCGTCGCCGTCTACTTCGTCGCAGTCATCTTCCGCACGTCACTGGGGGTCGCCGGCCTGCAGGCACAGGACCGCTTCGAAGTGGGTGCGTCCGCACTGTCCGCCTTCTCGATCCTGCAACTGCTGGTGTACGCAGGGATGCAGATACCCGTGGGACTGCTCGTCGACCGGTTCGGCACCAAGCACGTACTCGTCGCCGGCAGCGCACTGTTCACGTGCGGTCAACTGGCCTTCGCACTGTCGCAGACCTACGGGACCGCGCTCGCCGCCCGAGCTCTGCTCGGGTGCGGCGACGCGATGACCTTCATCAGTGTGCTGCGGCTGGGAACGGTCTGGTTTCCTGTCCGCCGCGGGCCGCTGATAGCCCAGGCCGCTTCGTTGATCGGGCTGGGCGGGAACCTTGTCGCCACGGTCGTCATCGTGCGGGTCCTCGGCACGTGGGGGTGGACCACGACGTTCGCCGGCTCCTCGCTCGCGGGTGTGGTCGTCTTCGTGCTCGTCCTGGCCTTCCTGCGCAACCACCCGAAGGGGCATGAACCCCCGCCCGGCGCGCAGCGTCCGGCGGGTGCCGGATTCGTACGCCGGCAGGTCGCTGCGGCCTGGCGGGAGCCGGGCACCCGGCTCGGCATGTGGACCCACTTCACGACGCAGTTCCCGATGACGGTGTTCCTGCTGTTGTGGGGTATGCCGTTCCTGACGGAGGCACAAGGCGTCTCCGCGGCGGGGGCGGGTGGACTGCTGACGCTCTCGGTCCTCTCCAATCTGTGTGTCGGGCTCGTCTACGGGCAGATGATCGCCCGCCGGCCGGGAGTGCGGCTCGCCCTGGCGCTGGCGACGGTGGGAGTCACGGCGACCTTCTGGGCTGCCGTGCTCCTCTGGCCGGGCAGAGCGCCAACAGCCCTGCTCGTCGCGCTCTGCCTGGTGCTGGGCGCCTGCGGCCCGGCGTCGATGATCGGATTCGAATTCGCGCGCCCGGCGAATCCAGCAGACCGGCAGGGAACGGCCTCGGGCATCGTGAACATCGGAGGCTTCACGGCGTCCATGATCATGCTCCTGGCCGTCGGTGTACTGCTCGATGTCACGGGGGACGACTACCGCATCGCCTTCGCGGCCGTGTTCGTGCTCCAGGCGCTCGGGGTGACCCGGATGCTCACGCTCCGGCACGCGACGGCGGTCCGCGAACGTCACGTGCGGGAAGGCGACCTGTCGCCCGGTGGCTCCACCGCGCGGGAGATGCGGACCTGAGGGTGGACCGCCGGTCCCGCCGAGCGAGGTCGACAACAGCGGATTCCATGCCAACGGCCCCCGGCAGGGTTTCGGCCGCGCCCGTTGCCGAATCTCCCGAATTCCCGCCCTGCCGCCCGGAGTCCCACCGCGGAATTTCTGGTGGTATGCAAAGAATTCGAGCTCCTGTAAAAGTACTTTCCTGCCACGTCGCGGCGTCCGGGTTTTGCCGCTGACCTGCATGAACTTCCCATCACCATGTGCCATTTGCATGTGATTGACATGCACATAACATCCATGGAATGCTCCCAAGATCCGCACGCGCCAACTGAGAATGTCTGCTCGCCCCCACACCCACAGACAGGGCCCATAGTGCTGAAAAAGACACGAATAAGACCTGCTGCAATTGCAGCAGCCGCAATACTGGCGACAGGGGTGACCGGAGGCTTCACTCATCCTTCGTCCAACGCCGCCGACGCAGCCACGGCGACGTCCGGCGCGGCACATGCGTTCCGGACGATCACGCTCATCACCGGTGACCGGGTGTTGTTGGACAAGGGCGGCAAGGTCGTCGGGTCGACCCCCGGCAAGGGGCGCGCCGCGGTGCCGATCCAGATCAGTCAGGGCGAGGGGCACGCGTATGTGATTCCCGCCGATGTCGAACCGCTCATCGCGGACGGGCGGCTGGACCTGTCGCTGTTCGACGCCGAGGAGTTGAGCCGTTCCGAGTACGCCGATCTGGCGGGTGGCGGGACCCCGGTCATCGTGAAGTACACCGCGAAGAGCCCGGTCGCGCGGACCCGGCTGCACGAGCGGACCAGTACCTCGGTCCGCCGGCTCGACGCAGTGGGCGGGGAGGCGCTGGTCGTCACCCCGAAGGAGGCCGCAGGGGCGTGGTCGTCGCTGGCCGCCGGCTCGTCCGGTGTGGGCGAACTGGCGTCGGGCGTGGAGTCCGTGCAGCTCGACCGGGTGGCGAAGGCCACGCTGGACGTGAGCGTGCCGCAGATCGGGGCCCCCGAGGTCTGGAAGGCGGGGTACGACGGCACGGGCGTGAAGGTCGCGGTGCTCGACACCGGCATCGACACGGGACACCCCGATGTGGGCGGAAAGGTAGTCGCCCAGCAGAACTTCACCGAGGAGGAGGACGCCCAGGACCACCACGGACACGGCACCCACGTGGCCTCGACCGTGGCGGGAACCGGCGCGAAGTCCGACGGCCGGTTCAAGGGTGTTGCGCCCGGCGCTGACCTGCTCGTCGGCAAGGTGCTCAACAACGCGGGATCCGGCCTGGATTCCGGCATCATCGCCGGCATGGAGTGGGCGGTCGACCAGGGCGCCAACATCGTGAGCATGTCCCTCGGCGGCACGGACCGGCCGGGCAACGACCCGCTGGAGGAGGCGGTCGAGGCGCTGTCCGACAAGGCGCTCTTCGTCATCGCCGCAGGCAACGCGGGCGGCGAATCCACCATCGGCACCCCCGGCGTCGCCGAGAGCGCGCTGACCGTGGGCGCCGTGGACAAGAAGGACGCGCTCGCGTCGTTCTCCTCCCGGGGCCCACGTCCGGAGGACGGCGGCGTCAAGCCCGACGTGACCGCCCCCGGCGTCGACATCACCGCGGCGTCGGCCGCCGGCACGATGCCGGATTCCCCGCACCCCGTGCCCGGATACGTCGCGATGAGCGGTACGTCGATGGCCACGCCGCACGTCGCGGGCGCGGCAGCACTTCTCGCCCAGGAGCACCCGGACTGGACCGGCCGGCAGCTCAAGGCCGCACTGGTCGGCACGACGAAGCCCGGCGCGTACAGCCCGTACGAGCAGGGCACCGGGCGCATCGACCTGGTCCGGGCGTCGACGCAGACCGTGGTCGCCGAGCCGGTCTCGCTGAACTTCGGTCACACGTCCTGGCCCCACAACGACGACAAGCCGGTGACCCGGACCGTCACCTACCGCAACGACGGTGCCCAGGCGGTCACGCTCGACCTGGCCACCACCACCAGCGGTCCCGGCGGATCGGCGGCCCCCGAGGGCCTGTTCACCCTCGGCGCCGAGCAGCTCACCGTCCCGGCGGGCGGCAAGGCATCGGTCGACGTCGTCGTGGACACCCGGGTCGGCGGTGACAGCGTCGGCGCCTTCAGCATCGTCCTCACCGCGACCGGTGGTGGTACGAGCATCCGCAGCGTCGGAGGACTCGACCGCGCGGGCGAGACCTACGAGGTCACCTTCAAGGCCACCGACCGCAACGGCCAGGTTCCGGGCCCCTACAGCTGGGCCGCCACCATGGACGGCATCGGCAACGACATCTTCGAGGTGATCCAGGGGAACAGCGACGACGGCATCATGAAGGTCCGCGTCCCCAAGGGCGACTACTCGATCGTCGGCAAGAACTTCGACCGGACCTCGCCCGGCGGAGTCAGCCTGGACCTGCTGTTCGGGCCCAAGGTGACGGTCGACCACGACATGACCATCGAGGTCGACGCGCGCAGGGCGAAGCCGATCGACGTATCGGTGCCGGACCCGAAAGCCACCGGTTTCGTCTCCTTCATCACTGCCGCCGTGAAGACGAAGGCCGGAGAGGCGGACACCACGCTCGGTCTCGGCGCGAATCCGAACCGTGCCCGCACCGCGCAGTTCGGTGAGCCGGTGCCGGCGGGCGAGCTGACGTCGCACTTCATCTCGCACTGGGACGACGACGGCGACACCGAGTACCACATCGCCGACACGCTCAAGGACGCGTTCTACACCGGCCACACCCAGCACGTGGCCCTGGGTGACCTGGCCAGGATGACCGTGCGCAATGGCGCGTCGGTCGACGGTGCCACCGGGTACAACTGGACCGTGGCACCCAGCACCGGCGCCGGGGCGGTGGCGTACAACACCGCGCTGCCGAGCACCCGGACGGTGTATCTGCAGGGCGGTTACGCCTGGGCCGAGTACACCCAGCAGGTCGGGCCCGACCAACGTACGGTGGAGACCCAGTACACGACGCCCGAGCGCACGTACAAGGGAGGCGACGTCTCCACCGAGACCTTCAACACCGGGGTGTTCGGCCCCGCACTCGGCAGCGCCGACGGACTGGTCCGGGACGGCAACAAGCTGACCGGTGCGATCCGCCCCTTCGCCGACGGCGCCGGGCACAACGGCGGCAGCCTCTACGACGAGGGGACAGCGTCCACCACGCTGTACCGCAACGGCCAGAAGTACGCGACGGCCGACGGCATCCTGGACACGTCCGCGTTCCAACTCCCGCCGGGCAAGGACCGATACCGCCTGGTGACCACCGTGAGCCGGGCCGCGTCCGGCGTCGCGACGGTCAGCCCGACCGTCACCTGGCAGGCGGAGTTCACCTCGTCCCACACCGGCTCCCCCACCGCCCTGCCGGCGAGCGTGGTCCGCTATTCCCCGGAACTCGCGCTCGACTCCACAGCGGCCGCCGGTGCCCGGCAGTCGGTCCCGATCAGAATCCAGGGCTCCGCTGCGGGCCGCAACCTCGCTGCGCTGAAGGTGTCCGTCTCCTACAACGGCGGCGCGACCTGGCGGCGCCTCTCTCCGCGAGATGGTGCGGTGACGGTGACCAATCCGCCGGCAGGTGGCTCGGTCTCCTTCCGCGCGGAAGGCGTCGGCCCGAAGGGCTCAGCCTTCTCTCAGACCATCATCGATGCCTACCGCACCAAGTGATCCACCGCCCGTACGGCCGAGCCCGCTCGGCCGTACGGGCGCCACGGCACACTGGAATTCCGGGGCCGAGCCGGCGCGTCCTCCGAGCCGCCGACGAGAATGCCACCGCCGAACAGAAGCGGCTTCACGCTGTGCGCGGGTGGCACACAGGGCGGTGGTGCAGCCGGCGGGTCCGGAGCCGATGATGACGACGTCTCGTACCTCGCTCATGCCGTCACCTCGGGGGCGACCTCCTTGATCAGGCCCTCGACGAGAGTCTTGATCTCGTCGCGGATCGGGCGGACGGCTTCCACGCCCTGACCGGCCGGGTCGTCCAGCTTCCAGTCGAGGTATCGCTTGCCGGGGAAGACGGGGCAGGTGTCGCCGCAACCCATCGTGATGCACACGTCGGACTCGCGGACCGCGTCGACGGTGAGCACCTTCGGGGTCTCGGCGGAGATGTCGATGCCGACCTCGGCCGGCCGGGAAGTACCTGTCCGTGCACGAGATCTACGTCTACGCGGCACAGTAGCCCGACCCCGCCCATCGGCCGTCCGGGCTCTCCACACCTGCTCAGGCAGGGCGGAGCGCCGGAACGGACCGTTGTGGTGGTCTGTCGACCCCTCCCATGCATGCCCACGGCGTCAGGCGGCCGGTCGCGCTCGGCAAGTGGATCAAACCCGACGCCTACCAGACCATGGTCGGCATCGGCATCGGCATCGGCATCGGCATCGGCATCGGCGAGATCATGCACGCATCGGACCTGGACTGAACGATCGTCCAGGTGCCGCTCCTGACCGACGGACCGCGCGCCGAACAGATCAACGCCCGCGCCCTTGGTGCCGAGGGCGGCATCCGCCTCTCCCGGGCCAACGCCGCCACCTTCTTCCTGCAGCAGGCCCACGACGCGACCCGGTTCGGGCACGCCCCGCTCATCACCGACACCTAGGTTCTTTCGTTTGGATCAGGCCGGATCAGGGAGCGGGGTCCGGTGCCCTGCATCGCAAGGCGGAGGAGGGCACCGGACACACCGCCATCACCTCGCGGATGACCCGTACCTGCGCGAGCCCGCGGCTTGACGCTTTGTCGGACACGGCCCAGAAGCCCTTCTGCTCGACGGCGACCGGATCGCAGGCCCCGGAAGCGGACCCGACCGGATCGCAACGCCCGGAAGCGGACAACTGCCCTTCAACCTTGGCCGGTTGTACCGGTCAATCCCAGAACCACCCCCAGGGGATTCACGCCCCCAGCGCTGCCATCGAGCCAGGACCGCTGGTCACGGCTGCCGAAGGGCCGGGGGATCGTCGACCGAGGCCCAAGAGTCCGGCACAATCTGCGCCGCTTGCCTTTACAACGTGACCACACATGCCCTAGAAACGACAGTCATCCGATGTTACCCGGGAACTCGACTCAACACTCGCCAGATTCAGGCGAGTTGAGTAGAGAATCAACCATATTCATCGGGTCGATGGCGTAACTCGACGTCGCTACCTGCACGCAAGCCGCACACCCCCCACGGAGGGCACCATGCAAAGATCCTCCCCCGCTCGGCCATCTTCGCTCAGGCGATCCCTGTCCCTCTGGCCAGCCGTTCTGGCCACAGTGGCCGCCTTGGCGCTGGTGGCCCCCAGCGGCGCTCAGGCCGCGGAAACCCCTGCCACCGCCTGGCAGAACGGTGCGTTCCAGCTCGATACGGCGGGCGTCGTCAGCCGGTCCAACATCGTGCTCGGCGCCCCCAACAACGACCCCATCGCATCCATGCCGATGGGCAACGGATCACTCGGTGTGTCAGCCTGGGCAGCTGACGGTTTCACGGCCCAGCTGAACCGCTCCGACACCCTGCCGAACCGCAAGTCCCCCGGCCAGCTCAACATCCCAGGTCTGTCGGTGATCTCACACGCCGCCGACTACAAGGGTGTGCTGGACCTCACCGACGGTGTCCTCCGGCAGTCCGGCGGCGGCGTGTCCATGAAAGCGTGGGTCGCCGGCGCCAAGGACGAACTCATCGTCGACGTGTCCGGGGCAAACCCGGATGTCGCCCAGAGCGCCACCATCAACCTGTGGTCCGGGCGTAAACCGGCCGCCGCGGTTTCGGGCACCGTTGGCACCCTCGCCGAGACCTGGCCGGACACGGCACCGCCAGGCGGCACCGGCAAGACCTTCGGATCACTCGCGGCCGTCACGGCCGCCGGGCGTGAGGTGAAGGCGACCGTAGCTTCCCCGACCCAGATCAAAGTCGCCTTCAAGCCCCACGCCGACGGATCCTTCCGTGTCGTGGTCGCGTCCCCCACGTGGACGGGCGGCGACGCCGCCAAGACTGCGTCGGCCGTGATCGGCGGCGACGCCACTGCCGCCACCTCGGCCCTGATGGCGGATCAGGATGCCTGGTGGAACCGCTTCTGGAAGAACTCCGGCCTGATTGCGATGGCCTCCTCCGACGGCAGCGCCCAGTACATGGAGAACCTGCGCACGCTGTACCTCTACGCGGAGGCCGCGTCCATGCGCAAGGGCGTCAACCCGGGCAGCCAGGCAGGTGAGGCCGACATGTTCGCCTGGAACAAGGACAAGCAGACCTGGACGCCGTCCTCGTTCTGGCTGTGGAATCTGCGGACCCAGATATCCGCCAACATGAGCTCGGGCAACTATGCCCTCAACACTCCGATCTTCGACATGTACGCGGACAACCTTTCGGCCATCGAGACATGGACGAAGGCCCAAATGGGCGGCCTCCCCGGAGCGTGCGTTCCGGAGGTCATGCGGTTCAACGGCAACGGCGGAGACCCGGCAGCGGGAGCCAACGCGGCATGCAGCGCGCCCGGCGCCCCGAACTGGAACGCGCTCAACATCTCCAGCGGGCCCGAGATCGCGCTGTACATGTGGCAGCAGTTCAAAGCCACCAACGACGTGGCCACGCTGAAGAAGTACTTCCCGTTCATGAAGTCCACCGCCGTATTCCAGCTGGCCTACCAGAAGCCCGGTGACGACGGGCTCCTGCACTCCACCGCCAATGCCCACGAGACCCAGTGGGACGTCAAGGACCCCACCACCAACATCGCCGCCGCCCGCGCGCTCTTTCCGGTCATCCAGCAGGCCGCCGCCGTGCTCGGCACGGCCAAGACCACCGATGCCGCGCTCGTCGCCCAGGTCGCGAAGGCCGAGAAACAGATCCCCCCGTACCCGCGCACCGACGCCGCCACCCGGACCAAGCTGCTGAACCCGAACTACACCAAGGCCGAGACCGACGCCGCGGACAAGACGGGATCGGACATGATCGCGGTGTCCTACGAGCCCACCGCCCAGCGGCGCAACAGCGAGAACGTCGAACTCGAACCGCTCTGGCCCTGGAACACGGTGACCGACCAGGACACCAACCTGTTCGAGGTTGAAAAGCGCAGCTACGCCCACCGGCCCGTGACCACGGGCAACGACTGGTCGATGGACGCGATCCAGGCTGCCAGGCTGCAGAATCCCTCCGAAGTGCGAGACAGACTGATCTCCATCACCAAGGCCCACCAGGTCTACCCGAACGGCTTCGCCGACATCGGCGACAAGGTCGGATATCAGCCCTACATCGAGCAGATGTCCGGCGTGGCCACGGCTGTCAACGAGGCCCTTGCGCAGGACTTCGACGGCATCCTGCGGTTCGCGCCGGCCTGGCCTGCCGACTGGGACGTCAGCGGCACCGTGTACCTCCAGCAGAAGAACAAGGCCGACGTCCAGGTGCAGGACGGCCAGCTGGCCACCGCGGCCATCGAGGCCGGCAGCACCGGAACCGTGAAGGTGAAGAGCCCCTGGCCCGGCAAGCAGGTGGAGGTGGTCGACGGGAAGACCGGCAAGCCTGTGGTGCAGCCCGGTACCGCGGGCCTGTTCAGTGTTCCGGTGAAGGCCGGGAGCACGTACCTCGTGCAGCAGGTGTCCGCGCCCACCATGGATCGTCCCTTCGCCCGGGTGACCGGCAGCGCGCCGACCGCCGCGCGTCATCTCGGTGGCGTACAGATCGGGCTCGACGCCGGGGTCAAGTCCGGTACGGCCACTGTCGGCACGACGCTCGCGGCCTCCAACCACAGTTACGGGCTTACCCAGTTCGACTTTGCGGGCTCGTCAGGTGCGCGTACCACGGCCGGTGTCGTGGGCGGACACAGCGCCCGCACCACCGGTACCGGAACAGGCGGTACGGGCAGTGACATGTACTTCGACGTCGGCAACGGCACCGCGGCCACCGGAGCCTACGACGCCGAGCTGACCCTGTCCTACTACGACTCCGCCGCGGGTTCGATCGCAGTGCAGTACGACGCGGGTCCACAGGACCGCTATCACTCTGCGGGCACCATCACACTCAACGGCAGCCGGACGTGGAAGACGGCCCGGATCGACCTCAAGAAGGCATACTTCGGCGGTCTCCAGAACGCAGGCGCGGATCTTCGGCTGCACTCGGCCAACCCGTTCAGCGTGCACAGTGCAGGACTGGCGGTGACCGGTCCATGGGTCGTCGACAGTCACCCCTTCCCGCCCACTCCCGCCCTCACCACGCCGGCGAGCGATGCCACCGTCAAGCTCGCTTCGGCGTTCTCCGGAACAGCCGTACCGGATGGTGCGGTGAGCGTACGCAAGGGATCGGACCCCCTGTGCGACACCACCGCGGACAGCGGGGGTTCCTGGAGCTGTTCACCCTCCGGCGGCCTCACCAGAGGCCGGCAGACCGTCACGGTTTCGGCCACCGATCTCGGCGGGCTCCAGAGCCTGCCCTCTCCGGGGCTTACGTTCACCGCGTCCGATCAGCCACCCGGCACATCGGTGGTCGGTGCCGTGCTCGGCTCGGACAACCACGCGTACGGCATGACCCAGGCCGAGGACGCCTCGGGTGGCTTCGACGGGCCGACCACCGCCTCGGTGATCGACGGAGTGACGGCGCGGACCGGCACCTCGGGCAACATCTACTTCGACATCGACGACTCCGTCGCGTCCGCGGGCTACTACACGGCTGCCGTCACCGTCTCCTTCTATGATCAGGGATCGGGCTCCTTCGGCGTTCAGTACGACGACGGCAGCTCCAATCCGTACAAGTCGACGGCAGCTGTCCCGCTCACCGGTACCCACACCTGGAAGACAGCGACATTCAGAGCACAGGACGCCTACTTCGGCAGCTCCCAGCACGCCAAGGGCGACTTCCGGCTTCGCAACGGCGGAGGCAATGTCACTGTGCACAGCATCGCGGTGGAGATCAGCGGTGACGGTGTTCCGGACGCCCGGCGCTTCGCCCCGCCGGTGAAGATCGCCTCCCCCGCCGCGGACACGACCGTCGGCACGTCGCCCACCGTCTCCGGCACCGCCGAGCCGGACGCGAAAGTGACCGTAGTGGTCGAGGGTACGGCTATGTGCTCCACTACTGCCGGCCATGACGGTGCGTGGACCTGCACCGCGACCACCCCCCTGGCCGCCGGGGCGCGCACGCTCACCGCCATCGCGAAGGACTTCACCGGCACCGACGCCGACGAGGCGACGGTGCGAGTGTCAGTGGGCTGACGCCCTGGCCCGGAGCCAACTGACGCGGCCGTCGGACGTTTCGGCGGCTGCGTCGTGGGCCGGGGAACCGGCCAGGCAAAGTCCGTTCTGACCGACGTGCCAGCGGCCACGCCAGAGCTCCCGGCCGATATCGTGGCCGCCGCGCCGGCCGCTGACGAAGCCGAGTTCACGGTACGGGACGGGGCGCTCCTGGCCCCGCCGGTGCGATGCCGCTGGCTACGTCCGCCCCGCTTTCACTCCCGACGGCAGTGCCCTGATCACCGGTGGCACCGGGGCCGTCGGCTCCGACGTGGCACGCCACCTCGTGGCCCGGCACGGCGTCCGCAGTCTGCTGCCCGCCGCCGCGGTCCGGCGGCCCCGCCACGGACGCCCTCGCCGCCGAGCTGACCGGCCTCGGAGCCGAGGTCCGGATCGAGGACTGCGACACCGCCGGCCCGACGCGCTCGCCGCCCTGTTGGCGAGCGTTCCCGCCGAGCGCCCGCTGACCGGCGTCGTCCACTCTGCCACGATCCTCGACGACGCGACGGTCGCGGCACTCACCCCCGAGCGGCCGGCCGCCATGCTGCGCGCCAGGGCGGATGCGGCGTGGCATATCCATGGGCCCGCGCCCGCTCGCCGATGACACGGCCATGGTCTCGGGGTGATGCCCCGTCGCACTGGTGCGGTTGGGGCGTCAGGGGGTGGAGATGTGCTGGGTGAGGAAGAGGGCGGCGCGGTCGAGTGCCTGGTCGGCTTCGTCGAGGGTGCCGCCAGCGAAGGCCTGGAAGACGTGGGGGGCGTCGGCGGTGATGTCGAGGATGACGTCGACTCCGGCGTCGCGGGCGCGGGCGGCGAGGCGGGTGGAATCGTCGAGGAGGATCTCGTTGGTGCCCACCTGGATGAGAAGCGGGGGGAACCCGGTCAGGTCGGCAAAGAGGGCCGGACTGAGCAGGGGCTGCTCGGGGTCTTGGCCGGCGAGGTACATGGCCCCGGTGTGCATCACGGCCTCGCGGGTGAAGATCGGATCGATGCCGTCCTTGGTCGTCATGCTCTCCCCGGTCCGGGTGGCGTCCAGGCCCGGGGAGAAGGCCACGATCGCGGCGGGCAGCGGGAGCCCCGCGTCGCGGGCGGCCAGGGCGGTGGTGACCGAGTAGCCGCCGCCGGCGGAGTCCCCGGCGAACGCGATGGCGGACGGGTCCAGGCCGCTGTCGAGGAGGGCGCGGTAAGCGCTCAGGTTGTCTTCCAGGCCAGCCGGGAACGGGTGCTCGGGGGCCAGCCGGTAGTCCACCGAGTACGAGTCGAACCCGGTCTTCGAGACGAGCTGCGCGGTCAGCGACAGCGCGGTCTCGGGGGAGCCGAAGACGAAGCCGCCACCGTGGAAGTACAGGATCGTGCCCGGGCGCGCGCCGTTGTCCGGTGTGACGTGCAGGGCGGGTCGTCCGCCGAGCGTGGTCTGAGTGGTGCGGACGTCGTCCGGCACGATCATCGTGTCCATGAGTGCCTTGAACCCGGCGCGCAGCTCCGCGACGGAGCGCGGGCCCTCGGGCCGGGGCTGGCGGAGCATCGCTTCGACCTTGGCGAGCTGTTCCTTGCTCATGTGCTTCCTCCTGTGGAATGGCTTCCTCTACACTATATGCCGTGGCATATAACTCGGTTGGCATCGCCGACCTCCAGGGATTCTTCGCGGATCTTGTCCGCTGCGAGACGCGCCTGTACAACGCGCTGAACGACCGCCTGCGCGAGCGGCACGGGATCGTGACGTCGCAGTTCGAGTTCCTGCGGTTCCTGCGCGAGCACCCGGGGTCCCGGGTGGCCGACCTCGCCGCGGAATTCGCCATCGGCGCCGGCGCGACCAGCAAGGGCGCCGACCGCCTGGAGAAGCAGGGGTGGATCGTCCGCCAGACCAACCCGACGGACCGCAGGTCCTCACTCCTGGCGCTGACCGACGACGGCTCACAGCTCCTCGATGCCGCCGAGACCACTTTCACCGAAGGCCTGAGCGAGCTGGTCGGAGGCGCCCTCGACCAGTCCACGACGGCAGCCGCCGCCAAGGCCCTCCGCCAGCTGCGCTCCGCTCTCGAACGCGACCAGGTCGGCACCCCCACCGGCTGAAAACGCCAGCCCGGCCAACGGCTCGACGCCCGGCCGCCGACCGAGCCGGTCGCCGACCGCACCGCCCTGCGACCAGGAACTGCGCGCCGGCGCCGAGCTCACCGAGCTCACCGGCATAGTCGATCTGGACGGCTAACCGGCGCCACCCGCATCGCCGTGCGCCGAGAGCGTCCGCACCCCGGCGCCACGGCTGTCCCTGTTCGACCAGGACAAGGGCCTACGGCATCAGGTGTTCCTCACCGATACCCCGCACTCCGGCCTTCCACCGCCTCGCCTCGCCGCCCCGACCCGACCCGACCCGCCGGCTGACCGGAAATCCCCCGTCCGCCCACGACCCGAAAGCCCCGGAGAACCCGACGACCGCGCCGGGACTCCGTACTGCCCAGCAATAGGAGCGTCGCCGAACACGAGGACGGGTGACGGCCCCGGCCGGCGCGCTCCGATGGCGGGCCGGCCGGGGGTGGGTCGTGTCCGGTGCGGGGACCGGAGCTACTTCCGGGCGGACGCCGTACCGGCGCTGCCGTTGATGACGAACTGTGATCCGGGTTCGACGACGACATCGCCGTCGGCCGAACCGGTGATGGTCACATCGGTCAGGGTCGCGCTGCCCCGTGCACCTCCATGGGCCAGGATGCTGGGGACCGTGCTCCGTCCTCCTATTGGCCGATCTTGTCCAACTCGGCGAGGTCCTCGTCGGAGAGCGGGAGTCCCGCGCCGGCGACGTTTTCGCGCAGGTGCGCCACCGACGAGGTGCCGGGGATAAGCAGGATGTTCGGCGATCGCCGCAGCAGCCAGGACAGGGCGACCGACATCGACGTCGCTTCCAGCCGGGTGGCCACGGCAGAAAGCGCCGTGGACTGCAGCGGGGTGAAGCCGCCGAGCGGGAAGAAGGGCACATAGGCAATGCCCTTGTCGGCGAGATCGTCGATCAGCTCGTCGTCCTGACGGTAGGCGAGGTTGTACATGTTCTGCACGCACACGATCGGCGCCATCGCCTGTGCCTCGGCGACCTGTTCCGCCGTCGAGTCGAGGTCGAGTTCAGGGGCGTACCGGACCACACTGGTCGGTACGGGGGTCGCCCCGGCGGTACGGGCCGAAACGAATTCCGTCTGCCAGGTGATCTTCGGACTGGCCGTCGCCACACCGGACGCGGAGCGGTCCACGGTGGTCTCCAGCCGGTAGTACGCACGGCCCGCCGGCAGCTCGAACCGAGCGGCGTCGAGCTCGTCGTTGTACGAGGCGTACTTCTTCCCGTTGCGGTAGACCGTGGTGTTGGCCGTGTCGTACGCGCTGAAACCCGCATGCCCGGCGGCGTCGGCGAACGGATGGATCGTCCCGGTCAACGTTGGTCTCGCCGGGCAGGCGGGTGTCCTCCAGGTGACCGTCCATGTCGGGCCGGTTCCTGCCGCCGTGCAAGTGAACGACCATACGGGGCTTGGTTCAAATAGTACGGTTGCGTTTCTCCCGAGCTCGACTTATCGTAAGAGTACGAAACGGTTTCGTTCCATATGGAGGTCTTGATGGCTGCGGACACCGCCGACGGCACCCCGGTTCGACGTCCCCGGATGACGCCGGACCGGGAGGTGGAGCTGCTGACCGCAGCACTCGATGTGCTGCGGGAGGTGGGCTACGAGGCGCTGTCGATGGATGTGGTCGCAGCCCGCGGCCGGTGCAGCAAGGCCACGCTCTACCGGCAGTGGCAGACCAAGCCGCACATGGTGGCGGCAGCGCTGTATGTCACCCGGCCGGTGGACCCGACGGAGATCGACACCGGGTCGCTGCGCGGTGACCTCCTGACCCTGGGCATCGAGGTGACAGCGCACGCGGAGAAGGACACGGCACTGTTCGCGGCCCTCGGGCACGCGGTCCTGGTCGACGAGGAGCTCGCCGCGGCCGTACGGACCGCAATGATCGAGCCCGAGTCCCGCAACATCGCCCGTTTCGTGGAGCGGGCCGTCGACCGGGGAGAGCTGCCGAACTGGCCACCGGGGGCGGAGTTCCTGCCGCAGATGCTGTTCAGCGCGGTCATGTCCCGCCCGCTGTTCGACGCCAGCTTCGCCGACCGCGACTACATCACCCGGTTCATCGAGCACGCCATCCTGCCCGCCCTGCTGACCCCCTGATTTTCCCCAACCACCCGTCGTTCTGGAGCACCACCCATGTCCCAACCCGTGGCAGACGCCACCGACATCGTCACATTGCCGGCCCAGCCCGTTCAGACACCCCGGCACCGCTGGTGGATCCTCGGCGTCATCGGCCTGGCCCAGCTGATGGTGGTCCTGGACGCCACCATCGTGAACATAGCCCTGCCGTCGGCCCAGCAGGATCTGGGCTTCAGTGACGGCAACCGGCAGTGGGTCGTCACCGCCTACGCGCTGGCCTTCGGCAGCCTGCTGCTGCTCGGCGGGCGCATCGCCGACCTCTTCGGCCGCAAGAACACATTCCTGGTGGGCCTCGTCGGCTTCGCCGGCACCTCCGCCCTGGGCGGCGCGGCCACCAGCTTCGGGATGCTGGTCGGCGCCCGCGCAGGGCAGGGCCTGTTCGGAGCTCTCCTCGCGCCGGCCGCTCTGTCGTTGCTGACCACCACGTTCACCGAAGCCAAGGAACGCGCGAAGGCGTTCGCTGTCTTCGGTGCCGTTGCGGGCGCAGGAGCTGCTATCGGGCTGCTCCTGGGCGGTGTGCTCACCGAGTACCTTGACTGGCGCTGGACGCTGTACGTCAACCTGTTCTTCGCCGTCATCGCCTTCATCGGCGGCGCGATGCTGCTGACCCGCGGCGTCCGCGACAAGGGCTCCAAGCTCGACATCCCCGGCACCATCCTGGTCTCGGCCGGTCTGTTCTGCGTGGTCTACGGATTCTCCAACGCCGAGAGCCACAGCTGGGGTTCGGTCCAGACCTGGGGCCTGCTGCTCGCCGGAGTCGTCCTGCTCGGCGCATTCGGCTGGTGGCAGACCCGCAGCGCGCACCCCCTGCTTCCCCTGCGGGTCCTGTTCGACCGCAACCGCGGCGCATCCTTCGTCGCCATCCTGATCAGCGGCGCCGGGATGTTCGGTGTCTTCCTGTTCCTCACCTACTACATGCAGCAGAGCCTGGGCTACACGCCCGTCAAGACCGGCGCGGCCTTCATGCCGATGGTCGCCGCCCTGATGCTCACCACCGCGCTCGCCGCTAACGTCCTCATCCCTCGCATCGGACCCAAGCCGGTCGTTCCGCTCGGCATGGGACTTGCCGCCGCCGGGCTGGCCTGGATGACCGGCCTGAACCTGACCAGCGGCTATGCGGCACACGTCATGCCTCCGCTGATCGTGTTGGGCCTGGGCCTCGGCCTGGTGATGGCTCCCGCGATGAGCCTGGCCACCTCCGGCGTGGCCGCCGAGGACGCCGGCGTCGCCTCCGCCACCGTCAACACCATGCAACAGATCGGCGGATCGATCGGTACGGCGCTGCTCACCACCCTCTCCACGGGTGCGGCCACCGACTACCTCGCCGGCAAGAACCCCAAGGACCCCGCCGTCCTCGCCCAGTCCGCCCTGGAGAGCTACTCCGCCGCCTACTGGTGGTCGGGCGCGTTCTTCGTCGCGGGCCTCGTCATCAGCGGGCTCCTCTACCGCCGCGGCGTGCCCAGGCAGGACGAGAACG
Organism: Streptomyces sp. NPDC050422; assembly: GCF_044458665.1. Classification (NCBI taxonomy): domain Bacteria; kingdom Bacillati; phylum Actinomycetota; class Actinomycetes; order Kitasatosporales; family Streptomycetaceae; genus Streptomyces; species Streptomyces sp. NPDC050422. The sequence goes on from NZ_JBITIE010000011.1 coordinate 265,725, forward strand.
CCGCACCCGTCGTCCACATGTAACCCCCGGACGGGCCGCGCAGTAGCGGACGTGGCCCCTCGTCAGCGCCGGGCCAAGGGACGGGCCCGGCGCTGACGCACGAACCGCATGCGGTCGGGACGGCAAGCCGCCAGCTGGGCATACGAGAACGAACGACAAGGAGCCAACCATGGGGATGCCGAGCCAGGTCACACCAGTAGTGCGCCGGGCAGGACTCGTGGATGTACCAGCGATGACGAGGCTGATCATCTCCGGAAACGCCGCGGTACAACACATGTCTCCGGCTCTCCTTCATCGGCCCTGGTATTCCGGCAGTCGAACGAGGCCGGGGCGAGACGCGCCCCGATCCTGAGCCGGTTCCGCCACTTCGCAGCGCTTCGCCCCACCGAGCAACTCGGCGGGGCGAAGCCTCAGGGCCTGGACCGGCCAACGGCGTCAGCCGTTTTGAGGGCCGTGCGGGCCACCGGGCGCGGCCACTTCGGGTGTGTCAGTCGCGGATCATTTCGTACGGTAGGCGTCGATGACGGTCTGGCTCGTGGCCTGGCCGTCCGCGACCCTGGCACGGAAGGACACTGTTCCCCCGGCCGGCGGGTTGGTCACGGTGACCCGGCCGTTCACGACGGCGACGTACGCCCAGGTGGCACCCGAGTCGTAGGACACCGAGACATAGACGGGGCGGCCCGCGGCCGCGCCCTGGACCGTGACCGGCACCGCCCAGACGACACCCGCGGGGGCTGTCGAGTCGAGGCCTAGCTCAGGCGCGTACCGGACCACGCTGGTCGGCACGGGGGTCGCCCCGGCGGTACGGGCCGAGACGAACTCCGTCTGCCAGGTGATCTTCGGGCTGACCGTCGCCACACCGGACGCGGAGCGGTCCACGGTGGTCTCCAGCCGGTAGTACGCACGGTCCGCCGGCAGCTCAAACCGAGCGGCGTCGAGCACGTCGTTGAACGTGGCGTACTTCTTCCCGTTGCGGTAGACGGTGGTGGTGGCGGTGTCGTACGCGCTGAACCCCGCGTGCCCGGCGGCGTCGGCGAACGGCTGGATCTTCCCGGTCAATGTGTTCCCCTCGCGGACCAGCCCGGAGTCCTTGCCCAGGGCGGGACCGAAGACCCCGGTGTTGACCGTGGCCGAGTAGCTCTTGCCCCCGGTGTACCGGGTGGCGGGGGTCTCGTATCCCAGGACGTAGGTGTACTTGGGGCCGATCTGGTTGAAGGCGTGCTTCCAGGCGTAGCTGTCCTGGAGGTACGTCTTCGCGGTGGCCGGAGGGCTTGTGGAGAGCAGCACGGTCTGGATCGGCAGGCTGGGCGAGGTGACCCAGGTCGCCGCCTTCGCGCCGGGGAGCGACGCTCCCTGCCGCAGGGTGAACTCCGCCAGGTCGTCCCAGGTCACGTGCTGGCTGTGGCCGGTGAAGAAGGCACCGGGGAGGGTGTCGGCGACCACGTAGGTGCTGCCCGAGCCGAACCACTGCGAGACGAAGTACGAGGCGGCCTCGTCGTCCGGCTCCGCCCCTTCGAGCTGAGCGGTACGCACGGTGCTCAGGTCGTTGCCCAGGTACATCGTGGAGGACGTCGTCCTGCCGTTCTCGGTGGCCGAGAGCGCGGTATGGGAGATCCGTTGGGTGGCGGACGGATCCGGGACTGTCACGTCGAAGCCCTTCGTCTTCCGGGCGTCGATGTCCAGGGTCATGTCCCGGTCGATCCTCAGCTTGGGCGCGGCGACGTAGTCGACGAGCAACTGGTCCTCCTGGTAGCCGGAGACCGTGCCGACCACCATGTACGGACTCACCGGCACCTGCACGGTCGCCGAGCCGTCCTCCTCGCTGACGTACTGGAACCGGAAGGTTTCGAGGTCGAACAACAGGACGCGCCATCCTCCGGCAGCCGGGGTCGAGCCGTCCCGGAGGGTGGCGGTCATGGTGACGTCGACCACCTGTTCCTCGCTGAGGACGCCTCCCGAGGTCCGGACCGTCTGTCCGCCACCGGCCGCGACGACCGTGAGGGCGTATGTGCTGGCGGCGTCGCCTCCCTTACGGGTGTCCGCGGTGACCTCGACGCCCGCCGTCCCGCCCGCCGGCACGGTGAGCTCACCGGAACCGAGGGTGAACAGGCCCGACGGGGCCGTGGTCTCGGTGGACAGCTTCAGTGTCACCGCGGCGTCGCCGTAGTTGCGGTAGGTCAGGGTTCGGGTGACCGGCTCGTCGTCCGTGTGGGGCCAGCTCGTGGTGCCGAAGTTCAGCGAGGAGGTCTCGGCGACGACGGTCTGCCCGATCGCCCGGGTCATGTCGATGCGGCCGGTGCCCTGCTCGTACGGGGTGTGCGCACCGGGTACGGCCGAGCCGACCAGGCCGGCCTTGATCTGCTGGCCGCTCCAGCCGGGGTGCTGCTGCGCGAGCAGGGCCGCCGCTCCCGCGACATGCGGGGCGGCCATCGACGTACCGCTCATGGCTTGGTATCCGCTGCTGTTGAACTTGGCCGCCGTGATGTCCACTCCGGGGGCCGTCACCTCGGGTTTGACCGCGCCGTCACCCACCACCGGGCCCCGCGAGGAGAAGGCCGCGAGAGCGTCCTTGCCGTCCACCGCGCCGACCGTCAGGGCTCGCTCGGCCGAACCGGGGGATCCGACCGTCGTGGCGGCCGGACCGTCGTTGCCCGCCGCTATGACGAACAGCGCCTGGTCGGAGAGCTTGTTGACGGTCTCTTCGAGGAGGTCGATGCCCGGAGTGTCCGTAGCGCCCAGGGAGAGGTTGACGACGTCGGCACCCGCCTCGACCGCCCACTCCACGGCAGCCAGGACACTGGAGTCCGATCCCCAGCCCTTGGCGTCCAGCGCCCTGGCGTTGATCAGTTCGGCGCCGGGCGCCACGCCCTTGTACGCCCCGCCGGAGGCCGCCCCGGAACCGGCGACTGTGGAGGCGACATGGGTGCCGTGCCCGTTGGCGTCCTGGGTGCCCTCGGCGGCGGAGAAGTTCTTTGCCGCGATCACCTTGCCCGCCAGGTCGGGATGGTTGGCGTCGATGCCGCTGTCCACCACGGCGACCTTCACCCCGGTGCCGTCGAAGCCCGCTGCCCACGCGGCCGGGGCCCCGATCTGCGGCACACTCTCGTTCAGCGACACCTGAAGGGCACGGTCGAGATGGATCGATGCCACCCCAGGGGCCAGTTCGGTGCTCCCTGCCGAGGTCGTGGTCAGGGAGGACCAGGCGTCGTTCGCCTCGCCCGGCTTCAGGGTGAACGCATCGGCACCGACGGCGGACAGCTGCCGCAGGACTGTACTGGTCCGGTCGGCCAGCTCGGCCCGCGCCCCCGCCCGGCTCCTGCCCCACTTCACGATGACGGGAACGCCGTCACCGGCCTGCCGGTCGTACTGGGGGCGGCTCAGCTCGGTGATGTCGAACAGCGACTGATCAAGCTTGCCCGCCGCGATCAGCGCCGCCGCGTCGGCCGGGATCACATAGCGATGCTCCCCGCTCTGCAAGGTCTGGACGTGCATCGACTCCCGGCCCTCGGCCGGGACTACTCCGGCGATGTCGCCGTGTCGGTCGAGAAGCACCCGGTCGCCGGTGATCAAGGTGACCGAGGCAGCGGCCCCGCCACCGTCCAGGGCCGCCGCGGGAACGGTCACGCCGGGGCCGGGAGCCGCAGCCGCAGGGGAGGCCGGCAGGCCCGCCGTCACCCCCGCGGTCAGCAGGACGGGCAGGGCCCGGGCGCCGACGAAGCGTAAGGCGTCCAGTCTTCTTCTTCGCACAGTCATCTCCTGTAATCGAAGCGGGGTTTGAGCCACGTTGGGTGAACCACCAGGAGATAATCCGGCATGCACACGTAAAGGTCTAGACCGCAACGAGGATTCGCGCATCGCGCAATCTCGCATATACAGGCCGAGCCTGCCGCGGCGATTCCCGCGCTCGACTCCGGAAGCATGGTTTGGTCGGATCAGGTCTCGCCGTGTCCACCCCACCGGCTGGGTGCGGCCTCAAGCAACCTGGCCTTGTACCTCCTACTGGTGGAGGCGCAACCGTACGAATGCGTCCGCCGATGCTGGCACCTGCTGGATCGGACGCGAGCCCTTGCACACCACGCTGATCAACTGCTAGCCGGGGTCGACATCGCGCTGGCGCATGCCGATCAGTTCCGAAACCTGCACCCCGGCGGAGGCGACCAAGGCCCTGTCGCGGCTGGAGGGGAGCGCCGCGAACAGCTTGTTGAAGCGGCCCACCCGCTCGACCTCCAGCCGTCCATCGGGTTGTGGTGTGCGTGAGCCCGCCAGAGCGGCGGGATCCAGCGGGAACGGGTTGAGCAGCGGGCCGGTCCCCGCATCGCGGTGCACATCGTAGAACCGCCGCAGTACCGTCCCGGCCGCCCCCACCAGGGAACCACCAGGACCGCCGTATCTCGTCGGGGAGCATCGTTCGTCACGACCGGCGACCGTGGTACCCGATGACTCCATCCGCCCAGTGAACTGGGCCATCCCCAGGCTTCGTTCAGTCAACGGGGCATCCGGTGTCATGCTCCAGGTCAGCCTGAAGATGATCAGCCGGCTTGACGGCCTCGAAGCCGACCTCATCTCCCGACGAGCCTGCGCCAACTCCGAGGGCCGGGCCGGTGAGATCGAAGAGTGCGACCTCACCCTCCAGCTCCTGCGCGCCAAGCGCGACGCCACTCACCGCCGACCTCGGTATCCCCACGCCATCAAGCGCAGGAGCAACGTGATCACACCAAGCAACTGAAGAGGGTCTTTGGCCGGGTGCCAAATTTGAACTCAGTGTCCGGTTCGCTGCCGTCTGCGGTAGACCCAAATCATGGCCTGTGGGCGGAGGGCAGGGCGACGTGCTTGGAGCCGGCCCACTCGATCAGGGCCACCCGGAATGCAATGAGATTCGGATCCGGTACGTACGGGGCTGTGCGACTCATCGGCCGATACACGACGTAGCCATCGCCGTCAGGGGAACGCTCGATGCCATTGTCCGTCGCCCAGCAACGACGTCACCGCTCCGCCGCCACGATCGTCGCCGCCGCGGCCCGCGGCGCAGCGTTCTGAGATGCGGGGCCGCCAGACGCGGTCACGGCGCCGTGCCGGGGTCCAGCTGGGCCAGTGTGATGGCGCTCGGGCTGCCGGGATCTGCGGTGTAGAGCACCAGCCCCAGGCTGGTGCCGGGCATGAGCAGGGTTTGACGGTCAAGTTCCAGCTCGCCGAATTGCGGATGATGCAGGCGTTTACGCAGCGTCGGCCGGGGGCGCACGTCATGGCTGCGCCAGCCGGCGACGAAGTCCGGGTCGTGCGCGGCGTACTCGTTTACCAACTCGCCCAGCGCACGGTCCGCCGGATGGCGGGCGCCGGCGGCGCGCAGGCGGGCGGCGGAATGCCGGGCGAAGTCTCATTCCGCGCCGACGGGTGCCGAGCAGAGGGTGCCACCCAGCCAGATCGCGAGGCGCACGGTATTGCGCTCGTGGACGGGCAGCTGTGCGAAGTCGGTGATCAACGCGGCCGCCGCAGCGTTCCAGGCCACGATGTCCTCCAGGTCGTTCACCAGATAGGCGGGTATGGACCCGAGCCGGTGCAGCAGTCGGCGGGCGTCGGCAGGCACCGGCGCACGGTCGGCATCCGTACTGGGCGGGATCTGCCCGGCGAGCCCTGCCAGATGCTCGCGCTCTGTGGTGGCGAGGCGCAACGCCGTGCCCAGCGCGGTCAGCACCTGCGGTGACGGACGTGGCGCGCGAGCCTGTTCCAGTCGCTCGTAGTAGCTGGTGGACACCCCGGCCAGGGCGGCCACCTCTTCCCGGCGCAGCCCGGGGGTGCGCCGGGCACGCAGGCCGGGTGGATGGACGGCCGTGGCCGGCATCCGGGTCGGGTCCAGCGCCTCGCGCCGGCGGCGCAGGAAATCGGCCATTTCTGCTCTGCTCACCCGGCCAGGTTGGCACACAGCACTCGGCCTAGCCACGGACCAGTGGTCCGGGGCTCACTGGTGCGTTCCACGGCACCGCATCGTGCGCCCACTCTGGTGCGGTCACACGTCCTGCTGAACGCTGGAGAATCACCGTGCCATCACGTACTTCCGAAGAGACCTTCCGCCGGCTGCTGGAGCTGCTGCTGGCCGGAGACATGAGTGCCATCGCCGATCTGTGGGCGGAATACGGCACCGCCGAGTTCCCCTTCGCCGAAGGGGCCTCACCTAGACAGCTGACTGGGCGTGAGGCCGTCCGGGACTATCTGGCCGGCTATCCGGATCTGATGGACGTACAGGCGATCTCGGCCCTCACCGTGCGCCACACGGAACAGCCGGACACCATCGTGGTGGAGTTCACCGCGCACGGCCGCACGGTGGCCACCGACGAGCCGTACCAGTTGGACTACATCAGGGTGCTCACTACCCACCGGGGCCTGATCACCCGTTACCGGGACTACTGGAACCCGCTGGCCGCCGCCTCAGCGGCCGGCACGCTGCCCGAACTGCTCGGTTCGCTGCGTCCGCAGGCCGCCCGGTGACCGGCGTGCTGATCACCGGTGGCACCGGAAAGACGGGCAGCACCCTGGCCGAACTGCTCCGCACAAGCGGTGTACCGGTCCGGGTGGCCAGCCGCACCCCACCAGCCGGCGCTCCGAACACGGTTCGGTTCGACTGGAACGACCCGGCCACTCATCCGGCCGCGCTGCGCGGGATGGACCGGGTCTACCTGGTGCCTCCCGTGGACACCACGGACCCGATGCCGCTGGTCGAACCGTTCTTGGCCGAGGCCGAACGGCTCGGCGTGCGCCGGGTGGTGCTGCTCGGCTCCGCTATCGTGCTGCCGGATGCCCCCAGTGCGCTGGAGTTGGCCGCGCACGTGCGGGCCCGGCCCCGATGGGTCGTGCTGCGTCCCTCCGGGTTCATGCAGAACTTTCTGTTCCCCCACCCGTTGGGTGAGCTGATCCGGCGACGCGGCGAGATCCGCACCGCCGCCGGAACCGGCCGGGTGGGCTGGATCGACGCCCGCGACATCGCGGAGGCGGCCGCCGCGCTGCTGACCGGACCGGACGGTCACCTCGACGACCGGCGTGACTACCTCCTCACCGGGCCGAAGGCGCTGAGTTACCAGGACGCGGCACAGATCATCACCCACCGCACCGGCCGACCAGTCCGGGTCGTGCCTGTCGGGGTCACCGAGCAGGCAGACACCTACCGGGCGTCGGGCATGCCGGATGCCTTCGCGACCGCCCTCGCCGCGGTCGACGCAGGCATCCAAACCGGCCGGGACGACCAGGTCAGCACCGAGGTGCTGAACCTGACGGGCCGACCGCCCCGCACCTTCGCCGAGTTCGTCCAGGACCACGCACCCCAGTGGGCGAACGCCGGGATACACGAAGACTGACCGACACCTGTGCCGGACCCGGAGCAAGCTCCTGCGAGACCAGCCCTTGAGCTCGGCTGCCCATCGTGCTCAGAGTGCGGTACGCGTTCATATGCCCGGCCTGTCCTCGCTCGATGGGGTGACGTTGGGGCATCGTCGCTGGTCAAGCGTTCGGGCGGGGTGACGTATCCGTAGTCGGGGTGCCGACGGAGCCGGCTATGGCTGTACTTGTAGCGGAAGATGTCGGCCCGGGACGACCGTGTGGGTATCCCAGACGGTCGGCCCGGCCGGAGGACACCCCAAGCCCCACTCCCGGCGGGAGATCATCGACGGCATCCACTATCCCGCCCGCCGACAACGGCATAAAGTGGCGACCCATGCGCGTCGACTACCCTCCGTGGCGGACGATTTGCGGGTTCGCGCGGCGCTGGACAGCCGCCGGGGTCAAGGCCTGCCTCGGACATCACGATCAAAACGGTACGTAGCCCGCCGGACGCGAAGGGCTTCTCGTACTTCCCCGCCGCCCAGTGGTGAAAGGGTTGTGGATCAGAAGGCCAGCCCACACTGCTGCTCACCCGAGCAGCTCCGCATCCGCGCGCCCCTGGGCACGGCGCTGCCGTCCGGAGCTCCCCACACGCGTTGAGTCACGGGTGGAACCGCCACCGGCCTTCAGAAATGACATCCGCCTTGCCGTCCCTGACACGAACGGCCGTCTCGTCGTCGATGAAGTAGATCGGGAAGTCCGCCCGCCCAGCAACGCGATCAGCCCAGGCGTCGTCCCGCTCGGGGAAATCCGGCGAGTACAGGTGAGGCTTGAGATACCAGTCGAAGAGGCCGAACGGCGGCTCCACAGTCGTCGCTCCGAGCGCGTGGAGGTCCGTGATGTCCCCCACGACGTCGGCGGAGTGTTCGGTGAGATTGCGGCTGAAGATCATTGACCCGGCGCTGAACCCCACATAGACCCGGTTCTCCAGCGCCTCCAGGAAGCCGTCGGCCAGGCCATTACCGGTGATGCTGCGCGCGAGGTGGTAGTGGCTACCGCCCCCGACGTAGATGGCGTCGGCGTGCAGCAGCCGATCGAGCACCATCTGCCGGGGCAGGCCGTTCAGCTCCAGGACATCGAACTCCCTCCAGCCGAGGCCGTGCAGCCGGTTCATGTCCGCGACGAACCACCCGTGGTCCCCGGGCTCGGCGACTGATGCCGTGGGGATGTACACGATGTTCGCCGATCCGAACGGCTTTCCCAGCATGTCCCGCAGCGCATCCCGCAGCGTCTCGTTGCGCAGGCCACCCGCCGTCAGAAGCAAGTTCATCGGGCGAGCCAAGCACGGCTGACGGGCGCACGCAACTACTGAGGTTGTAGCGGAGATGCGTCAGCGAATGACGGAGAGTGATCGTCGCGGGTATGCCGGTTACACGAGGTATCCGCAGTGCGGCGGGCTGACACCGCAGAGACAGGACTTTAGTGAGCGGATCCACATCAAGGCGGCCGAGCGGTTCGCCGCCGGTGTCCGCAATGCGGACATCCCCAAGGAGCTACGGGGCACGGTCCGCGAACGCTCGCAGCGCCGCATCTCCATCGCCGCCCGTGCGCTGTCCGGGAAGGTTCGCCGGGATGGACAGGCTGCGGCCGCCGTGAGCGGGTGTCTGCCCCAGCGGCAGATGGCGACGTCGTCCGTGTATCGAGACCTTCTACGGCGGGCGACGCCGGGAGGTCACGCCACGGACGGCTCGCCCGCTGTCCGCTCAACGGCCGGGGCATCACTCGCCCACACGCCGGATTGCCCCTGGCATCGGCGAGAGCGAGCCGGCCCACCGGCACACCGTGCCGCCGCACGTCGGCGAGGGCCTCGGACGGAACGTCGGCCGGCATGAGCTTGGCCCGCCGGAACATTCGAGTCCCCTCTCCTCGGGTAACCTGCCGGCCCGCGAGAGGTAGACGAATCGTCCGCCGAGCCGGTTTTGCACATGCGGGCCACGCAGCTCGCCGTCAGCAGCGAAGTGCAGGTCAACGCCCACGTCACCCAACCCGGGGCCACGGGTGTTCTTTCTGGTGGAGGCAGTGCGGGCGCGATAGCAGGGCGGTGGACCGCAAGATGAAGGTAGTCTCAATTTCACAGTCCCAACGTGCCCACAACATGATGGATTCCTCAACCCAAGGAGAGGTGAGCGCTGTGCCCGAGGCACCCCAGCGGCCGCCGCTGCGCGCCGATGCCCGCCGCAACGTCGAGAAGCTGCGCCAGGCCGCGGCGGACGCCTTCTCCGAGCACGGGCTCGACACGCCGCTGGAGACGATCGCGAAACTGGCAGGGGTGAGCGTCGGCACGATCTACAACCGCTTCGGCAGCCGCGACGCACTGCTGGACCAGGTCGTCAACGAACTCGCCGACCGGCAGGTGCGCGCGGCAATGGCCCTCGCGGACGGCACGGTGGGCAGCGCGTGGGAGCGGCTGCTGGCCTACGTCGAGGCTATCTGTCAGGCGCAGGCCGACGACCCTGCGTTCAATGACGCATTCTCCCGCCGCTACCCCAACGCCCCAGCCCTCAAGGCGGTCTGCGACCAGTCCCTGGCCTTCGCCACCGAGCTGGCCTCCGGCGCCCGCGCCGAGGGGGCCCTGCGCGAGGACGCCCAAATGGACGACATCGCCCGCTTCTTCCAGGTCAACGGTGACCTCGTGCGCGCCGGGGACGACGCCGGCCGCCGCCGCGTCCTCGCCCTGCTCATCGAGGGCCTGCGCGCCCGCCCCGGCAGTCGCCCGCTGCCCGGCTGAGCACGGCCGGGAACGACGACGGTGTCGGCACGCGCGGTTACGCGGTACGGCCCGCCTTCGCGGCGGCCTCGAACGCGTCGGCCCGTGACTGCTCGCCGAGCGGGACCAGGTGCTCCATGCCCGGGATGTGCGCGGCCAACGTCAGGTCCGCAACGATGAAGGTCGCCTCCATCTCGAAGATCACCGACAGCACCGACTCCAGGTAGTTCAGCACGTGCTCGTGCGGCGCCCGGGGCGTGCCAGGGGCGTAGGAACCGCCGCGGCTGGTCACCACCGTCACCGGTGTGCCCTTCACCTTCGACTCCGGCGAGCCGGCCGTGCGGCCCACCAGGATCACCTGGTCCAGCCATGCCTTGAGGGTGGAAGGCACCGCGAAGTTGTACATCGGCGCGCCGATGACCACTGCGTCGGCCGCCTCCAGCTCCGCTATCAGGGCCAGCCGCTCAGCGAAGGCCCGAGCCTGCCCCTTGGTGTGCTCCGCCGGGTCGAGCGACCCGGCGGAGTGGGCGTCTGCGGTGATGTGCGGAACCGGCTCGGCGGCCAGGTCCCGGTAGATCACCTCGCCACCCGGGTGCTCCTCCAGCCACGTATGGCGGAAGGCCTCGGTGACCGCCCGAGAGGTGGATGCCTGGCCCGCGAACGCGGACGAGTCGATGTGCAGCAATGTCGCCATGGTGCAGCTCCGAAAAGGGGAGAGGGTATGCGTACCGTCCCGCCGCAGGCGGTGGGACGGTCGCAGCAGATAACTTGAACCTACCATCAACTTTACCTGTAAATTGAGGGCAGGTTCAAGTTGCCGTCGATGTGCGCGCTTCCCGATGGCTTCCGCGTGATGCCCTGTCCCCGCTGCCCATCGCCGCAGCTGAACGGCCTGCTCCGGACGGCACGGCTGGAACCTCAGTAACCCAGGACCATCAATACCGTCATGTCAGGAAAGCGGCTGAGGGAGGCGTGGGATGCCGCTGAACGCGCAACAACTGAACACCGCGACTTTCGCCGAGCTGCTCGCCGACACCCATCGCACCGCTGTCCATCTGGAGATGCGTGACGGCTACGCGATGGTTGACGAGACGGACGGCTCCGCGGCCTTCCTACGGACCGGCGTCCCGAACCTGCCGGGCCGCTCGTTCTGGCCGCAGTGGATGCCGCTCATCCAGAACGCAGTTGCCCGCGGCGCGGTGATGCGCCGCGCGCAGAGGTCACGAGCCTGCTGACGCCCTGCGACAGCCAACGCTGAGCACACGACCAGGTGGTCAGCATCCGACGGATGGCCCGTCTGGCTGGGAGCGATGGCAGCTCCACCGGCCTGGTATCCGCGGATCTCGGCGCCTCCACCGCCCGCCTACGCTGCCGTCCTTCCACGCCACCTTCGCGGAGTGGGTGGTGATCGAACTCCTGCCACCCCGGGTCTTACTGGGGCCGAGTTGCGTTCTCCTAGATGCAGGGAACACGAGTGTTGTTGACAGCGACCGGGGATGCGTTTCGACCTCTTTGCTTGGCCTTGCCCGAGGGGATGTCGCGCCTGACGCAAGTTCGGAACGCGTCGGCTTGATCCCGGCCGAACCGCACGTGCCGCAGGAACTCATCCACCTCGGCGACCGGCACCAGCTCGTCCTCATCCAGCACGGTCCAGTACCGGTCGCCCGACGGCACCCGTGCCAAGAACGGCCGCAGCCGCAGCCTTCTGTTCTCCATCACGGGCGTATCTCAGCAACATCTGCGACCTTCGCGACACCAGTTCGGGAACCGTCGGGCACCGGTTCACCGTTCGGGGTGACGCGACAGTGCGCGCCCCTTACCGGAGCCCAAGGGGACAACGGGTGACGCCGCGTACCCATGTCGACGTCGGCGACAGCCACTGCGGCATTGTTCAGGAGAGGGCTGTCGGCTTACGCGGCGGCGGGACGGCCCGCAGTAGCTCCCACAAGGGGCGTGAGCCGGACGCCCACGCTTCGAGGGTGTGGCGGTCGATCACGTGGAGGCGCTGCTGTTTCGCGAAGGTCACGGCCGGAGCGGTCACCCGGCCGTTCGTCACGATCACCGCGATGTCGGCGCCGTGGACCTGGCGGGCTGTGCCGTTGAGTACCTGGAGGTCGGGTGTACCGACGGCGGACCCGGCGAGGCCGTTACGCCTGTGTTTGCACTGGATCACCCAGCGCCGCCCGTAGGGGTCGGTGGCCTTCACGTCCGCGCCCAGGTCTCCGGCGCCCCCCACGCGCACCGCGTTCTGACAACCGTCCCGGCGCATCAGGTCCCGCACCGCGTCCTCGAACTGGGAGTGGTGCAGGGCGTCCAGCTGGGGAAGCTCGTAGCGCAACCGCTGCGAGCGGACCGCTTCCCACCGTTCCTGCTGTTGCCTCTGGTAGAGCCAGCCACCGCCGGCCAGTACAGCGAGCACACCGAGGACGATCAGAGGCCACCAGTGGGCCAGCAGCAAGTGGACGACGGCCACGGCCAGGACCGCAGCTACGAGGAATCCCATCAGACGGTCATTCGTCCGCCGACGCTTGCTGGGCCTGCGGGGCCGCCGCCGTACCGGTGGGCGGCGCCTGCCGCCTGTCGCGCGGCCTTTGCGTGCGCGAGGACTCATCGGCCCGCCTGAGTGACGCCGCTCGCGAGTTGGCCGAGGAAGTCCATGATTCCGCGGCCCAGCGGTGTCGGCGCGATGAGCACCCCAAGGGCCAGGACGATGACGACGGTGAACTTCTCATCGAGCCGGCTCCGGGAATGCGTACGCCGACGCAGCCGGATGACGACGATGACAGCGAGCAGCACTGCCACGTTGATGGTCAGCAATCCTCAGACCTCCCCCACAACCGGCCATCACCACGCAGGGTATGCAGAGCGCTACCCGCAGCCTTCTTGTGTAGTCGGGCGTCGGTGATGTTGGAGGCGGGTTGCCCGTGAATGGCACAAAGTCATCGGACCTGGCCGAATCCCTCGCTGCCGCCAGGAACCGCCGCAGCAGGCTGACCCGGCATACGGTTGCCGATGAGCAGCGGAACAGTGGCGCGAGCTGCCGCATCGTGAGGTTGGTCCGGTGGCAGACGGTTACCAGCAGGGCTCGATCCGCCGACGGCAGGCACCACGGCGGGCGCTGGTGTCTGCGTCATGACCAGGGCGTCGCGCACCCCAGGATGGTCGGAATGTCGACACCCCCACAGGTCGCCCCTTCCGCACTGGAGCGCGGCGGCAAATGCGCACGCCGCACCAGCTCACGTACCTGAAGCGGTTCGCCGGACATCGCTCCCCGGCCGGACCAGCGAACATCGGCCGCGAGGCCCTCGGGTGAGCGGCGGCGTCTACCAGCGATTTCCGGCCGCACCAAATCGCGGACTGTGCGGATCCTCTCAACCTGACAGCTCGAACTCCCGGGCTCCTGTTCGCCACTTCCCGTTCGAGGTAGACGCCGTGATTGCCCACCTGCAGCGCGCCAGCAACACCGCCGGTCTGCTCTCGTACCTGTACGGGCCGGGCGAGCGCTGCAATCACAACAGTCCCCGGCTGACCGCGTGCGACCGCCACGGAGTCCCGAACGAACTTGTTCGCCGAGGTGCGGCGAGGAACCTCGGTCGACCAGATGATCCAGGAAGCGGCAGGCCGCCGTGACCTGTTCGCCATCGCCGTCGCCCAACCGGACTCGCCGTACGACACCGCCATCGCGTTCCTTGACCACCCGCACACCGGCCTCCCCCAGCCTCCACTCGAATGGCCCAACGAAGCCTGTACACCCACGGCCACGGCGCGATTTCAGGCGTCACTCGAAGGTGTCCGGATAGGGAGATCTACGGCCGGTTCGCGCTCGACATGAACCGGCCCCTCGACCTGGACCTGACCGCCCTGACCATCCCGGGCCCGCGCCCGCCCGCCGATGGCACAGCCGCGGTCTCGGGGTGATGCCCCGTCGCACTGGTGCGGTTGGGGCGTCAGGGGGTGAGGAAGTGCTGGGTGAGGAAGAGAGCGGCGCGGTCGAGTGCCTGGTCGGCTTCGTCGAGGGTGCCGCCGGCGAAGGCCTGGAAGACGTGCGGGGCGTCGGCGGTGATGTCGAGGATGACGTCGGCTCCGGCGTCGCGGGCGCGGGCGGCGAGGCGGGTGGAATCGTCGAGGAGGATCTCGTTGGTGCCCACCTGGATGAGAAGCGGGGGGAACCCGGTCAGGTCGGCAAAAAGGGCCGGACTGAGGAGGGGCTGTTCGGGGTCCTGGCCGGCGAGATACATGGCCCCGGTGTGCATCACGGCCTCGCGGATGAAGATCGGATCGATGCCGTCCTTGGTCGTCATGCTCTCCCCGGTCCGCGTGGCGTCCAAGCCCGGGGAGAAGGCCACGATCACGGCAGGCAGCGGAAGCCCCGCGTCGCGGGCCGCCAGGGCGGTGGTGACCGAGTAGCCGCCGGCGGAGTCCCCGGCGAACGCGATAACAGACGGGTCCAGGCCGCTGATGGGACGGCAGGCACGGATCCCCCGGAGATCATGAAGCGTAGAGAACTCCATGATCGGGCGACGTCCGAGGCGATGGTGCTGTGGTCGATGACCATGGTCATGAGCCGCCGCCTCACGAAACGGCGACGCTGAAGGAGCCCGGGCTGCTCTCGACGAGCCAACCCCGCGCGGCCAGGCGCTTCGCCTTGGACCGCACCCCTTCGATCTTCGCAGGGACCAGTTCGAGGCCCACGCCGTCAGCGAGTTGCCGGCAGATCGCCGGCCCCTCGCCGGACCGATCACGGTCGGCCAGGACATGCACGATCCGCTGATAGTCCGGCGACAGCACCGAAACGTCCAGCCCTTCCCGCCGCACCAGCACCACCGCGCCGGGCACCGCCCGGGCCACCGCCGGCCCCGGCTCAACCGGCTGGCCCTCCCGGGAAACTCGCACACCCTCGGGCTCGCCGGCCTCGGACAGCACCTCACTTACCCCCGCCTTGGCGATCACAAGGCGATCCTGCGCGGCCTCCGCCTCCTCCAGCTCGGCAACGAGCCGGTCCGGCTCGCCCCGCAGCGACTCCACCCGCTGCCGGGCAGCGATCTCCCGCTCCTCGATCAACCCCATCACCGACGGCATCCGGCACCTCCACCAAAGAGAGAACACGACGTGCCATCTCCACTGCAGAGCAGGCGAGTCTACGCCTGCCCAGCGGAAGCCCGGCGATCACACCCGGAAAGACAACAGGTTCTTACGAATGACCAACTCAGACCCACATCAAGAAAGGCAGGACTCCGTGATCACGGACTTCCGTGCCTGTTCTGCGTCGAAACTCGCTCAACCTGGCCATCCGTCAGGAACCGGACGCCAGCCGACTACGCCGAAACCCTGGGCCGCGACCTGGCCGCTCAGGGACCGCTCCGGCTATGCCACGGCGTCATCTTGCCTCTGGACGGCGGCATCAGCCACTGACGCACTACCCGCCCACCCGCAGACCATCGAGAAGAACAGTCAGCACAGAGCGGTGACCGCGTGCCGGATCAGGCTCACATCCCAGCACACATCCCTGCACCGCCACGGCCCCCGTCAGTTGCAGCACATCCTGCCAGGCGAGATCCCGGCGAAGGTGCCCGTCGTCCTGGGCGCGCTCGATGACCTTGTGGACAAGTTCGAGGAGCTGGTGGCGCTGCTTGGTGATGGCGGGCCCGCCATGCTGGTCCAGGGAGCCGGACAGTCCGGCGTTCTGCGCGGTGCGTATGGCCAGGCTGGTGAACAGCAGAGAGAAGCCTTCCCAGGCGTCGTCGGAGTCCAGAGCCTGGTGCGCGGTGTCGGTCAGTTCACCGAGGATGTCGCCCAGCACGGCTGCCATGAGCTGGTCACGTTCGGAGTAGCGCCGATAGACGGTGCCCACACCGACGCCGGCCTCCCGCGCGATCTCGTGATAGCTCACGTCCAGCCCATGGGATGCGACGGCGCGGCGCGCTGCCGCCAAAACAAGCGCGGCATTGCGCTGTGCATCGATGCGCAGTGGCATCGCTGCCTCCTGGGTCGCTGCAGGTTGCTCAGCGTTCATGCCCCCACCCTACCCACAAATGGACATTCCCTGTCCGTTTCCTTACGCTAAAGAAAGCGGACAGGGTTCGTCCGTTTGGAACGTTTGGGAGGTGCAGAGCGTGGTCGCCCGCGTATCGCTGATCACCGGTGCATCCGGCGGCCTGGGCCGGACGCTGGTCCGCGAGGTTCTGAGCAGGCGAGCGAGTCATCGCAACCTCGCGCAACGACACGCAGCTGCGGCTACTGGCGCTGCCCACCCAGAACGCTGGCTCACACGCTCCGCAGGCGCCGCGGAAGGCCAGATCGGCGATCCCGCCGGCATGGCCCAGGCGCTTGGCGCCCTCGCCGACATGCAACGCCGCCGCTGCGGCCCCCCTGGGCAGTGACGTCCCCGCCGGCATCGAGAAAACCCCCGTCGACCAGCTTGAAGAGCTACGCCGATTCGCGCCCCTGAGCGCGTCCACCGATCACACTGATGGATTCTGACATGCACGAGCACCGCAACACCGCTCCCCTCGCCCTCGTCACCGGCGGCAGCGAGGGCCTTGGCCTTGCTATCGCCGACGCCCTCGCCGCCGACGGAGCGAACCTGATCCTCGTCGCCCGCAACCACGACAAACTCCAGGCCGCCGCCAAGGAACTGGGACGGCACGGCACCACAGTGCACACCGTGTCCGCAGACCTCTCCGCGTTGGATGCCCCCGCTCAGATCGCCGAACAGGTTGGAAATCTGTCCGACCGGGTCGACACTCTCGTCAACAACGTCGGCACCGCACACTTCGCTTCCCTGGCCGACACCACCATCGACGCGATGAACACGATGTGGCACCTCAACGTCCAAGTGCCGCTGCTGCTCAGCCAGCAAATGCTGCCCGCTCTCCTGAACGGCCACGGAAGCATCATCAACATCAGCAGCTACTGGGCCCACAAGATGGTCGCCGGCCGCCATTCGGCGGCCTACTCCGCCACCCGCGGAGCACTCAACTCCATGACCCGGGCGTTGGCCAACGAACTCGGCCCCCAAGGAGTCCGCGTCAACGCCATCGCTCCGGGGGCGGTACACACACCGACCTACGAACGCTCTTACCTCGCCCCCATGACCGCAGAGCAGCGCGCCGTACACGATCAGCAGATCGAGCACTCCTACCCCCTGGGACGTTTGGGCACCGCCCACGACATCGCCACCGCGGCCGCCTACCTCGCCTCGGCCCAGTGGACGACCGGCGCCATCCTGGCCGTCGACGGCGGCCTCACCATCCGCTGAGCCCCGGAGGGGTGAATCCTGACGGCCAAGCGCACAACCCAGACCGGGCGACAGCGCTTGTCGCGGGGCCCCTGCCTCTCTCGTCAAGCCATGTGGGCGTCTGAGGGGCCCTCGGGGGAAGCGTCAGTCGTGTCGGCTCCGGCGTATCTTGTCGTAATAGGCCCGCGATGCGGGGCGCCCAGGGAGGCGAACGCGGAGAGGAGGAGGGCTGTTTGAACTGCTTGATTCCGCGTCGGGATGGTTGTTCGCCGCGGATCGAGGCCCCGGAACTGCGGGTCGCAGGGGCGAATTCGGCGTAGGCGGCGAGGAGGCCGGCGGTCAGGGAGGTGCTGCCGTCGCCAACCTCGATCAGGATGCGGGCTCCGGTCCTGACGCCGACTCCCGGCATGGACGTCAGGACTTTCGAAAGAAGGTGGGCCTCCAGGAGTTCTTCGATCCGCCCGGCCAGAAGTTCCGCTGGTCAAGCACGCCGTCAGGGATCGAGCCAGGCTCGGGACGATCAGCGCGGCCGCCTCGATCCCTGGAACGGTGACGGTCTGCTCGTCCAGGGCGGCGAGGGCTTCCTCGCCCAGCCGCTCGGCCATCCGCGGCACCTCTGGCCGTAACAGCGTGACCAGCCGCCGCCTTCCGGCCCTGCAGGTCTGTGCAGTTGACCCAGACCGTTCCAGCAGGGCGAGGACGGCAGGGTGCTGCACGATCTGCGGGAAGCCTCCAATGCCGCGAAGGTGCAGGAGGGCGCGGCCGTAGCCGCCGCGTCGGCGGCAGTCGATCGGGTTGACCGACGCGGCACGCTGGCGTACCAGGCTTTCGCCCTTGCCCGGTGGGAAGGCCCCGGGCCCGCCGGGCCGGGACCGGAAAGCCGTCCTCCCAGGTCGCGACGGAGCCCCTGGGGATGGCCAGACGCTCGCAGTCGGCCGCTTGATCGGCCATGCGGCGCACCTCGGGACGAGAAGATCACCCTCGCCTCACTCTCTGGGGCCTGTTGTGGTCACCCGCGCCGCGGGCGTGGTGCGGGCGCACGCTCTACGGGCGCCTCCCGGGTCGACAGGCACTCATCGAGGCGCTGGCAGGCGGACCGGGTGTACTGAGCGCGAGCGTTGTCGGCAGCGAACAGGGGCATGTTTCGACCTCTTCGCTGGGTCTCGCCCGAGGGTGGTGTGTTGTGCCTGACGCACGTTGTGAACGCGGCCCCGCACTATCGCGCTGTGGGGTGTTCAGTCCTGTGAGGGGGTACTCGCGTCAGCCCCGCCGCGGCGGTGTTGCTGAGCGGACCAGACGCCGGCGTCCTGGCTGTAGCGGATGAGGGACTGGGCGAACTGGATGCGTTCGGCCGGCTCCCATGCTGCGGTGATGTGTTCAAAGGTCTGGCGCTGTTCGGAGGCGAAGCGCCGCCGCTCGGCCTCGCCGGCGTCCGTGAGCTCAAGGACGGTGCGTCGGCCATCCGCCTGAGACGCGGCTCGCCGCAGCAGCCCGTCGGCGATGCAGGCGGCAATGGTCCGGCTGGCGACGGGCTGGGTGACTCTCATCTCGGCGGCAACGCCGCCGACCGTCATCTCGCCGGGCGCGTCCGCGACCACGTTCAGGACAAGGTTGCGGGTCAGATCCCCACGCCCGCCCGAGGTGCGCCGCCGCAGTCGTGACAGGGCAGGTCCGACCTGATCGAAGAGGGCCTTGCCGGTTCCCGGGGGCGTTGACGAGCTGCTCATGTCGCCATCCTAAGGAGTTTCAGTCGACACACATGTTCATGCCGTAATGCATGTCCATAGCTTTAGCTATATATTGAGGGTCCATACTTCAGGATCGAGGTAAGCATGTCCGTGACCGCTATCACCGGTGCCCGGGTCTTCGACGGTGAGAAGACGCTGGGCGTGACCACCGTGCTCGTCGACGGCGGGCGGATCGCCCGCATCGGCGGCGACGTCCCCGCCGGGGCCGACATCGTCGACGGCAGTGGCGCCACGCTGCTGCCGGGCCTGCTCGACGCCCACGTCCACACAGGCAAGGACGCGCTGGCTCTGGCGCTGCGGTTCGGTGTGACGACCGAGTTGGAGATGCAGGGCACCAATACGCGGGACAATCGGGCCCACATCAGCGAGGACGACACCGTCGCCGACGTGCGCTCCTCCGGTTTCGGCATCACCCCGCCGGGCGGCCACCCGAGCGAGTTGTTTCCCGAAGGCTTCCGTCCGGGCCCGCCCCCCGGTGCCAAGCCCGCAGGCGAGCCGCCGCTGATGCCGTTTTCCACCACCCCCGAAGAAGCCGTCGCGTTCATCCCGCAGCTGATCGAACGCGGCTCGGACTACATCAAATTCATGGTGGACGACGGCAGCATCGAAGGGCACCCCGGGCTGCCCATGCTCGACCAGGCCACCTTGAACGCGGGCGTGGCCGAGGCGAAGAAGCACGGCATGCTCACCGTCGCCCACGCCCTGACAGTGGACGCCACCCGCATGGCCATCGAGGCGGGCATCGATGGCCTGGCCCACTTGTTCATGGACCGGCCCCACACTGACGAGATCATCAACCTGGTGAAGAATGCCGGAGTGTTCGTCGTCCCCTGCGTCGTCCTCAACGCCTCCATGATGGGCATCACCGGCAGTGACCTTGCCGACGACGAGCGCGTCGCCTCCCGACTGGATGCGGACTGGGACAAGGCCCTGCGCTCCAGCTTCGGCCACTACCCCCAGGGCAAGATCGAGGATGTCCTGGCCACCGTCAAGACGCTCAGCGATGCCGGAGTGGACCTGCTGGTCGGCACCGACGTCTCCCTTCCCCTGCCCTTCTTGGGCGGGCTCGCCCACGGTGCCAGCGTCCACCACGAACTGCAGTACCTGACCCGTGCCGGCCTCACCCCTACCCAGGCCCTGCGTGCGGGCACCGCCACCACCGCCCGCCGCTTCGGCCTCGATGACCGCGGCCGCATCGCCGAGGGCCTGCGCGCCGACCTCCTCCTCGTCGACGGCGACCCCACCACCACCATCTCCGACACCCTCAACACCCGCGCCGTCTGGCGCCGCGGCACCCGCCTCACGGCCTGACCTCGCCGCCTGCCACCAAGGTCTCGCACCCACCAGAGGCCGCCGACCTGATGGCCGGCGGCCTCGTGCATGGCCACGCTCCCCGCCTTGAACCCAGATGGCCTACCGCATTCCCCATCACAGCAGAGGTCTTCGTGCCTCACCCCCATGCCCGGCTGACCGTTCATGGCCGCCGGCTCCTGGGCGACCGGGCCCGGGCCGGTCGCCCCGTGGCCCATGACGCTGACGAAATGGACATCTCCCGAGCTGCGGCCCACGAGCGCTGGCGGACCGAAGGCGACGCGGGCCTGTGCGACCGTCCCAGTCGCCCGCCGACAACACCGCACCTCCGCCGCGATCGAGGACCGGATCTGCGAGCCGCGGCACCGCAAACTCGGCCCTGCACGGATAGGCCCTTCTGCAGGTCTGGTCGGTGACCGCTACCGCATGCGGATTTCGCTGGCGCACCGCGACCTGGGCGCGGAGCGCGTGGCCGCGGTAATCGCACCTTTTCGCACGCGGGACGCCTTCATCCTGGAGCGCGGGCAGCGGGAGGGTCGTCTTCCACCGCGAGGTGCCCGCACTCGCGCTTGCCCCGGCCCTGGAGAAGCTCGGTCTTTCGGTCCTGGAGTCGACGAACTCTGGAACGTGGGAGGGGGCGGGCGAGGTGGGTCGACATCGCGGGCGAAGAGGTGACGGCTGAGCCGATTGGCGAAGGTGTGTCGAAGTTGATCTGGACCACGGAACGTTCGGCCCGGCAAGCACCTCGAACAACGCCCGCACCGGTGCGCTGCCGACTCTGCGGCGCAGATCACGTAGCGCTTTCGTGCTCGGGCGGACGACCGGCATCCCCGACAGACCAGCGGAGCGGTCTTCGGCCCCACCCGGGAGGGCGAAACCTCGTACACCACCAGACTGTTGCACCATCTGGGCCCCGAGATGCTGGCGTTGTGGGACCGAGGCTTCGACGGCAACGACTTCCTCGCCGCCGTGCACTCCACCGGCGCACAGGTCTTGGGCCGCATCAACCAGCGCCGCCGCCCACCGGTTCTGAAGGCGCTCGCCGACTCCTCCTTCCTCTCGGTCATCGGCGGCGTCCCGGTACGCATCATCGAGGCCCGGGTAAGCGTCCTCTGCACGGGCGGCAGCGCCTTCGAGGGTTCCTACCGCCTGGCAACCACGCTGCTGGACGCCCGTCGCTACCCCGCCGACCGCCTCGTGCACCTGTATCAACGAGCGCTGGGAGCACGAGAGCATCTACTACGCGCTCCGCCAAACCAGCCTGCACGCACGGGTCCTGCGCTCGCACGATCCGGTCGGTGTCGAGCAGGAGATGTGGGCCTTGCTCACCCTCTACCAGCTTCTGCGCCGCACCATGGTCGAGGCGGCGGAGCCCCGGCCGGGCACCGATCCCGACCGCTGCGGCTTCATTATCGCCCTCCAAACCACTCGCGATCTGCTGGTAATCGCGAAAGGAGTCTTCGAGCAGGGCATCGGGAAGATCGGCCGGCGAGTCCTGTCGACGCTGTCGCCCGCACGGCGAAGCCCCGTCAGCACCGCAAGGTGAAGGCACCCATCTCCCGCTATTCGGAGAGAAAATTGGACGGCCGACCCGACAGCAGCAAGGTCGTGACCTCGACGACGATCACTCTCCTGCCGCCCCCACCGCCGCAGCCCGCACTGCCCGCGACGACCGACCGGGAGAACACCGGAAATCGCATGGCACGTGTCCTGACCATCCTGCAGGCGGAGCCCGAACGACTATGACGCTCAAGGGAGATCGCCGTGCTCCTCGGCGACGTCACCCTCGTCGCCACCTATCGCCAACTTGCCCGCTGGACCGAGAGAGGAAGGATCAAGAGAGTCCGCACGGGCCGCTACGCGGCCATCACACAGATCCCGAGTTGCGTGACCAGCGAAAACGCCAACTACCCGGCCTTGAGTCAAGGCCCGTCGGGGGTTAACCCCACCGCACACGCTCGCTTCAACTACACCATTGATACGCGTGCCATCCGGATTCTGTGATGAACCCATTCAGCGAATGATGGATATCGCAGGCCCAAGAGCACCCGTAGTTCAAAGGAGCAGTCATGTCCCGCACCACGCCCAGCCGCAGGTCCTTGAACCGGGCTCTGTCGGCCCTCGCCCTGCTGGCCGTGGCGGCCGGCGGCGTCACGGCCTGCAGCGACAATGATTCCGCCTCCAAGCCCTCGGCCCCGGCGTCCGCGGCCTCTCCCGTGTCGCCGGGGACCGCCCAGGCGGGCGAAGCGAAGCTGCACATGGTCGACAACGGTGGTCACCGTCTGGCCTTCTACGTCACGCAGGGCAACGACTCCACCATCGTCCTTGACTCGGGCGGCGGGGAGTACTCCTCACAGTGGAAGGGCATCGCCCCCGAGCTGCACGCAGCCACCGGCGCCACCGTCATCACCTACGACCGGGCCGGTCTCGGCAAGAGCGACGTGGTACCCGGCGCGTGGAAGGCCGAGAGCGCTGTCAGCGACCTCAAGGCGGGGCTCAAGCAGTTGGGCGTGACCAAGGACGTGACCTTGGTGTCTCACTCCCAGGCCGGCGAGGTCGCGAACTACTTCGCCAAGGACAACTCGAAGATGCTCTCCGGCGCGGTCCTGATCGACGCCAACCTCCCCCAGTTCTTCACGGACGAGGAGATTCCCCGTCTCGTAGCCGCGACCCAGCCGGAGGTCGACGCGGCGAAGAAGGACCCCGACAAGCCGGCGAACCGCCAGCTCATCTCCGTCACGGAGGGCTTCGCCCCGGCACACCAGGCATTCCACAAGGTCGCGTGGCCGGAGTCGGTACCGGCGACGGTCATGGTGTCGGAGAAGACCCCGTTCGACGGGTCCCCCCAGGACGCCCAGCGCTGGCGCGACGCCGCCGCCTCGTTCGTCCAGGAGGCGCCCAACCGTACGCTCGTCACCGCTAAGGGCACGTCCCACGAGGTGCCGACGGAGCGTCCCGACCTTGTCCTCAAAGCGATCGAGGGCATGTTCGCCGCACAGCACTGACCCTTCACGCTCAGTAACACCTCCGATGCCCTATAGAGCCACTGTTGCGGGTTGCGCCGATGGATCCGTTGCGGTGATGCGACAATTGGGCCTGGCCACAGGCGGCTTGCCCTTCGTCTGGAATATCCCTTCGGCCGTTTCGATTGATTCCCTCGTACTGATTACGGAGGGGGCGCTGGTGGCGGAGCTGATGTTGTTTCGGCGCGACGCGGACGGGCGGGATGTCGAGCTGTCCGGTTCGACGGTGGCGCTGGAGGTGGAACTGCAGCGGCGAGTTGAGGCCGGTCTGGAGCAGATGCTCGGCATTCGGTTTCTGGTGTCGGAGTACGCGACCGGTCCGTGGCACCGAGGTCGGATCGACACCTTGGGACTGGACGAGAATGGCAGCCCGGTGGTGATTGAGTTCAAGAAGGGCTCCGACAGCGGGGTGCTGTCCCAGGCGGTTTCCTATCTGTCCTGGCTGGAGTCGGCGCGGCACGAGTTCGAGGCGCTCGTGCGGAAGGTGCTGGGCGCGGAGGTTGCCGCGTCGATCGACTGGCGTCGTCCGCGGATGGTCTGCATCGCGGGCGGCTTCTCCCATCACGATCGTGTGGCGGTGCAGCGGCTGCCCGAGCGGGTCGACCTGGTGCGCTATCGGATCTTCGAGGGCGGTCTGCTGGGCCTGTTGCTCGTTGACGCCTCGCCTGCCTTCCCGATCGCCGCTTCGTCCCGGCGAAATCGGGAGCGGGAGGAGGCGGTCGGCAGCGCGTCGGCCGCACCGGTGGCCCCATTGCCGGCGAGTTCTGGCCTCGTGCCTGAGTGCCTGCGGGACCTGTACCGGGAGCTGGACGACGCGCTCACGGCATGGGGCGAGGTCCAGGTGGCGCCCATGCGGCACTACATCGCCTACCGGCGGCTGGTGAACGTGGCGTCGGTGATCTTCCGTCCGAAGTACGAGGCGATCCTGGTCTATCTCAGACTCGATCCGGGCTCGGTCGTGTTGGAGGAGGGCTTCACCCGCGACATGCGCGGCATCGGGCACCTGGGAACCGGGGACCTGGAGGTGCGCCTCGTCTCGGCGGCCGGCCTGGAGAAGGCGGCGCCGCTGATCCGGCGAGCGTTCGAGGCGGCCTGACTCAACGAGAAGGGCGGCCGGTGCATCGGATACTCAATGCGCCAGCCGCCCTTCGGCGTCTGCGGCTCGCCAGCGCCGGGCTATCCGATCTCATGGTCATGCCTCCGGTCCGGCCAGCTTGAAGTCGTCCTTCGTCAGCTCGGCGCGCAACCGCTGTTCGGCGACATCAGCGTAGTGAGAGGACAGCTCGACGCCGATGAAGCAGCGACCCTCGCGCAGGGCCGCAACGCCCGTGGAGCCGCTGCCGGTGAACGGGTCGAGGACGGTGCCGCCTTCGGGGCAGATCTGTACCAGTTGCTGCATGACCTCGACGGGCTTCTGGGTGATGTGGACGCGGCCCTTGCGGGGCTGGGAGGCGATGTAGTGGCCGGGCAGGTAGAGGTCGCGGGTGTTGTCGAGGGATCCTTTGACGCCCCAGATGATGAACTCGGAGTCCTGCTTCGGCCCGCCCTTGCGGGGCCGGCTGGCGGGCTTGATCCACGAGATGGTGCCGCTCCAGGTCCAGCCGGCCATCTGCAGGGCGTCGGTGGTGGTCGGTTCCTGGCGCCAGTCGGTGAAGACCATGGCTACCGCGTGCTCAGTGGAGGCGCGGTACGCCTCTGTGAGCAGTTCGGTGAGCCAGGAGCGGTAGGAGCGCTGGTCGCGGTTCTCTCCGGGGAAGTTGGCAAGGTCGTGGGCCGAGCTGCTGGTGACGTACTTGGCGCGGGCGGTGCGGCCGGTGCGGTCGGAGCTGGTCCGGCCTCCGGAGTTGTATGGGGGGTCGGTGATCACGGCGTTGACGCTCTCGTCGGGGAGGGTCTTGAGCACGGTGAGGGCGTCGCCTCGGTGCAGCGTGTAGCTCATGTGCGGGGCCTCTCTATAGGCGCGGCCGGTGGGATCTGCTCGAAACAGCGCTCAACGGCAGTTGTCTCGGGCGGGGTTGCGCTGGAGGTTAGCCGTGATTCCCGGCCGCGCCCCATGAGGCGAAGCGTGCTCCGAGTCCGATTCCAAGGGCCGTTTGGTGCGGCCGGATTGCCGGTCTACTGTCTCGCCAAGTCACCGGACGAAAGCCTCGCTTACCCCCGCTGACCTGTGCCAATCCGTGCTGTCTCGTCCAACAGGGCGGTGGGGAAGGCGCGTCTTCGCTCTCGTTCCGCATGCTGTGAGGAGGCCGGGTGTACTGCCTGAGATTACGAGCGCGGCCGGCTGCCGCGCGTGACCTGGCACCGGCGTCCGGGAACTACGAACTCCTGTGACCTGGTCCCGCCCAGAGGGGCGGCTTCACATCGGCGTGGTGCCGGCGGCTTTGCACGAGAAGTCGGCACCGCGCCTCCTACGAACACCCGAGGAGCCGCTGCGATGCAGCATGCCCTGGCACCCCCACACCTCAGCCCAACACGGTCGCCCGGCCGGCACCGCCGCCTCGATGAGGAGCGGCGCCGATGAAGGCGACCACCGGAGCCGTCGTCGGTCTTGCCGCCTGCGCACCCTTGCTACTGGCTGTTCCGATCCTCGCCATCGGCGCCGGGACCGCTTCGGCCACCTGCCCGACCGACGGTGCACAATCTGCGGACGCCGCAGCCGTTGCCACTCAGGTGAAGAACATCCTGGACGGCGGCGAGAAGAGCTCAGCCTCCGTTCCGGGACTGGATGATCCAGCTGATCAGGTGCCCAATGCCAAGACGATCCAGGCCACTGGCGTCGCGATGAACATCCCGGCCCGGGGGCAGATCGTGGCCCTGGCGACCGCCCTGCAGGAGAGCGGCCTGCGGAACCTGAACTACGGCGACCGCGATTCGCTGGGGTTGTTCCAGCAGCGGCCGTCGCAGGGCTGGGGCACCGCGAACGAGATTCTCGACCCGGTGCACGCCTCGACCAAGTTCTACGAGGGGCTGAAGAAGGTCTCGGGCTGGCAGTCCCTGTCCATCACCCAGGCCGCACAGGCGGTACAGCGCTCCGGCCTTCCGGATGCATACGCCAAGTGGGAGCCCCTGGCCACCGCCTTGCAGCACGCGATCGAACCCGTGCTGTCGAAAGCTGGCGACGCCTCACCGCGCCCCTCACCGTCCGGCTCGGCCGACCCCGCCCGCACGTCATGGGAAACCGCGGGTAGTTGCGCGGCCAACGGGGAAGCGGCTGATTTCGGTGTCATCCCGCCCGGTTCGGTGCCGACCGGGTACACGGTCCCGGCCAATGCTCCGGCGAAGGTCCAGACGGCGATCCGCTGGGCGCTCGGCCAGCTCGACACGCCGTATCAGTGGGGCGGGAGCTGCACCGCGTCCCACAGCATAGACCCGATGGGCCGGTGCGACTGCTCCTCCCTGATGCAGCAGGCCTACAAGGCTGCCGGGGTCGCCCTGACGCGGACGACGTACGAGCAGGTCAAGGACGGCAAGGCGGTGTCGGTCGGCGCGCTGCGGCCGGGCGACCTCATCTTCACCGTCGGAAAGGCCAAGGCTCCCGAGCACGTCGGCATGGCCATTGGCCAGGGCCTGATCGTCCACGCCCCGCACAGCGGCGACGTGGTCCGCATCACGACCCTCGCGTCGTGGAAGCCGCAGATTCTCGCGGCCCGCCGAGTCATCTGACCGGCGCTTGTAGGTTCCGAATAGAGATGTCGTTTTCCAAGTGACTTGTCATCAACTTGTCGCCCGAATCGTCCGGCTGAGTCTCCACTCGGTACAGCGCCAGCGTCACTCTGGCGGCCCGCGGTCCAGTCTTTCGTTGGGTTTTTCCTCCGTTCCGCTCAGGCTAGCGCTGGTGGCGGCCAGTGTCCTGGTGTCGAAGACACCGGACACGAAGGGGCGACCATGCGGACTGGTACACGCGACGATGCCGCGACAGATAGCCGGACAGTCCGGGCCACATATCGGCGGAGCAACGGGCGGCTCGTCGAGGCCGAGCTCGACCGTGTTCCGGTGGACGACGTCGCCACCGGACTCCCG
Source organism: Streptomyces sp. NPDC050422 (assembly GCF_044458665.1). Taxonomy (NCBI): domain Bacteria; kingdom Bacillati; phylum Actinomycetota; class Actinomycetes; order Kitasatosporales; family Streptomycetaceae; genus Streptomyces; species Streptomyces sp. NPDC050422. The sequence goes on from NZ_JBITIE010000011.1 coordinate 293,139, forward strand.
GTACGCGAGTTCCGCTGGTACCGCGGCCGGAAGCACTACTCGGGCTGGTATCACGCCTCGACAACGGGCCGGATGGTCGCCTACGAGAGCCGCTTGGAACTCGCCCGCATCCTGATCGCTGACTTCGCCAGCGAGATCACGGAGATCGCGGCCCAGCCCTTTCAGCTGGTCGGCCCAGACGGCGCGCGCATCCGCCGTCATGTTCCCGATCTGTTCCTCGTCCATGCCGACGGTCTGGTGACCGTCGTGGACGTCAAAGCCCCCACTCGCATGAAGGATCCCAAGGTGATCGCACAGTTCGACTGGACACGCCAGGTGTGTTCGCGTCGTGGCTGGGTCTATGAGACCTGGTCGGGGGCCGAGCCTGCCGTCGTGGAGAACGTCCGCTTCCTGGCCGGCTACCGGCGTCGCGACCTGGTGGAGACGTCGCTCATCGCGCGTGTACTGGAGGCCGCTGCGGGCCAGGCGACGATCGGCGGTATCGAGGTCGCGATGGCCGGGCAGCGGTGCGAGATCGTCCGTCCGGTCGTCCTGCACTTGGTCTGGTCCGGCCGGCTCGTCGCCGATCTGCGTGCTCCGCTGAACCGTGCGAGCCGGATCCGGGTGGCGGCATGAACGCGTACACGATGCCCCTGTTCGCGGGGGCCCGGCTCTTCTTCGGCGGTGACGTCGTCGAGGTCGTGGAAGTCGAGGGTCTGCAGACGACAGTCCGCAACGAACGGACGGGCGAGTACAGCTCCGTTCCGCTCGGGCGGCTGGCAGCCGGAGCCCGGTCGATCAGCGATCCCGCACCGGCCGCCGCGGACGGGGTCGGCATGCTCCTGGCCACCTTGTCGGCCGGCCAGCGTCAGCGACTGGAGGAACGCTCAGGGCACGTCCGCGAGGTGCTCAGCGGCTACCGGTCCGGGCACCCCGGCAGTGCTCTGCCGACCGAGCCGAGGCCCCCATACGATCCCGATCTCCCGCTGAAGGACCGGACTGCGGCCAAGGCCGCTGAGCTGGGTGTTTCGCCTCGCACCCTTCAGCGCTGGCTGACCGCCTACCGGGAAAGCGGCGAGGCCGGCCTCACCGATGCCCGCGCGGGAAAGACCTCAAGCGTCGATCCCCGGTGGGAAGAAGCAGTACGCCGGGTGATGGCCGAGTCGGTGACCGGCTCGACCCCCACGAGGTCGGCCCTGCTGCTGCGGGCCGAGGAACGGCTGACCGGCGAGTACGGCAAGGACACTGTTCCTGTCCCGTCCCGGAGCACGGCCTACGCCCGGCTCGCCTGGCTGGCCAAGGGCACGAACGCGGTCTCCGGAAGTGCCAAGGCCCGCCGCTCGATCGCCGAGAGGCCGCAGGGCACTTACGGGCGGCTGCGGGCCACCCGGCCCGGTGAGTACGTCGTGCTCGACACCCAGGACCTGGACATCTATGCCATGGAACCGGTGACCTGCCGCTGGGTTCCGCTCCAGCTCACCGTCGCTCAGGACCTGTTCTCGCGTTGCATCGTCGGTCTGCGGGTGACGGCCTGCTCAACGAAGGCGGTGGACGTCGCCGCCGTGCTGTTCGAGGCTATCTGCCCTCCGCTGGAGGACACGGTCCGGCCCGCGCTGGCGCCCTACCACGGGCTGTGGGACGAGGTGGTGTTCGCCGAGGACGGACTCGTGCCGGGCCGCGGGCTGTGTCCGCCGGAAACGCTGGTCATCGACCACGGGCGGGCCTTCATGTCCGCGCACGTGATCGGGGTCTGCACTCGTCTGGGGATGTCCATTCAACCGGCCCAGCCCAAGAAGCCCACGGACAAGCCGACCGTCGAACGCTTCTTCCGCACCCTGCGGGAAGGGTTGATCCAACATCTTCCCGCCTACAAAGGGCCCGACGTCCACAGCCGCGGACAGGCGGTTGAGGACGCCGCGTTCTTCTTCATCCACGAGGTGGAGGAGATCGTCCGTGAGTGGATCACAGAGGTCTACCACCGTCGTGAACACGACGGGCTGGTCATCCCGCAGTGGCCGAAGCTTTCGCTGTCCCCGTTGGAGATGCTGCGCATTGGTCTGGCCCGCGCCGGTCGGCTTCGCATGCCGGCCTCACCGGACCTGGCCTTTCAGTTCCTCGCGGTCAAGCCGCGCACGATCCAGCACTACGGCGTCGAGGTCGATGGCCTGCGTTACAACGGGCCCGTGCTGGACGGCTACCGCAACGCACCGAGCCCCTACGCGGGTTTCGGGCGGCAGTGGCCGATCCACGTCAACCCCGATGACGTGCGGTTCGTCTACTTCCAGGACCCGGCAGACGACTCCTGGCATCCGCTGCTCTGGGAACACGCCCCTGCGCTGACGATGGCCTTCAGCGGAGAGGCCGCCGCCTACGCCCGCCGTCTGGCCGCACGCGAGGGCCGGCACATCGATACCTCGCAGGCACTCGCGGATCTTCTGACCCGCTGGGATCAGGGCATGGTCACCGACCGTCGCGAACGCCGCATGGCAGTACGGCTGTCGGCGGAACGCGGCGCTCTGGCCCTGCCGTTGTTGCCCGAGCAGTCCGGCCCCCTGGCACCTCCGGAACTCAAGTTGGTGCCCGAACTGCCAGCCGGAGACAGCGACGAGGAAGACGAACTATTCGACGCCCCCACGGGTGACGATTTCTACGCCGACGCCTTCGAGGTAATCGAATGAGGCAGCCCAACCTGTTCAGCCTCTCACGCAAGGAAGGCTGGCGCCGCTTCGCCGACGCCCCGCCACGGCAGCGGCCCGAGACACTGACCCGGGCCCAACTGGCCGCGCTGGGCGAGGCCGCTGCCGAGGACTACAACGACTCGCGGCACGACTGGCACGCGAACTTCGGCATCGTGCAGACCCCGCAGCTCGCGGGCATCCACGACGAGCTTGAGCAGATCGTGGCCAGCAACCGGCAGGACGGCGACCGCATCCGTTCCGCCGCCGTGATCGACGCACTGCCGGGCCTGGGCAAGACCACCATCGCCAACCTGTTCGGCCGCGAATTCGACCGCCAGCAGATGCGCCGCCTGTCCACGGTCACCGAGGCCGGACACGAACGCATCCCCGTCTTCCGCGTCGGCCTGACTTCCAACACCACCCTGCGAACCCTGAACCGGATGATCTGCGAGTACTACGGCCACCCGGCCACCGACCGGGCGAACGCGGCAGCCCTGGCCAGTCACGCCCTGGACTGCGTTCTGTCCTGCGAGACCCAGCTCGGCATCATCGACGACATTCACTTCATCGACCTGGACCGCCGCGACGGCCTGGCCGTGTCCAACCACCTCAAGTGGCTCGCCAACGAGCTGCCGGTCACCTTCATCTATGTTGGCGTCGGCCTGGCCGAGCGGCGGTTCTTCGCCGACGGCCTGACCGGCAAGAACGTGGCCCTGGCCCAGACCGCCCGCCGCTGGACCCGGCTCGGTGTCGATCCGTTCCGTCTCGACACCGACGAGGGCCGCCGCCACTGGCGGAGCCTGCTCAAGACCAGCGAACACCGGCTCGTCCTCACAGATCACCGTCCCGGGATGCTCCTGCGCAACGCCGACTACTTCTTCGAACGCACCAGCGGGCACATTGGGTCGTACTTCACTCTCCTCATGCGGGCCTGCTACCGCGCAATCCGCACCGGCACAGAAGCAGTCACCCGTGAAGTGCTCGACGGGGTCCGCCTGGACGAGGCATCCGAACAGGCACGTCAGCAGCTGGCCGCCACCATGGCACACGGAAAGATCACCTCTGCTCTCGGTGATGCCTCGTGACCGAGACGCGAGTACTGCCCCTGCGGATGCGCATCCTTCCCGGCGAGGGTCTGGACAGCTGGCTGGAGACACTGGGCCGCCGCAACGGCCTGACCTTCTCCACGTTCCTGCGCGTCATGGGCCTGCCCCGGCACTACCTCACACGCCCGCTGGTCAGCGACCTGCCCACCACCGTTCTGCGCCAGCTGGAGACCCGCACCGGCCTTCCGGCCGGCCGCCTCGATTCTGCGGTGATCGGCAGCGACTTTCCCTTCGGCCCCCGACGGCAGCGACGATGCCGGTTCTGTCCCCAGTGCCTGGCCGAACGGGAAGGACGATGGCTGCTGAAGTGGTGGCTGCCCTGGACCTTCACCTGCACCACCCACCAATCCCTGCTACACGACACCTGCCCCGGCTGCGGCGAAGGCGCACGCGTCAGGCTCCCCGGACACACCCTCCGGTTCCCGGTGGGAACCTGCACACTCGGCTCCCGCCTCGCGCCGGTCTGCGGCACCGACCTCACCAGCGCCGAGCTCCTGCCATTGGCCTCCAGTCACCCGTTGCTCGCCACCCAGCACCGCATCGACGCACTGCTTGCCGCCCCCTCCACGGCCTACTCCGTCCTGGCCGACCTGAACCAGTGCACCCCATGGCTGATGCACACGATCAACGACACCGACGTCCAGTCGATGGGCCAGGCGGTCCGAGAACGCTGGAACCGCAGGCCGCTGGCCACGCGGACTCCCGCCGACCGGGTCAAGCCGCTCGGCGCCGCGGTCAACGGCGTCATCGCCCACGCGGCTCTGCCTTTCCTCGACCCCCCGAACGACTCCATCGCCGTCCACGTTGTCCATGAACTGCGGACCCGGCGCGACACCCCGAACAAGGTGATCCCCCGCGGCATGACCACCGAACAGTGGTCCCAGCTCTCACCTGGCACACAGCGCCGATTCCTGCACGCCGGCGATCAGATCATGGGCGCCCTGGACCGCGTGCGCTTCTCCTCTTCCACCCCACGCGCCCGCGTCCCCGAACCCGGCGAGGACAGCGCGAACGCACGCATCCGGCACGTCCCGCAGGCTCTCTGGCCCGGCTGGACAGTGCGGCTCATTCCCCGAGAGGGAACGAAGGAGAACCTCTTCCGAGGCATAGCCGCTGCACTCCTGCTCCTGCCCGGGGAACCGGCCCTGCGGGCACGCGCAGTCACCGACCGGCTGGGACCGCACCTGCCGAACGCCATGACCGTCATCTTGCAGCGAGCCCTCAAGTCCGGGCACCCGGACGTGCTCACCGCGCTCTGCAACCTCGCCCACCACCTCGACGACCACGGCAGCCCCATCGACTACGAACGCCGGCGGCGCCTCATCCCCGCGATCCCTATCAGCCCCGACCAGTGGCGCGAACTCTGTTTCCGCACCGGCACCCAGCCCGGTGAACAGCTCAGCGCCAAGACCACCCAGGCTCCCCGTTACCTCAACGCGCAGCGCTACCTCAATCAACTCCTCACCGGCGCCGACCTCACCGACCCACGCCACCCCCTCGTCCTGCGATCGGCACCCGACCGCTCCCGGTACTTCGCCTTCCCGCCCTCCCTGACCCTCGACCAGCGAGACGCCCTCCACCAGCACGCGATCGGCATCCTGCACGACCTGAACATCGACGAGCCCCTGACCTGGGAGCCGCCGCAAGAGTGCGCCGACGGACTCGACCTTCCCGGCCGGCACCTCGATGACATCGACCTGAAAGAAGTACGCCGCATCGTCATCACCGAACAGCGGGCCCCCCGCGAGGCGGCCCGGGAACTGGACACCACCCTCACTCACATCCGATTCGCACTCGAACAGGTTCCCCGCGAGCCCCGCGAGTGGGGCAGGTCATCGAGCCTCGGCTCCTGGCGCCTGCACCAGCAGGCCAGGATGGTTCTCACCACGACCTTCCTGCAACGCGAGTACGTCGACGGCGACAAGTCGCTGGCCCACATCGCTCAGGAAACCGGCATCCCCCGCCACATCGCCGTCGCCCACGCCCGCACCCTCGGGTTCGCCATCCGCCGCACCCGCAAGCCCTTCCCCATCGACGAGACATGGCTCCGCGAGCAATACCTCGGCCACAAGCGCTCAACCCTCGACATCGCCCAAGAACTCGGCACCGAAGACGAGACCGTCCGCCGACGCCTCAAGCACCTGAACGTTCCCCTGCGACCCCCAGGAGTGCACAGCCGCACCATCATGACCAAGATCGACACCAGCCTCCCCCGCGACATCCGGTCCGCCGCCGAAGGCACACTCCACGGCTGGCTCCGCCTCCACCGCTTCCAGATCGCCATGCGCTTCCCGTCTCTCGACAGTGCCGCCCACCACCTGAAGGCCGAACCCAACGCGCTGGTCACACAGTTCCAGCGGCTGGAACGCGACATCGGAGCAAGCCTCTTCGAGAGGGCAGCCTTCGGCCGCCCTCAACAGCCCACGCCGCAGGGCCGACGCCTGCTACGGCATCTCGGAACCGACCGCGTCCAGGCTCTGATGACCGCCTCACTTCCGCACGACGACACCTCAGACCCGCCCGACGACCGCGTCCTGGAAGCAGCCCGTGCCAAGTTCCGGGTTCGCCGCAGCCCCGGCCCGCCCACCCCGTTCAATGACATCGCGGTCGAGCGTGTCCGCATCACCAAGCCAACGCTCGCCCTCCTGCGCGACCTGGTCACCCGCCCACAAAAGGAGTTCTACGGCGCCGAGCTCATCGCACGCACAGGTCTCGATCCAGGAACTGTCTATCCCCAGCTCAAGAGGCTCGAACGAGCAGGATGGCTCACCAGTCGCCTCGAAGACGACAACAACTGGATGAACAGAGCCACCCCGGGTCGCGGCCCCGGCAAGCGCCGCAACTTCTACGCCCTCACCGCTGAGGGCATCCGCGCCGCCCGCCACGAAACCCAACACCGCATCAAGGGCCGAGCGAGTGCATGACACCCTGTGCGTCCATATGACACGTTACGAGCGCCGCTCGTACACCGTCACTCGTCGTCCGAGAACCTGCCGATCTACCACCGCGGTGAAGAACGCCCGCAGCACCGACATCTTCGCCTCGTCCCGCGCCGCCGACACTGGCCGGGCCACATTGGGCGCATCCGTGACCAGCAAGACCCGTTGCTGTGACAAGAGATCGGTTCTTATCTGGTCGGGGCTGGCCTCCAGGCCCTTCAATGTCCCCGATGCCGCAGCGCTCTCGACCAGAGCGATGTCCCGCAGGCCGGCGAAATCGTCGGGTGAGACCAGCGCCGTATCACGTCGTGCTGCCGGTATGAAAAGCACCGCGTCTCCGGCCTTCTTCAAGTGCCTCACGTCCGCCGCTACTGCCAGGACATCATCAACTCGACTCGCCGGAGAGCGCTTTGCTAGCAACTGCGGCAAGAGAGCTAACGCTGCCACCACGACAGCAACCGGGAGGAGCCATGACGACGTCCGCTGGAACCTCTTCCCGAGCGCGGCTACTACCGCACCCAGCGCTGCACCGATCAGCAGAGCTAGACCCAGCATGCTGAACAAGACATAGCGGTCCAAGAACAGCGGTTGAACCAGCGATAGGCCGATCAATCCGATCTGCGGCACCGCCAGCAGCGGCAAGCCGACAGCCGCAACTGACAGCCGGCCCGACTGCGGCCGGTCCGCGAGGGCCCCGATCCCGCCGATCAGCAACAGGACAGCCGGGCCGATCATCATGTGCCACGTCAGCGGAGGAATCCATGACACCTGATCCGACTGGCTCCGGCTGAAAAGAATCAACGGCAGGGCGGCTGCCACCGCGGCCGCCGAAGCGACGGCCCATCGCGTCCATATCCCGCGTTCAGCCTTCGACCAGACCAGAGTTGCCAGGTGCGCGGGAAGAATCAGCAGGGAAAGCCAGTTCAGCAGCGCGCACAGCAAGACAGTGCCTCCATACGCTGTCCATCGACGCCGTCGGTCGCGGCCACGGTCTTCGAGCATGGTCACCAGCAGCAGGGTCGAGATCCCAGCACCCATCGCGATCAGCGCGTACGAACGACCTTCTTGGAGATAGAACTGCACAGCCGGAAGCAGACCGAACGCCAGCCCTGCCGTCAGGCCCACCAACTGGCCGGCCAACCGACGGGCAATGACCGCCACACATGCCGCCGCCAATGACGTGGCCAGCACCGATGGCAGACGCAGGGTCGTGGTACCAGACCCGAAGCATTCGAAAAGCCCGTGCATCAGCAAGTAGTAGAGCCCGTGCACAGCATCGACCTGTCCCAGCATGTGCCAGATATCGGCAACGGGCCGCCGGGCTACTTGCCAGGTGGCGGCTTCGTCCCGCCATAGGGTGTGCTGCCGCGAAAGCCCCCACAGGCCGAGGGCGAAGGTCCAAAGCAGCGGGAGCGCCCAGACGGAGGAACGACGCCATGGCGCGGCTATATGGCAAGTCATGGACTCTCAAACTCATCAAGGTCGCGGTGAAGCCCCCGAGGGCAGCCTCGACCTCACGCCGCAAGCACCGTTCGATGGACAGTTGTGCGTGAGGAAAATATCCCGAGCTACACCGCACCCGCCATCGCCGGAGCTCGCCTCCGCGCCTCTTGGCTGAAACCGCACTCAGCTCACAGTTACTACCTGCGCAGCGAACGCGACAGCCGCGTACAGAATGTCCGCCTTGGTCCCAAGACTCGCTACGCGAACCCTTCACAGCCCACCGGTGGCTGACGCGCCAGAACCACGAACGCCCCCGGCGGTCTCACACCCCAAAGAATCCGACAGTTCGCCCGGACAAATCCTCGACAAGAAGCCTGGACAACACTCAGAAGCCGCAGGTCACGCGGACACCTGACGACAAATTAAATCGGAACCTACAGCGCTCTCCCCTCCCCTCTTCCTCTCCGCACCGCCGCTTCGCCCTCGCGGGCTTTCGCGCGCACTAACTCGAACTGGTGTTTGGAATGTTTCTCGCTGACACGGTAATCCAGCTCGCCTACGATCCCGGCATCACGCCGAGCGACGGAGGGCTGCCCGGCCTCTCCGTTCTCAAGCAGGTGATGGGCTCCCTCAATCTGTTCGGGATCATCACCGCCGTCGGCGCGCTCGCCGCCAGCGCGGCTGTATGGGCCTGGGGCCACCACTCGGGCGGCCACCAGGCCGAAGCCAACGGCAAGAAGGGCGTCATGGTCAGCGCCGGCGCGGCCCTCCTGTTGGGGGCCGCGAACGGTGTGGTCGCGTTCTTCAGCGCGCTGGGGACGCAGGTCCACTGATGCCTGACCGCTCCTCGAACCCCGTCGGCGCATCCCGTGTACGCCGCCGGGCCCTGCTCGGCACTGCCGTCCTGGTAATGCTCGTCGTCATCGTCGGCCTGGCCGCACACCTCACCCGCGATGACATGACGGCCTCCGACACCCCTGCGACACACCGCAGTTCGACAACTGCGCCGTCTCCATCTGCGTCCGCATCCAGGGCGCCCGCGCCGGGTTCAGCCCCGCACGCGCTCGCAGTCCCGCCGAACACCCACAATCCAATCGTGTTCGGGAAGGCAGCCGCGGCAGCGCTGTGGTCCTACGACACCCGTGCGTACTCGCAGACAGAGCTGCTGACTGCGCTGCACGGGTGGCTGACCACGGAGCGCAGGTACGCCGACCGCGCCTCGGTCGACGCGGTCGTTCCCTCGCCCCTGCTGTGGAAGCAGATGGCCGCCAACGGCCAGTTCGCCACCACCACGGTGAACGAGGGGCACTTTCCCGAGGCCTTCTCGCGGGCCCTTCAGGAAGATCCCGGGACGATCACGCAGGTGTACGTCTACGCCGTGACCGTCTCCGGCAAGCAGTCGATCGCCTGGAGGGGCTCGCCCGCCGGCGGTGCGGAGAACCGCGTCACGACCCTCGCGGTCCAGTGCCGCCCCTCCCACCCCTGCGCTCTGGCCGGCGTCATGCCGTCCGTCGCGCCCTGACCCTGAACCCGAAAGGAGGTACCACCATGGGAGTCTGCGACTTTCCGCTGATGGACAAGGTCTGCGGCTCGATCGAGTTCGCGACCAATCCGGCCGGCGCGGTCACCGACGGCATAGGCGCGTGGATCGCGAAGTCGATGGGCGAACTGGCCTCCACCGCTGCTGATCTTGCTGCCAAGGCGGTCAATGGAACCACCGCCATCGACCTGAATGCCGGATGGTTCCGGGACAACTACGAACTGCTGCTGCCCATCGGGCTCGCGTTGACCGTCGGCACGTTCTGCATCCAGTTGATGTCCGCGGCCTGGCGGCGCGACGAACGCGCTCTGGCACAGGCCGCGATCGGCACGATGACCGGCGTCTTGTTCAGCTTCTGCGCCGTTGCCTTCACCTCCGTCGCCATCACCGTCGTTGATGCCCTGTCCGACGGCCTGTTCAAAGCGGCCAACAGCTCCATTGACGACGCGGTCCGGCGCGTGGTCAAGGTCACCGAGCTGGGGGCGATGTACGGCATGGGGTGGGGAGTCCCAGCCATGGTCGCCGTGGGATGCGCCATCGGCGCGTTCATGTACTGGGGCGTGATGGTCGCGCGGAAGGTCGGTGTCCTGATCATGGTCGCCCTCGCCGTGTTCGCCGGGGCAGGCGGCGGCTGGGAAGTCGCCAAGCGGTGGCGGCGTGGCTGGATCGAAGCAACCGCCACCCTGGTCGTCTCGAAGCTCCTGATGACCGTGGTGTTCCTGATCGGTGTCTCGGCGATGGGCAAGTCGGATGCGCACGGCGGGATGGCCGCCCTGTCCGACGCGATGTCCGGCATCGTCGTGATGGTCCTGGTGCTGCTCTGCCCGTACGCGACCTACAAGTTCGTCCACTGGGCCAGCGACGGTGGCGGCCACGACGACCTGCACCGCACAAGCGTGGCCGGCATGGCAGTCGCCGCCGGAGCCGCGAAGACCGCGGGCACCCTCGCCATGCGGGTCGGCACCGGCTCCCCCGCACCGCAGGGCCCCAGCCAGGTACCCGGTGCGGGCAGCGACGGTGTCGCCTCCGGGATCAGTCCAGCCGGCGGCATCCTCAGCAAGGAGGGCATCGACTCCGGGCCGCCCAAGGCCCAGACCACCTTCCGCTACGGCGAGGACCCGAATGCCACCGGCGACAAGGGCCGAGCACTGATTCAGCGCCCCGGCATCCCGCCGCTCATCACCCGGCACAGCGAGGGCGAGGCGGAAAGCTCCGAAGGGGGCGCCCCGGGTGGTCAGTTCGCCGGCGCGTCACCTCCGAGCGGCAGCATGACCCGCACGGGTACCACGCCGCCCGCCAGCCCTGTATCACCGCCGCCGTCCTCCACGGGTTCGTCGGCAACCGGTTCTCCGACCCCGGCAAGCTGGGTGTATCCCAGCCAGCCACCTTCGGTGTCCTGACCGACCACAGCCGGGGGCGGGTTGCACCCGTAGCCCGCCCCCGCATCGCGCACCGTCGATCACCAGAACCGGAGCCCTGCCATGACCTCCAGAAGAGCGCCGCGCGCCCCGCTCGCCGTCCGCTCCCACCGTCTGGAACCACCATGTCCGACAAGCCCCATTCCGAGGCCACCACGGCCGCCGTGAAGTTCCCGCACCGCAGCCGCCGAGGCATCCTGCTCGGCCTCACCGCCCCGCAGCTGATCGTCGTCAGCCTCACCGGCCTTCTCCTGCTCGCCGTAACCCTCACCCGCGGCGTGGCGGGCGCTCTCGAACTCATCCCCCTCTGGGCTGGGATCGCCCTCCTCGTCCTTGTCCGCTACCGAGGGCGTGCCCTGGCCGACTGGGGGCCGATCATCAGCCGGTACGTCCTGCGACGGATGCGGGGCCAGTTGATCTGGCTCACCCGGCCCTCGCGCCGCCCAGTCCGCGAGGGGCTGCTCCACCTGCCCGGCACTGCGGCAAGCCTGCGTGTGGCCACCGCCCCCGACGGCCGGTACGGCGCGGTCCACAACCCCCACACCGGCACCCTGACCGCCGTCGTCAAGGTCTCTTCCCGCGCCTACGCGCTACTCGATCCGGGCACCCAGAACGCCAACGTCAACGGCTGGGGGCGGGCACTGGCCGCGCTTGCCCGGACCGGCCAGGTCGCCCGGATCCAAGTGATCGAGCGCACCGTCCCGGACTCCGGCGACGCACTGCGCCGCTACTGGGAGGAGCACGGCCGGCCCGATGCCCCCGTGGCCGGTGCGATCTACAGCGAACTGATCCAGAGCGCGGGCCCGGCGGCAGCGCCGCACGAGGCGTACGTCGCGGTGTCCCTGGATGCCAAGGCCGCACGACGGCTGATCAATCAGGCCGGCGGTGGACTGACCGGGGCCTTCGGCGTCCTGGCGCAGCTGACCTCGACCTTCGATCAGGCTGCGCGGACCGCCGGGCTCAACCCCGTCGGCTGGCTCACCGCACGGGAGATCGCGGCCGTCGTGCGCACCGCGTACGACCCCAAGGCGCTTGCAGCGCTGGATCGTTGGTCCACGGCTGGTCATCCCGAATCGGAGCCCGCCGCTGCCGGCCCCATCGTGGTCGTCGAGAAGGCGGACCACATCGCGACCGACTCGGCCGTGCACTCGACGTACTGGGTGGAGAACTGGCCCCGCACCGAAACCTCAGCAGGCTTCCTGCACCAGCTCCTGTTCACCGCCGGTGTCCGGCGCACGCTGTCGCTGTCGTACGAGCCGAAGGGACTGGACGCCGCCCTGCGTGACGTCCAGCGGAAGAAGTCCAGCGTGATCGCGGATGTCGCCGAGCGAGCCCGCCGGGGCCAGGTGGACTCCGAGGCGGACTCGATCGAATACCAGGACATCAAGTCCCGTGAGCGCCAGCTCATCGCGGGCCATGCGGACGTGGCCCTGACCGGCTTGCTGACCGTCTCGGCCGACACGGAGGAGGAACTCCGTTCCGCCTGCGCGGTCGTGGAGACCGCAGCGGTCGGTGCCCAGCTCGATCTCCGGCTGCTCACCTGGCAGCAGGCCGAAGCGTTCACCGCCGCCGCCATGCCGCTCGCCCTCGCCGCCTGATGCCGGCCCTCCTCCCTTCCGAAAGAGCACCCCCCATGTCCCGCACCGCCAGCCCGACCGCGCAGGACTTCGTGCCCTTCGCCACCGCCGCGCTCGACTTCCACCGCGCGCTCAACATTCCGGGCGGCCCCCTCGTCACCGCCCGCGCCGAGCTGGACGCCCTGCACGCCCACCTCGTCTCGCTGCACGGTCTGCTCGACGCGCATGCCGCCCGCACCGGTCAGCTCGTTCCTGCCGAGGGTGACCAGCTCCGCTCCGCCCGCACGCGGATCTGGCAGGCCGCCGACCACGTCCACGCCGCCTATCACGCGGCGCCCCAGCCGGACTCCGGCGAGGTGCCCGACCGCGAGGCGTGCCAGGCGGGCCTGCCCGAAGGGGCGCCCGAGCTGACCATCTGCCAGCGCCACCAGCGCACCGCGCACCTTGTGCGCCGCCGCACCACCGCGGTCGACCTGCAGGCGCCGTTCACCGGCCTTGTCCGACGCTGACCCGCCTTCTGTCTGGAGAATCGTCATGCCCCGTACCCGCGCCAGCGCCTCCCACCTGTTCGTCCCCCGCAAGACATCACGCGCCGAGCAACGAGCTGCGCATGTCGGTTTCGCCGAGGCCCGCCGCCAAGCCCGTCTCGCCGGAGCTCCGCCCAAGCACCGCACCGAGGAGAGCCTCGACCCGGAACTGCGGCCGACCTACCCGCCGTCAGGACGCCCCGGCTCGTCCTCGGCTCGGGGCGGCAAGCTCCGTCTGCCCGCCCACCGCATGACCACAGCCACGGTCAGCGGCGCCTATCCGTTCCTCGCGGAGGGCGGCCTGGGCGCCGAAGGGATCTTCATCGGAAGGGACGTGCACGCGGAGGCGGCGTTCTGCTACGACCCGTTCTCGCTGTACACCAGCGGGCGGATCGAAGGCTTCACAAATCCGAACGCCGTCCTGGCCGGGATCATCGGCATGGGCAAGTCCGCTCTGGCCAAGTCGATCGCCACCCGGGCGATTGCCCACGGCTACCGGGTCTACGTGCCCTGCGATCCCAAGGGCGAGTGGACGGTCGTCTCACAGGCTCTCGGCGGCTACAGCATCGCGCTGGGGCCGGGACTCCCGGGCAGGCTGAACCCGCTCGACGCTCCGGCCCGGCCCGCCTCGGTGAGCGAGGACGACTGGTCAACCGAGGTCCGCAAGCGCCGTCTCCTGCTCCTGGCCGGCCTGGCCCGCACCGTGCTGAAGCGTGGCCTCCTGCCGATGGAGCACACCGCTCTGGACCTCGCGCTCGACCTGGTCGTAACCGAGGCCGACGCTGGCGGCACGGTGCCGCTGCTCGGCGAGATCGCCCACGCCCTCGGCTCGCCCGAACGCCTCGACCGAGCCCTCGGCGACCATGCCGGACGCATGGGGCCCGCAGCACAGGACCTCTCGCACGCTCTGCGCCGCCTTGTGCACGGCGACCTGAGCGGAATGTTCGACGCCCCATCGACGGTGGCGTTCGACCCGACCACCCCGATGCTGTCCATCGATCTCTCCCGCCTCGGCGGCTCCGGCGACGACACCGCCTTGGTCCTGGCCATGACCTGTGCTTCGGCATGGATGGAGAGCGCGCTCTCCGACCCCGACGGCGGCCGACGCTGGGTGATCTACGACGAGGCGTGGCGAGTGATGCGGCACGTCGGCCTGCTGGAGCGGATGCAGTCGCAGTGGAAGCTATCCCGCGGGCTCGGCATCGCGAACTTGATGGTCATCCACCGCCTCAGCGACCTGCTCAGCGCAGGCGATGCCGGCTCACGCGGCCGAGTGCTGGCCGAGGGCCTCCTGGCCGACTGCTCCACCCGCGTCATCTACCGCCAGGAACCCGACCAACTCGCTGCCGCTGCCTCGTTGCTCGGCCTGACCGGCGTCGAGACCCAGGCCGTGTCCGCCCTGACCAAGGGCCGAGGCCTATGGAAGGTCGCGGGCCGGAGCTTCATCGCCCAACACATCCTCCACCCAGCCGAGCGCCAACTGTTCGACACCGACGCCCGCATGTCGGCATAGCCCAGCCCCCGCCTCGCGAAGGACGTGTCCACCATGAGCGACCCGCCGGACTACTACGAGTACGAGGGCTCTCGCCGCGTGCCCCGTTGGCTAGCGAAGAAGACACCCACCAAGGCAGTCGGCTACGAGCAGCCGCTCGACTCGGGGATCTCCGTCAGCGCCGCGACGGACGCCCTCCAGGCCGCTCCCGATCTTGACCGGTTCACCGAGGTGTTCGACCACACCGTGGACGACGGGCACGGGGCCTTTGCCCAGATGCATCAGTTCCTGGAAAGCGCAGCCAACTGGTGCCACAACCAGGGTGCTCTCGGCGCTGCGAACGAACTGGGCCTGTGGGCGATCCGTCTGGAAGAGCTGATCGAGGATGTCCGCCTACTGCCGGAAAGTCTGTCGGTCGAGTTCGCCACGGCGGCCACCCGATCCTCGCCCGCCGCTGCCACCCGTAGCCCTGCGACGGCCCAGCCCGCTGCCGCCAACGTGGCAAAACCAGCCAGCCAGACACAAGGACCGGTTATGGATTCCACCCCCGACTCCCCTGCTTCCCCGGATCCTGCCACCGCTGATCCCATGCTGTGGCAGCAGCACATCTCGGCCCTGGCCGCTGCCGCCGACGGCATCAAACAGGCGTCCGACGCCTGGGACGCGGTGTCGGATTCCTTCTGTGACCACTACGGCTGGCCCATCGACGAGAAGGGCTACGCGGACGGCAAGGTGACACGTGACGCCGAAGGGTGGAAGCACGTCGAGGTCTTCCTCGCCCACGGCCCCGAGGTCCTTGCCGGAGTCCGCGCCACGGCCCTCGGCTCCGACTACGTCGAGGGCCCGATCAGCGATGACCTCCGGCGGCTGCACGGAATCGACACCACCCTGGAACGCGCCGGTCAAATCCGGCACGAGTGGGACCAGGTCATGGAGCTCATGGACGCCTCGCTCCCCGGTTCGCGAGAGCTTTACGCGAGCCACGCACAGGAGATCCGGAACTCCGAAGGCTGGCATTACGCAGACGAGTTGGCGTTCCAAGGCCTGGCTCTCGCTCGGGCTGGTGACTACCTGACTAACCGGGCGAGCCGAAACCAGCCCTCCCAAACCAAGCATGTCCAGGCCGCGGCCCTCGCTCGGTCCACTTCCGGCAACCGCGGAGCTTCAACCGCTGGGCCTCCTGCACCGCCTGCGTCGAATCCGTCAGCCCCACGGCGTTCCCGCTGACGCCTGTAGCACCGAGTTCCGGCGGGACCAAACCGGCCCATCGCCGCATCCTCGTGAAACGCCCGACTACCGCCCCACCCGACCGCGACTCATGCCGTGGGTTGCTGGGGCCCGGCCACGGAGAACGCCTATGTACGTCGACCAGCTCCTGGTCACCATCCAACGTGAGGGCACACATGTCACCGCTCGGACGAACAGGCCCCCTCCGCGGCAAGGCTCTGTCGACTTGCCGGAACAGGAGCACGCGTACGGGCACCTCACCGTTCCTCTTCGGCAGCGCGGCCTGGATTGCACCGTCGAGTACGGCCTCAGCGCATACACCGTCCACGCGGCCCTCCCCGACGGCAGCTCACTGGTCATCTCGCCACCTCAGGAACCGCCGACCGAGCATCCGCCCGAGTATCCCCAGAGCTGGCTGGTAACCCGCCACAGCACCGAGCCCGCGGTGTATGAAGTGGTCTACGACTCGGAGCCCGACGGCCCCCACGCCCGGCACGGCGGCAACGTCCCCAGTCTGCTCGACGCCGTAGACGCACGGTTGGATCATCTAGGTATGCCTCCACGAGCCGAGCCGAGCCGAAACGCTCTCCTCAGGCGAACGGTGCCGACACGGTTCTCCATCGCGCGGGCTTCATTCCTGCCGTGACGGTCGGCGGGGAGCACTACCACCGGCTGCCCTCGGGCATGGCCGACCCGGCCGAGAAGCGCCTCGTGGTGACCCTGGCCGTCGACAGGCTGCAAGCCAAGGGCTTCGACGTCTCATGCGACCCCTCTCTGTTGGACTCCAGCCTGCCTCCCGTCCTGGCCCACGGGATGGGCCTCGGCGACCGTCTCGGACTTCTGGCCGAGTCCATCCAGTCATCAACGCATACGCGCGAGGTGGTTGCGACGCTGAGCGAGCTGACCGCCCCGGGCGACGGCGTTCTCCAGCGGGCCGTGGAGCTCCTCGACGCGACGGCCGAATGGTGGGAGGGGGCCGGTGGCACGGCCGATCGACACTACCCGCACCGTCTGCGCTCCCTCGCGGAGAACCTCGACTCCTACGCGACCGAGATCCGAGCAATACGCGACGACCTGGCGGACCGCCATACCGCCCACCCCAAGGCTCGGGTGCGGGCGGACCAGCCCTCCGCTCCGGCCGCTGTCCCACCACGAGTAGGCGCTGCTCTAGCGGCCTCGCCAACGGCGTCACAGCGAACGACTCCAGCACACCTGCCGACGCAGTCGGCCGACCGGCCCGCTCTGCCACCCACCTGGCCCTCGTCCGCACCCGCTCTCTGACCACTTCCCCACCTCGGAGTGCCCCATGCCCCGCACCAGCAGAACCATCCCGGCTCTCGACCACCCCCGCCCCCGAGCCTGCACCGGATGGATCAGCCATGCCCACCCACTACGACTCGCTTCCCGATATCGCAGTCGGCCGCCACCCCGACTACGGCATCGTCGCCACAAGTCCGAAACACCTCGCCGCCAGCACCTGGATGATGAAGGTGCTCGACTTCCACCCCGTCCCGGACCAGCCGACGCTGTACGCACTGGCCAACCAGCTACAGGACGGACAGGGCCGCGCCACCCGGGCCGTCACGCTGCTGCGCAGCGCCGGCTACGAGGTCGACGTGGACCCCGCGTTCGACCCCTCACTGGCCTCCGGTGCGACTCCCGCCCGTGACCGACCCCCATGTGTGGGCCCCGACGTCGCGTTCGCCGATCTTCCACAGCTCGGCATCGTGGCGGCCACCGGCCCCCAGTCCTCTGAGCTGGAGGGTCACCTCATCCTGGAGGAACACGGCTGGCGGCAGGACTCACGCCTGGGTATCTATACGCTTCCCACCTCCGTAGACCGCGGCGAGGCCCTGGAGAAGGTGGCCCGCGCCACGGTGTCGATGCACCGATCCGATCTCCAGGTCGCAGTGCAGCCCCGACTCTGCACGGACGTCACAGCGCGCCTCCCCCATGTCCCCACTCCAGCCGCGCGCCACGAGCCCGGTCAGGGCATCACCACCGCCACGGCGCTCGCTGCCAGCCCTGCCCGCGCCGGCCTCCCGGGCAGGACGCCGGTTCCCAATCCCACCACCTCCGTCCGGCCGACCGGTCCGGTCGACCCGCGCGTCGCGTTCTCCCGTAACCGCTGACCAACTCACGCAAGGAGCAATCCCCATGGCCGTGAAGACCATCTGGAAGATCACTCACTCATGTGGCCACCAGGGTGAGCGCGACCTGTCCGACCGTGCGGCCGACCGTCGCGCCGGCTTCGCCGAATGGCTCACCAGGCAGGCATGCACCGATTGCTGGCGGGCCGCCAGGGAAGGCGACGAGCAGGACCAGGCCGCGTGGCTGGCCGCCAAACGGGCCGAGGAGCAGGCCGAATCCGAGGCCTGGTCGGTGCAGTACCAGATGCCCCCTCTGGAGGGGACCGAGCGAGCCGTCGGCTGGGGCGTGCGCTGCCGCCACCAGGTCCTGGCCGCCGCCTACACCGCCCTGGTCCTCGAAGGCGAGACCAGCGAAACGGCGTGGGGGGAGATAGAGGAGACCTCACGCACCGTCACCCGCGCCGGGTGGTGGATCGACCAGCGCTCCTCCGAGCCCGACGACCTCGCCGAACTGCTCCAGGCCGCCACCGAGACCGACCGGCCGACCGAGAACCCGCACTTCTGACCTTCCGGTGCCCTGCCACGGCGGGGCACCAGCTCCCCCGCCCACACATACGACCTCGACGCCCGAGGAAGCCGCGACGTCTACCAGCGATCTCCGGCCGGGCCAAATCGCGGAACCTGCGGATCCTCGTGCCCTGACAGCCCGAACACCCGGGCTCCAGTGCGCCACTCCCCGTTCGAGGTAGAAGCCGTGATTGCCCACCTGCAGCACGCCAGCAACACCGCGGGCCTTCTCTCGTATCTGTACGGGCCGGGCGAACGCGGTAACCACATCAGCCCACGGCTGATCGCAGGCGACGGGCACGGAGCCCCATCGAACCTGCTCGCCGAGTCCGGCTCACTGCCGTATTTGGCCCACGCCCTCGACGCTCCCGTCGAACGTCTCGGGGTCCGCGCACCCGAACACCCGGTATGGATCAGCTCGGTCCGCTCCGACCCTCGCTGTCCTGACCTCACCGACTCGCAGTGGGCCTCCGACGTCCGACTCCTGGTGGCCGCCACGGAGATCGCCCAGACAGCGATCCGGACGCCGGCCGGATCGCCGTGCGCAACCAGCCCCGGCAGGCGCACATCGTGGCCACCCTCGCCCGTGAGGACGGCACCCTCCACAACGCCTTCCGCCTGCAAACCGAGTGCCACCGCCTCGCCGCCGAGCTGAGCCACCTGCCCACCCGATACCCCGCACCCAGGAGACCCACGTGCACGCCCCCTCCATCACCATCACCACCGAGGCCAGCGGCAGCGTCGTGGCGAAGGGTGCCACTGACGGCCTCGCCGCCACGCTCCTCAAGCACGCCGGCTTCCAGCAGATCGAGGACTGGTACGGCCGACGCCATCGTCTTCCCACCACCACCCCGCCCCCCATTCGCGCCGCCACCGCCACGTACGCGGCCGAGATGCTCCGCGCCGCCCGCTCCGTTGTCGACCTCGCCCCCTCCCTCGACACCACCCGGATGACCACCCCGGCAAACCCGCTCGGGCCCTACACAGTCGGCGCGGAACTCCTCCGGCTCACCGACCAGATCAGGTCCACCGAGAACGGTGAGGATCTTCGGCAAGCGGTCGATCACCTCCTTCATCCCGAACACGGCGCGCTGGAGCGTGTCCGGGAAGCGCTGGAGGCGGCAGGCGAGCAGATCACCGACCTCGACGACGAGGCGTACCAGCTCGCCGACCGGTTCGGCTTCGCTGCGGAGTTCGTCAACTCGGCGCAATCGGAACTCGCTGACTCGGAGGCCGAGTTGGCCCGTGTCGGCCACGCGCGGGAGCCCCGGACCGAGACGCGGACGCAGGAGCCGAGGCTCCCCGGCTCCCGAAGCGCCGCCCTCGCTACATCACCTGCAGCGGCCCAGGCGAAGGGCTCCTCGACCCCCGGTACCGGGTCAGCGGACGCCGGCTCGACCGTACCTCCGTCTCAGGTCCCTGGTCCCCGGACGCGGTGACCCTGATGATCTCTCCAGCTGTACCCATCGTCGGCCTGCCACTCACGTACCTCATGCGGGCCGCCGACGCGTTGGCCAGCGCGACGGCCACCTACGCCATCCCGCTCCTGATCTTGGTCACCACGGGCTCCACCGCCCTGACCGGCCTTGCGTTCCTCCTCGAATGGGCACCTCGTCTGGCTGCCTTCGCCTTTGCCGGATCCCTGGTCGACCGGTGGGGCGCCGGCCGTGTGTTCCGGATGTCCAACCTGATCCGAACCGCCGTGGTTGTCCTGGCCGGTGTGATGTTGCTCGTCCTGCCCAGCGCCGGAACGATGACCACGTCTGCAGTCCTGGCCTTCGGCGCTGCGTCCGGGCTGGTTGCGGAGGTCTCCTTCGTCGCGGTGGAGACCCTGGGAGCTGAGGCGAGCCGCCGGCTGGGCCATGCGGCCCACCGTGTCCAGGCCGCGCAGACCGGGATCGACCAGGGCGCGATGCTCGTCGGTCCGCTCCTGGGCGGCCTGCTCCTCTTGGCCGGCCCCATCGTGCTGCTGGCCGTGGTTGCGTTGTTGGCCTTGACCGCCGCCGCGACCACATCTGGTGATGTAAGTGCCACGGACCACCGTCCGGCGCCCAGCAGCCTTCTGACCGGGTGGGCAACTCTGCGCCGCACGCCAGCTCTTGCCTGGTTGGTCGGAGGTCTCATCGCCTCCAACCTGGCCACCGGCGTACTGCAGGCCGCCGCCCCGATCACGGTCATCCATCACTTCCACTACTCAACCGCCGCCGTGGGATCACTCTGGAGCGCGGCTGCCGTTGCCTCCCTGATTGCCGTATGGACCAGTCGTCGTGCGATCGATCGCTTCGGCATCTGGTCGGTCGGCGCGGTGGCGGCTGCTGTCTCAACCGCGGCGTGCCTGGCGACTGCCCTGGCGCCGAGCTTCACGGCGTACACGGTGGCAGTGGCTGTGGTCATGGCTGGCGAAGGCGCGATGACCGTCGTCCTGCGAACGCTGCGGTCCCGTCTCATCCCGGTACAGGCGTTCGGTTCCACCCTTGCGGTGACGATCGTCCTGGTGCTGCTGCCGCTCCCGCTGGCCGGAGCCCTGATTGCGATCGTCCCACCCGATGGGATTCCGCACCTGCTGCTGGCTTGTGCCGCTCTCCAGGGCCTGGCGCTGAGTGCATGCTTCGCCGGTCTGCGACGGCACCGGACCGCCTGCGAACCGCCCCACTCGCAGGTTCCTGTGCTCCACAGGGAGCTCACCCAGCCAGGCGATGCCCTCTGAAGAGCTGTTGAACGCCCCCGCACGCTTTGCCCTTTCTCCTTCCCTGTCCGTACCGGCCTATGGAGGCTTTCCCATGTCCCGATCCACTGACCCGCTGCTGATCGTCGTCGGCGGAACCGATCCCGTCTATCGCGGCTACTGCGTCGAGCAGGCTGCCACCGCGTACCCCATCGCGGTAATCGACGCCAAGCCGCCGTCCTGGCAGCAGCATCTGGTGGTCGACCACGAGGTCGCCGACACCCACGACCCGGAGGCCGTAGTCGCTGCCGGCCTGGCCCTGGCCGCTCGCCACCCCATTGCCGGAGTCGTCACCTGGGACGAGTACACGCTCGTGCCGACCGCCGAACTCGCCGCCCGTCTCGGCCTGCCCGGAAACACCACGGCGGCGATGACCGCCTGCCGGGACAAGGCGACCGGCCGCCGCCTGTACGCCGAGCACAACGTGCCCTCGGCCACGTCCACCCGCGTCGACACCCTGGACCAGGCAACAGTCGCCGCGCTCCGTACCGGCTTCCCGGTCGTCCTCAAGCCTTCATCCCACGCGGCCAGCATCGGTGTGGTCCGCGTCGATGCACCCGAGGGGCTGCCTGCCGCCTGGGAATTCGCTGCCGCCGGAGCCGGTGAGCAAGGGCCGGAAGGCAGCGGTGTGCTGGTCGAGGAGTACCTGTCCGGCCCGGAGATATCGGTGGAGTGCGTCACCCAGCACGGCGTCACCACCGCGCTCGCCGTCACCCGCAAGGAGGTCGCCTTCGCTCCGTACTTCGAGGAAGTCGGCCACACCGTCGATGCCGGCGACCCGCTCCTGCCCGAGGTCGCCCCCGTCGCCGTCCAGGCCGTACAGGCGCTGGGCGTCACCACTGGCGTCCAGCACGTGGAGATGCGCCTCACGCCGTCCGGTCCACGGATCATCGAGGTCAACTCGCGGATCGGCGGCGACCTGATCGGCAAACTCGTCCGCCTTGCCACCGGCCTCGACCTGCCCCGAATCGCTGCCGACATCGCCTGCGGGCAGCTGCCGGACCTGACGCCCACGGCGCACACCACCGCCGCGATCAAGATCGTCTATCCCCCGGCCAGCGGCGTCCTCTCCGCGCGGAACCTGTCGATCGCCCCTGGCCCAGAGCACCCGTGGCTGTACCAGGTGACCTGGCTCCGAGACGTCGGGGAGCACGTCGTACTGCCGCCGTCTGGCGACCTCGACACCAGCCGCATCGGCTTCCTCATCGTCACCGCCGACAGTCCCGACGCGGCCCGGGACCGGATCTCGTACCTCGCCGACGGCCTGACCCTGTCGGTCACGCCGTGAGCCTGCCCAGGCCCCCGCATCCGATAGTGCCGACCGCAAAGTCTCTTTGCGAACAGGAGCTGCCTCGATGACCAGCAGAAGAGCGCCACACGTCCCGCCCCCATCACTCGCCTGCGCTCACTCCCAGGACACACCATGCCCGCACCGCGTACCAGCGCACCCTCGACCACCACCGGGTCGGACGCGCTCCTCTACCTCCTCTTCGGCATACTCGGCATCGCGCTTGCCTTCGGATCACTGGCCTGGCTGTCCGGCAATGTCAGCAACTCCCTCTTTGGCAGGGGACCTTGGGCCCCGTTCAGGACCACCGACGCCCTGCTTCACCCCGATGCGCTGTGGCCGCACTTGAGCCCCACCGCCCTGCT
Source organism: Streptomyces sp. NPDC050422 (assembly GCF_044458665.1). Taxonomy (NCBI): domain Bacteria; kingdom Bacillati; phylum Actinomycetota; class Actinomycetes; order Kitasatosporales; family Streptomycetaceae; genus Streptomyces; species Streptomyces sp. NPDC050422. Next base: position 316,100 of record NZ_JBITIE010000011.1, read on the forward strand.
GGTCGGCGCGCGGGTCATCCCCGGCCTGCTGTCCGTCTGCCTCACCGTCCTCGGCCTGGTGCTGTGGATGCGGCTGCGCGGAGGCGCGAAGATCGGCCTCGCCGGGAAGGCCGACCTCGCCCCGCTGCTGGACAAGGAGATCACCGCCAAGGCCCAGGATCTGCGGCCGTCCTTGAGCGGCCGGGAGTGTAAAAGAGGTCGCCCCTGCTGACCGTGGCATCCTGCTCGGCACTCTCTCCCCCGGTCGGGCCCATGTCCGCGCGTCTTGGGAGGACGTGATCGTCGCGATCATGGCTCCGCGAAGCGGCAAGACCTCCGGCTTGGCAATCCCCGCGATCCTCGCGGCGCCCGGCCCGGTCCTGCTCACCAGCAACAAGGCCGCGAACGACGCGTTCACCGCAACAGTGGAGGCTCGCGCCGAGGTCGGCACCATCTGGACCCTGGACCCCCAGCAGATCGCCCACCACCCGCGCGAGATGTGGTGGGACATCCTGGCCGACGCCCGCGACCTGGCCGGGTCCAAACGCCTTGCCGGACACTTCGTCGCCGCCAGCGTGGACGAGTCGAACGGATCCGACTTCTGCTCCACCGCCGCGAGCAACACGCTCGGCGCTCTGTTCCTCGCTGCCGCCAGCCACCGACGCCCGATCACGGACGTCCTGGCCTGGCTCGCCTCCCCTGCCGACCGGACCCCGGTCGACCTGCTCACCGATGCCGGCCACGATGCGGTCGCCGCCCAGCTCCAGGGCACCGTCGCCGGCGCGACCGAGACCCGCGACGGCATATTCGAGACGGCGAGGCAGTACGCAAGCTGCCTACTCGACCCCGACGTCGCGGCCTGGGTCACCCCCAGCAAGGACCTCTCCGAGTTCAAGCCCTTCACCTTCGCCACCTCCCGCGACACCTTGTACCTCCTCAGCAAGGACGGCGGTGGCAGCGCATCCGCGATCATCGCCGCTGCGGCAGACGCCGTGATGCGTGCGGCCGTGGTCGTCGCCGAGCGCTCCGGCGGACGACTCGACCCACCCGCCCTCTGCGTCCTCGACGAGGCCGCCAACGTATGCAAGATCAGCGATCTCCCTGACTTGTACAGCCACTTGGGCAGCCGAGGCGTCATCCCGATGACGATCCTGCAGTCCTACCGACAGGGCCAGCGGTGCTGGGGCGAAGCCGGCATGGACGCTCTCTGGTCGGCTGCCACCATCAAGATCATCGGCTCGGGCATCGATGACGCGGACTTCGCCGACCGTCTTAGCAGGCAGGTCGGTGATCACGACGTGCAGACCACGTCGGTGTCGACCAGCGACGGCGGCAAATCCACCTCGGTGAGCATGCGAACCGAGCGGATCCTGCCGCCTGATGCGATCCGCGCCCTACCCAAGGGCAAGGCACTGCTCCTGGCCACCGGTATCCGGGTCGCCATGCTCGACCTCCGCCCCTGGTACAAGGAGCCCTCCGCCAAGGTGGTCGGCCCGGCTTCCGCCCGTGCGACGAAGGCCATCACCGCGCGGGCGCTCGCGAAGATCCACGGCCGCGACGCCTTCGGGCTGTCGGCATGAGCGCGTCCGCGCCGCGGGCCGGGCGGCTCGTACGCTCACCGGTCGTCCTGCGCGACGGCCAGTGGTGGTTGGTCAGCGGGGCGGGCTCAATACTCGCCACCGACCCCACGTTCACCAGCATCCTGGACGGCTTCGCCCAGGCGATGACCGCTGCCGACCAGGCAGTCGCCGACCTCCGCGCCCGGCAGAACGAACCTCCCGCTTCCGACGCAGGAGGTCAGCGATGAACCCGTTGCTGCGTGCCGAGCAGGCGGTACTCGGCTCTCTACTGCTCGACCCGGGCCAGCTCTCGCACCTTGACTGGCTCGCACCGGATCACTTCTACCGGCCGGTCCACCAGGCGCTGTACGCCGCCCTGCGCAAACTCCGAGACGATGACCACCCCGCGCTGGCCGAGAAGACCGTACCGCTGTCATGGGTAACCGATGCGGTCGACGAGGCCAGCCTCCACGTACGCGGGCTGACCGCGGTGTACGCACACACCCTGGTCTCGGCCTGCCCGCGTGCCGCGCACGCTCCGGTGTACGGCCGCATGGTGCTGGAGGGCGCGATCCATCGCAGCATCACCCGACACGCGATCCGCCTTCACCAAGCGGCTCGCGCCGACGCCCTGCGGGGCGAAGTCGAGGGAGCCCTGCACTGCGCGGACGTTCTGAACGGGGTGCTCAGCGAGCTCGCACAACGGTGGGGAAGCGAACCGCGCCCGGTCGCGCCTGCGACTCCGCCGGCCACCGCCCCGGTCGCACCACCGCTGGTTCGCGCCGACCAGGTCGCCGAGGACGAGCGGTTCCTCCTAGCCGTTCTTGCTGAGCGGCCGAAAGCCATGGAGGAGGTAGTCGGCTGGCTGCGGCCGGACGACTTCGCCGACCCTGCCCACGGGCAGGTCTACCGCTGCCTCGGCGCCTTGCACCACCGGTGCGAGCCCATCGACCGGATCACCCTGCTCTGGGAAGCGCAGCGGCGCGGCTTGATGGGCGACGGCACGCTGTCCAGCGACCAGCTCGCCGCCATCTGCGACGGCGTGGGGTCCGGCAGCGCCGAATGGCTCGGCGAGCAGGTCATGCGCTCCTCAGTCACCCGCACAGCGGCCAACTCTGCGCGTACCGTCCGAGCCTTGGCGGACAACGAGGCTCTGTCCCCTGGCAGGCTCATCAACCACGCCCTGCACGCGCTCGGCCCACTCGACGAAGTACGAACCCGCTGGCAGGCCGCGATCGGTCGCCCCGCTCCGGCTCCGACGGCCCCCACTCCATCTCCGAACGGGCCACCGCCCACGCAGGTGCACGCCGCCCTCTCCCGCAGCACTCCGCGCTCGGTCTCACCGCCCCCGGCCCGACTCGGCTCAGCACCTGCCCGCGTCGTTCCACGACCACCATCGCGCGGCCATGGCTGACGCCACCCGCCCCCCGCTCGTCCTCTCCATGGGAATTCGCCTTGATCAACAACCCTGTCTCCGATGCCCTGTCCATAAGCGCCATGGCGTCGGAATTCGATGCACAGCGGGGCAAGCTCCCACAGCCCGGAGACGCAAACCCCTGGCCCGACAACGTCACCGTCGCCGGCAGCTATCCGACCTCGGCAAGTTGATTGCCGATCTGGCCGACGAGGTCCTCCACCGTGCCGTCGAGCAGCACCGCGCAGGCCGCACCCACTCAGCCATCTGCGACTTTGCCGCCGCTGTAGGGCCTGCCGGCGAGGCGGCATCCGCCCTCGGCGCAGTGGCCCACCAGCTCTCCTTCCTGAACCGGACCAAGCACCTCTGCAGCCAGCCCGACGCTCTGGATGCTCGCGAGGCCGCGGCGCGGGTGATGGACTACGGGCTCGGCGCCGCATCTGCGCGGGCCTTCTCTCCGCCCGCGCGGCTCCAGGCCGCCCGCGCCCGGTCCACGCCGGCAATTCCCGCTCGGGCTTCACCTCCTGCTGACCCGGCGGCAGCAATTTGCCCGGCCGGATCGCGCGGGGCCGGTGACATGCAGACCACTATTGCGCGCCCTCCGCTGATCGGCTCGCTCTGCTCGGGTTACGGCGGGCTGGATCTCGGAGTGCAGTCCGCGCTCGGCGGCACGCTGGCCTGGCACGCAGAGGTCAATCCGGACGCCTCGCACATCCTGGCCTGGCACTGGCCCGGGATCCCCAACCCGGGCGACATCACGACCGTCGACTGATCCAGCGTCTCCCGGTGTGTGTCCTGACGGCGGGCTTCCCCTGTCAAAGACGTCTCGGTCGCCGGTCGACGCGCCGGACTCAACTCTCAGACCCGCTCCGGGCTGTGGCTGCACGTCGCCCGTGCAGTCGAGGTCCTCCGCCCCTGCCTGGTTGTGATCGAGAATGTGCGCGGCCTCCTCATCTCACCCGCCGGCTCCCCTGGCGACATGGAATTCTGCCCGTGGTGTCTGGGAGACACCCCAGGCCAGCCTCCTCTGCGGGCACTCGGTGCCGTACTCGGATCCTTGGCCGACATCCGGTACGACGCAAGGTGGCTCGTGCTTCGCGCCTCCCCCATCGGAGCCCCGCACCGCCGCGAGCGGACCTTCCTCACCGCCTGGCCCGCCGAACACTCTGCTCAAGACACCGACCAGCAACATCGGCAAGAACGGCAGCTCGCAACACCCCGCCAAGAGGAAGAGCGGGGGCCACGGCCCGAACCTGGCCGACGAGGTGGAGTGGCTCCTGCCCACCCCGAAAGCGTCGGACGGAATCAAGCGCTCGCCCAACCAGCGGCACGGCCACGGGGACATGACCCTGCCGAGCGCGGAGGCCTCGCTCCTACCCACCCCGCGTGCGAACAACGCGGGCACCCCGGGACGCCGACCGGGCAAGGAAAGGCTCCCTCCCCCGTCAGCAGTGGCTCTGCTGCTCTGGACGGAATCGGCGCCGGAAACCGGGCAGTAGACCGGCAATGGGGTGCGTACGCGGCCGCCATCGCCCGATGGGAGATGCTCACCCGCCCCGCTCCGCCGCCCACCGACGCGGCCGGACGGCTCCGTGCCGACTTCGTGGAGTGGATGCAGGGCCTGGAGCCCGGCTGGGTCCCTGCCACTCCGGGACTCGGGCGCCCGGCTCAGATCACGGCACTCGGCAATGGCGTTGTGCCTCAACAGGCCTTCCGCTGTGCAGTTGTTGGCCCCTCCCTTTCCGCGTTGCCCTCGCTGCACGACGGCATAGCGCCTCACTACCGGGCTTTTCCGGCCGGACCAAATTGCGGCTTCTCCGGATCCTCTTCCCCATGTCGCCGTCCCACAGATGGAGCACGCCCCCATGTCCGACACCAGCACGACCGCCCCCGACCCTGAGCCGTTCCGCGTCCCCGACGGGGACCTCGACGATCTCGCCAGCACCCTCGCCAAGACCATGACCGAGGTCAGGCAGCACGGCGTCATCCTCGACCGCCTCGGCTCCGAGCCCGCCTCCGCCCCACCCCAGCCGGGCGACGGTATTCCGGCCGCCGCGGCAGCCGACTCAGCGCAGGAGAAGGGCCCCGCCTCTATGTTCATCCTCGCCTTGGGCGGCGAGGCGTACGACGTCGAACTGGCCGCCCTCAGCACCTGGGTGAACTACCTCTTCCTCCCGGTGTACGGACGCGAGATCAGCACGACTCGCCCATGGTGCGCGCAGTGGCACGAACATCCCGAGGCCGTCGCCCGGCTCCACGCTCTCTGGCTCGCGTGGCAGCAGTTCACCGACGCCGAGGCCGGACTGTCCGGGCCTTCGACGTGGCACCGCGACCACCTGGACCACACACTTGCCCATCTCCGTGCTCCCGACGGCCCCTTCGGCGCGTGCGCAACGAGCCCGATCCGACCTAACCATCGCGTGCTGGCCACCCCTGCGCCCGAGCAGATGGGGCTGGCGGCATGAGTGACGTACTCGACTTCCACCTTGACGATCTTGGGCCTGCCAATGCGGAATCCGAATACGCAGAGCAGCAGTTCTGGGCCGGCGACCTGACGGTCCTGGCTGAACACCACACGACTCCCCACGGCTCCCACAGCTACGTCGTCGCCCACGACGGCTCGGTGACCTGGGGAGTTCCGGGCGAACCTCAGATAGCCGCGATCAAGGTCGCGCGAGACCTCAGCCTGAACACGTTCACCTTCGAGCTGACATATCACGCGAACGTGGCTTTCGCCCAGAACTGGTTGATAGAACGCGGCTGCCCGCCCGAGCGGATCGCCCAGACCGGCGGGGACTTCATGAAGCCCGCCGACGAACTCACTGTCCGCATCGAGCAGCAGATCCGGGAGTCAGGCACTCGGTACAAGGTCCTCGACAGCCAGACCTCGGACTCCGACCCGTGTGAGACCTGGACGTTGACCCGCGACGCCGGCGCTACTCACGCACCAATTCGCGTCTTCCTCGAAGAAGGGGACTTCGCCACCCACACCTACACGATGCGCGAGGGCGCCTTCGCTGACGACGACGCCGCTCAGAATTGGCTGGCCGACCGCAGCAGCCCGCTGCCGCAGCCGCCGGAGCAACGTGGTGAGCCCGCCGCACGTAGGACCCGAGCTGCCCTCACCCGGTCGACCGGGTCCTCCGCGACCCCGAAGGCCGGACTCGATATCCAGGTCGCGCCGCCGACGGGACCGGCCCAGCGACCGAGCCCTGGGCGGTCGATGTGAGCAGCGCCCGCTTCGCCTTCGCCGCACACCCGGACGCCATCGCTGACCTGCGGGAACTCCCGGACAGCATTCGAGACTTGGCGCTGCTGGAGTTGCAGAACCTGGTTCACGGAAGCGATGACTGCCTGCCGCTGAAGGGCCGACTCGCCGGCTACCACAAGGTCTATGTCGACCCGTCCGTGTCCTACCGGATGGTCATCCAGTTCCGCCCGGCCCCACCCACCTCGCACCACAAGCGCGAGATCTACCTCGTTTCCGCCGGCAGTCGGAAGGACTACGCGGTCTACCGCTCGGCACACCTGCGCACCGGCCTCCACCAGGACGCCGAAGCAGTCTCCGCCGCCGAGACGCGCGTGCAGGCCGCTCGATCCCGCTCCCCCCGCGCAGCCGACCGGCCGCCGGCTGTCCCGGCAACTCATCCAGCGGCAACCCAGCCCAGGGGCGCCGCACCCCGAAAGGTTCCCCAGCGATGACTGCCAACCACGCTCCTGCGGCCCGCACCGAACTGGCGGACCTCCTGGCTGACGCCGCGCAGAGCGTCTCCGGAATTCTCACCGCCGAGTACCCGACGGCCGCCAGTCGTTCCTACCTGCACCCCGTGCTCGGTGCGCTCGCGGCCGGGCCTCGGGTGGCTGCCGGGCTGAACGAACGGCTCGAAGGCTTTGTGGGCGGCGAGTCGCTCCCCGCGACGCCAGCAGGTCTGTTCGCCCTGGCTTCCTACGCGTCCGCGCTGGGATGGCTCACCGAGTCCCTCGCCGAGCTGACCACCTCCGTCGACCGGATCTGCACCCGCGTCGGCATCCCCACCCAGGCCCCGGGCCCGGCCCTCGCCTCGCCCGCCACGGTGGAGCGGGACGGCGAGTTCGACTTCGCTTTCAGTGCAGTGGAGTTGGCGGCGATCCGTACCGCGGCCGCGGCCGCCGGTCTCGCCCCGGGCGACTACGTCGAGATGCTCTCGGAGTCCCTGCTCGCAGCGTCCCGAATCACCGATGCGTGCATGGAGATCTCCAGCGGCCTCATGGAGGACGCAACGTACGTCCTGGGCGAAGCAAGTGACAGCGTGTGGATCGGCGAGGGGCCTGACAGCCTGCCCACTCTCGTGCGCTCGCTGCTCACCCGGATGGGCGGTGCCGAGTGAAGCGCTATGACCCGGGTGCACGGCCGGGCGCGCACCTCGTGGCCGAGAAGCTCGGTGTCGACAACCCCTGGCTGCTGACCGAGAACCATGCGCCCGGCGACCCCCGCGACCTGGTCGGCCAGATGATCGCCGAGAATGCCCGCGACCTCGACAGCTTGCAGGGACAACTCACCCGGGCCGCCCTGTCCGCTGTCGAACTGCTGGAGCCCATCTGCCGGGGTGAGATCGACTCGGCCAACCGATACGGCATCCTGGAAGGTGTTGCCCCCCAGATCGATGTGCTCGCCGCCCGCCGCGCTGCGGCCTACGAGCAGCTCACCCGGTCGATAGCCGCCTTCCGTCGCCTTGTTCCCGATCAGGGCACGGCCCGTCCCTCGAAGCCGACGAGGCACGGTCTGAGCGCGGAGCAAGAACCTTCTCAAAACGATGACTGGGCTATCTCGGGTAATCGCCGGCTCGGTGCCCTCGAAGCGGTCGAGGCCGCCAGCCTGCGATTCCACCAGAGCGCGGTGTCCGGCGACATCTACCTCTCCGACGGACGGGGCCAGCGCCCCAACCTGGAACTCTGGCCCGAAACTGTCCGGCGGCTGGTAGCGGACGGGCTGCTCCACCAGGACACCAGTGAGGGCCTGTACCAACCCGGCCAGTTGCTCTCGCTCACACCGCAGGGCGAAGCCGTCCTCCGAGACGCACGTACGGCCCCGCCACGCGTCTCAGTTGCCCTCAGCCGCAGCAGCATTGCGCCACACTCCGTCCCCGCCGCCGACCCACCGACCACACCCGCCGTCGAGCCGGCCACCACCTCTACCCGATCCCGCCGGTCTCCTTCGGCCTAGAACCATTCGGCAACGGAGTTTGCACCATGCCCACCGCCATACCGTCCAGCGCGGCTTCCATCAGCTCGATCGATGCGCAGCGGGTCGAGGACGCCCTCTCCCTCATCGCTCCGAAGTGGACCACCTGGTCGGCACAGACCCTGGCACAGCAAGAGCACCACATGCGTGTGGGTGAGGTTGCCGCCCAGTTGCCGTTCGTCAGCCTGCCGACCGTCAGCAATCGGCTCTCGCAGATGCACGCTGATGGGCTGGTCACCCGACTCAACGACAACCATGGCGCCCCGTACAGGCTCAGCGCATCGAGCGAATCCCTCACGCCGGTGTACCGCGCCCTGTCGGACTGGTCCCAGGCGAATCTGGGGCTTGGCAACGTCGCCGGAGCCGAACGCGTTGAGGACGCCGCTCGGCGTTTGCACCTTCGCCATTCCACCGCCGTAATCAAGGTACTCAGCGAGGGCGGACCCATGCGGATCCTCCACATCTCCGATGGAGCTGTCTTGGAGAACAACACCACCCTGCAACGGCTCAAGCGGCTCCAGATGGACGGCCTGGTCACCCGCACCGGCCCACGCCACGGCGATCCTTACGTCCTGACCGACGCCGGGCAGGCACTCGGCCCCGTCTACGCGGCCATCGAGCGCTGGAGCAGCCCTTCCACCGCAGAGCGCACGGCAGTGACACCGTCGCCCGTCGATCGGGCGCATGTTGGTCCCTCACTGGGCTCAAACGGCGCTCGAACCGCTGCGGCGTTGCGGCGGAGCCCCGCCGCTCCGAACTCCTTGTTCAGCCACGCGCCACAGCCTCAGCCGCGTGTTCCCGCGGCCACCACCGCCCAGTCGGCCCCCTTCCGAGGCCGGTGATCCCGTTGCCGTTGAGACCCAAGCGTCTCCCGCCGTTGTCACGGTGCCCGCGTGCAGCAGCGCAGCCCGTTGCGGTGCGCACGCAGGCGCCTCCCCCTTCTACGCGCCCCGGAGTATCGGCCATGAGCTCCCAGCAGTCCCACGAGCGTGATCCCTACGAAGAGGTACTGGTCAGCCCCAGGTACCTGGCCGGCATGGGTGCTTCCGCAGACGCGAGTTTCGCCCCCGTCGCCCACTGGCCACACCACGATCTTGGCGACACCCCCTGCCAGCTCCTCGTCACCAGCCCCGACCACCGGATCCGGATCGGCTGGTACGGCGACGACTGGGAGACGTGGAAGATCACCGCATCCCAGGACGCCACGTCCGCACCACGCTGGACAGCAACCTTCAACCACCTCACTGCGCCCGAAATCGTCGCCGGTCTCACCACCGCCCTGGCCCACGACTACGCCGAAGCCGACGCCTACGCCGGCAACGGACGCTTCCTGGACAGGCCGTCGATCTACTGGGCCGACGCCGTCCAGCCACTCACCGACGCCGGATGGCGCCGCAAGGCCGGAGAACGCGGCACCGTCGAAATCGTCGCTCCCGACGGGCAGGCAGGCGCCCTGATCGACAACCGTCTCTCCGGCCGGGACGACGAGAACATCACCCTCTGGTCCGGTCCACCCGGCTGGGGCACGCGCGCGGAGGCCTACTTCACGGCTGGCGCTCCGTCCCACCTGATCGCCGCGACGACAGCCGCCATGACCATTTCCGCTCCAGTCGTGCGTGAACGCCACCAGCTCAATCAGGACCTGGAGCACCTGGTCACGCTCGCCTCCCTCAGCCCGGCCGCACCCCGCGCCGTCAGCGCTCCGACCCCGCTCGACGTGCGGCGCACCGCGGTCGTCCAGGCCGTCCACCGCGCCGCTCACGCCCCACGCACCGCTGCAGACCTGCGGGTGGTGGCCGCTCAGAGCCGTACCACAAGCACCGCACGAAACCGGTCGAGCAACCTCACCCCGGCAGCAGCCGCGGTCACGCCGCCAGCCAGCTCGGCGGCCCCACGGCACCACCGTTGATACCTACCCCTGGCCCACCAAGGAACCGCCTCCGTCCCCGGCGGGGCCTCTGAACAACGGGAGTTCCCGCATGCCCAACACCACTGCACCTGACGAAGCCACGAACATGATCGAGGAAGCAAGGGGCCGCTCCATCGGGGAACTCGAACCCGTGGCGTCCCGAAGCCCCTGCGCCGACCCACTCCTACGCTCGGCCATGCACATCCGCTCGGCCCGGGTCGTGAGCGGCACCTCGACAGCCGCACCAGGACCGTCTACATGCTCTGATGCGGCCCGAATGCACGCCGGGGTGCTACGACATGGACCGGATCACCAGCTCCGTGGCGAGCCTTCGCGTCGGACAGGCTGAAATCCAAATTGCACTACGGGCCATCAGCTACGTAACCGAAGCTCGTGAAGCCGCCGCCCCCACGGGCCGGGCACCGGTAGGCCGGCGGCCCCAGGCTGCTGTGGCCCGTTCCGCGCACGCACCGCACCAGGGTGCCCGACCCGGCTGCTTCGCCAGTGGCAGAGCCACCCGCGCCCGCTGCGGGGCCGCATCAGTGAGCGGTCAGCCTCGGCCCTAGTCGTGGTGGGCATCCTCGACAGGGCTGCTCACCGCACGCTCCAGCTCCTCCACCGTCAGCTCGACGCGCCGACCGTCCGCCACCCGGTGCTCCACCACGACCTCCTGATCCGGCCACCTCTCGGGCTGCGCTCCGACACCCCACTGGCCATCGGCGACCATCGCGATGTCGCCCACAGTCCACCGCCGTCCAGCAGCGCGGGTCTTGCACTCCAGCCCGGCTTTGTCCCACGGTCTCTTCGCTTCCGTCATCGCTGCTCCCCCTTGGGTTCCCATGCGGCCCGTCGCCGCAACCCATGTACGACAAACGCCCACGCCGATCCATTCCCCCGACCATCGGCGCCTACTGGTGGTCGCAAGTTCGCCCACGGCAGACATCACCCCCGGGAAACGACTACGCGCTTCGGCACACCCCATGTCAACGTACGAGTGCCGGGAAAAACCGCAGGTCAACGAAGGGACCATCCAACCGTGAACGACTCCGCCACCCTCCCGCCCGCCGTCGTCCGTCCCACCCCGGAAGCCCGCCACTGGCTCTCCTCCGACCACTGCGCCGCTCCGGTGCTCGACCTCCTCCACGCTCTCGACTGGACGGTCGTCGACACCCCGGAGGCCAACATCCACGCCACCAGCCCGGACGGTCACGTCTACGTCGGCTGGCTCCCCGAGGACCCCAGCGCCTGGAGGCGCGGCATCGTCTGGCACGTGCGAGTGCAGCCCACCGAGGCCAACGCGTGGGTCCAGGAGCTCGGTCCCCACACCCCCAGCCACGCCGTGGCCGGATTCATCGCTGCCCTTGTCGCTCATTCTCCCTGCTGACCGCTACCTAAAGGCGGTTCATGTCGTGCGCACGCTCCTTGCCGCCCGACCCGGCTACCGCCGACAGTGCGCCTCCACCCGACGCTGCACCTGCTACTACCTGCCCGGCCAGTACGGCCGTCGGGCCAAATCCGTTCGCCGCCGAGCAGCTCGGCATGCCGAGCGACGTCAGTGACAGCTCGACCTCGCTGACTAGAGGCGTGGTCGCGGCCCGCGATGCCCGAACGGCCAATCAGCCCGTTCTCGGAGGTCCCCATTCCTCAGCACCTGACCGTCGGCCACCTACTCCGTCAGCTCCAAGAGCTCGACCCAAACCTGCCGATTCGCCTCGCCATCAACCCCGACTTCCCCTTCGCCCACTACGTGGGGGCCGATGTCGTCGTCCGGGGCGGCAAGGCATTCATCGCCGACGACGGCCAGGAGGACTACCTCCCAACAGTCGTCTCCGGCGCACTCACCTGGGACTGACCGCGTCTGTCACCCCCACCGGAGGTCCGCATTTCCCCATCAGCCGCAATCCCCTTGCACGGCCTCGCCGTACGCCCCATGCCCGCCGGTGTACGCGGCGCACTGGTCCAGCGCGTCTGCGCCCTGCCCGATGGCCCGCTCGACGTCACCTGGCTCAGCCCCGAAACCCCACGGCTTCCCCTCGGCCGCATCCGTCTCCAATGGGAGTCCGCCTCCCTAGCCGGCTGGGACGTCACCGCCCACCTGGGCCTGGCCACCACCGAGGTACACCTCGCCTCCTGGCCCGCAGCCCCCGACGACTGGCCGCGCCTGGTCCGCCCGACCATCCACGAGGTGACCGGCCTATCCACTGCCCTCGCCATCGCGACCGCCGCCCTCGACCTCGCGAACAAGCTCGCCCAGAGCTGAACCAACCCAGAGCACACAGGGCCGCCCCGGCACCCGATCACCGATCGGGTGCCGGGGCGGCCCTTTCCGTACGTTCCCCCCACGCGGGGCGGCGCTGCCGCGTTGGACGGTCAGGAGCCGTTCCCGCTAGACAGGTGAACGTCAGCCTGAGACCTCATCGAGGCTGGACGCGATGAGTCCCGGGATGAAGGCGATGGCGCGCTTGAGTAGTCCTTCGATAGGAACAGCATGGCGATTGCCGTCCACGCTGATGAGCCCGGCCCAGCTGGCCGGCTCGTAGCGGGCCAGCATAGAGAGCGTGTAGACGACCGACCACCAGACCATCAACAGGTGCGGCTCCCGGCTCGTCGAGGGAATCGCCGGCAGGAACCAGCGTGACCGGCCATGGCTTCGAGTGAGGCCGTGCAGGTGTTCACGGCGTTCTTCGACGAGCGCGTCTCCTTGAGGCATGAGCCAGCTCACGCGAAGCTCTCCGCCTCCATGGCCGTAGCGGGTGAAGTCGGGAGGCGCGTCGGGGCGGTACGTCTGACGGACGTACTCATGGTGCCGAGCGAGTCCCGGGTACGTCGCAAAGAACGAGGTCACCGTCTCCCGAGTTCCGTCGTCGATGACCCAGTCGGGGATGTCGCAGACAGGCACGTGGAGCAAGGGGTGGGGATCACCGTGGATGCTGCTGCTGTCCGTGTACAAGGCCGGGTAGCGGTTCCGGTCTGTGAGGGGGTACTCAAGGTTGACCGGCAGCATGTCCCAGACCTCTTCGAGGCGCACCGGCTCCTTGCCCCAGACCGGGGATTCGAAGAGCTGGCTGAGCCGAACAAAACTACCCCGCGACGTCGCGGGGTCGGTGCGGATCTCGATGTCGGCAAAGGGCTTGCCGAGGCCACTGGCCCGGATTCCGTGCCCGTCAAGTCGCCACTCCTCGCCTTTGAGGTGGACCGCCGCTGCAGCAATGGCGCGGCCGGCCTGGCTCAAGCCGTAGAAGACCTGCAGGGGGCGAGTGGCCGGACCTACCACGGCGGCGGCGCGGAACATTTGTTCCGCTTGCTCCAGAGCCGCCGCGTATGTCTTCCGGCGCGCTCCACCACCGGCTTTGCCGGGAGGGTTCGCGCGGCTCGCGCGGAGCTTCTCCCACGCCTCATCAGGATCCGCCTGCATATACATGGGCCGAAACTACCCCTTAGCACTGACACGATCGCCAAGCTATCGGTGCGCCGTCAGGGGGTCGGCAGTGGTGAGGCCCAGGAGCAGCGGGACGTGCAGCTGAAACTCCGTGCATGAGTCGGGGGGCTAACAGTTCGGGCCGCGACGCTGACGCCGGTACAAGTCGAGCATCCTCCATGATTGGTATGAGCTGGACGTGATAGACCAGGAGAGAATCGCGTGGTGATACGAAATTTGGTGCAGGAGCCCCTCCCTCGTGCTGAGTGGGTTCAGGACGACCAGTGGGAAGCCATCAGCGACGCTTACGGTCGCTTGTCGGCTGCCGTTACCGCCGACGACCGTCCGTTGATCGTCGGCTCGGCAAAGGAACTGGTCGAGAGCGTTGCTCGCGTCACGCTCGTTGCCTATGGCCGCGTAGTTGCTGACGGCGACGAGTACACAAAGGTGCTGGGTTCGGCGCATCTGGTCATCGAGCATGTCATCGGGCCAGCAGTACCGGGGAATCATCCGCTGCGTCAGATACCTGGTGCCGCGAAGAAGATGGCTGCCCAGTTGCGTGAGCTGCGGAACGCATACGGGACTGGGCATGGTCGCGCAGTCGTACACGAGGTCACGGATGAGGTTACCGAGGCGGCCGTCCATGCGGCGCTGCTGTGGGTGCGATGGGCGCTGGCCCGGCTTCATACCGTGCTCTTGGGCGCGGTCTCGCCGCTTGTGTCTGACCTTCAGAGCGGCACTGTCTTCTACGGAGGCGATCTTGAAGCTCGACTGGAGGCGGCTAACGTCCCCGGGCTCGAGCAGTCTGAGCAGCATCGTCTGGGTGTAGCCGTCGGACAACGAGCGGCGAACGAGACGAACAATGTCCGTATGGAAGGCATTCGCGCGTGTGCGAAACAGCCGGAACGGTGGCCGGATGCCTACCGGGAAGGCGTGGTGCAGGGGCTGTTCATCAACGAGGACGGGCAGGCGCACGCGTACGCCGCTGCCAGTGCGGACTGCGCAGCCGAACTGCTGCAACACCATTCCGCACCCGAGCGCGTCCTCGCAGAGCTTTCTACCGTGCTGGCAGCGGCATCATGGTCGCTCGCGTTCCAGTACAAGCATGTCGAGATCCTCGCGGCCATGAAGACCGCGCAGGCCAAGGTGCCGAGCCAGGCGCACGAGATCTGGGCGAGCATCATCGGACAGCTCGAAACTCGTGCCCCACGCGGAGAACGATGAGCCAGCAGCCCGGCGCTCCGGGAAGAGCACCACTCGTCAGCTCTCCAGAGAACCCAACTGCAGGGAATCGCCGCTGGTCGATAGCACCGGAACAGGAGCCCAGTGTGAAGAACTCACCCGATAATCCCGGTACATCCATAGAGGCGGTCCCGACCCGTTACGGCGACACCACATTTCGGTCCCGGCTCGAAGCCGACTGGGCCGCCACCCTCGACAGCAACGGCATCCGATGGCAGTACGAGCCGGAAACAATCACTCTTGACTCCGGCACCCTGTACATCCCGGACTTCTGGCTGCCCGAGCTCGGCACGTGGGTCGAGGCCAAAGGTCCAGGGATACCCCGCACCGAGAAGACGAAGGAACTGGCTCGGACCCGCGCATGCCAGGGTGAGAGCCCCTGCACCTGCCGGTGGTCCGGCGGCGAGTTCGTTCTGATCGGCAGGCCGTCCCTGGACTCCGATCGGACCGAGCCCGGCCACCGACCGCGCTGGGGTTACGCGAACTGGGAAACCCCCTTCGGTCCGTCCACATACTTCGTGAGCTGCCCGGCGTGCACCCGGGCACAGTGGACAACGCTCCGGCGCCCATGGCGCTGCCGTGCCTGTCGCACCACGCTCGAAGCAGCGCAACTGCACAGGCCCGTCGACCGATTCGTCAGGTTCGTCAGCACTACAAACATCGGGCTCTTCTCCATGCCCGACCTGGGTGAACCTTTTACCGACGCAGAGCTAGGTATCGAGGAGGAGTCTGACGGCGACGTGCTGTGACCGGCCCCCGAGCCCTCCATGCTTCCCGTTGCAGATGCCGCCGTGTAGGTAGGTGCCGCCCCACCACCGCCGGCACTGAACGGAACGGTAGGCCCAAGCGCATCGCCCTCTCACCAACCCTCAGTGGGCGGTTCGTTAGTCTTTGAGGGGTTTTGCTGTCGCCTGATGGTGTGGTGGTGGGGCGGAACCTGCCGACCCACGGTCGTTGATCTGGTGATGTGACCAGGTGAGTGAACGCAAGCCGTAT
Source organism: Streptomyces sp. NPDC050422 (assembly GCF_044458665.1). Taxonomy (NCBI): domain Bacteria; kingdom Bacillati; phylum Actinomycetota; class Actinomycetes; order Kitasatosporales; family Streptomycetaceae; genus Streptomyces; species Streptomyces sp. NPDC050422. The sequence goes on from NZ_JBITIE010000011.1 coordinate 331,838, forward strand.
CCGAGTGACTTATCGGACGAGCAGTGGTCGTTGATCGAGCCGGTGATCACCGCGTGGAAGGGCCGGCATCGGTCGGTCAGCGGGCATCAGGGTGCCTACGACATGCGAGAGATCGTGAACGCGATCGTGTACCAGGGACGAACCGACTGCCAGTGGGCCTACCTACCGCATGACCTGCCGCAGAAGAGCGCGACCTACTACTACTTCGCCGCATGGCGGGACGACGGGACCGACCATGTCATCCACGAACTCCTGCGGTGCCAGGTCCGCGAACGCGCCCGGCGATTAGAGGACCCGGCCCTGGTGGTTCTGGACACGCAGAGTGTCCATGTGGCCGCCGGGGTCCCCGCCGACACGAGCGGCCATGACCCGGCCAAGCGGGTGCCCGGCCGCAAGCGGGGATTGGCGGTGGATGTCCTCGGACTGGTCATCGCGGTCGTCGTCCTGGCCGCGAACACCCACGACAACGCGGCGGGCATCGCCCTGCTGGACCAGGTCGCCGAACAGACCGGCTGAACAGTCCGCAAAGCTCTCGTCGACCAGGGCTTCAAGAGTCAGGTCGTCGCGCACGGCGCCGGCCTGGGCATCGACGTCGAGATCGTCGCCCGCGACCCGCAGATCAAGGGATTCGTGCCGCAGCCGAAGCGTTGGAGGGTCGAGCAGACCTACGGAACCTTGATACTGCACCGGCGCCTGGTCCGCGACTACGAGCACCATCCCTCCTCCTCCGCCTCACGCGTCTACTGGGCCATGACCCACGTCATGACCCGCCGGCTCACCGGCACGAACACCACCACCTGGCGCGAGGCACAGGCGGTCGCAGCATGAACATCCAGCCCTTGCTCGAAGCCCTGGAACTGCAGGAACAAGCTGCCCGGGTTCTGGCCGGCGACCTCCGTGAACAGATCGACGGCCTGCAGAACCGGCTGCGGGAGGCCGAGACCCATCTGGAGCATCTCTCGATCACCCGCACCACCGTCACCAGCCTCGCCGACCGGCTTCCCGCTGCCCCACCGGACCTGCCCGAGCACCCGGACTACCCCCGCATCCTCGACGCCTTCAACCACGCGACCGGACCACAACGGGCGAGGGACGTCTGCCAAGCCCTCGGCCACGAGCTGCTGCCGAAGAACGTCGAAGGCACCCGCGCCAAGCTGAAACGCCTGGTCAAGCTCGACATCCTCACCGAGGTCGACACCGGCATCTTCGCGAGAAGGCCATAGCCGGACACCTATGGCCAGCAATCACTGGCCACAATCTGGTGTGCGTACTTGTTCTCCGGGTCGATGTCTTGGATCACCTTCAGGGCTTCATGCATTCGCTCCGTCTCGCACATCAGCCGGACAAGGACGTACAGTGAACCGTTCCGGGTTCGGTAGAGACCTCAGATTGTGGTTGTGACCTGGTGTTTCGTGGTCACGAGGTAGTAGTTGGTCTCGTATTCGACGGGCG
>NZ_JBITIE010000012.1:0-310280 GCF_044458665.1 Streptomyces sp. NPDC050422
AAACGCCCGGTTACATTCCGAACCCGGAAGCTAAGCCTTTCAGCGCCGATGGTACTGCAGGGGGGACCCTGTGGGAGAGTAGGACGCCGCCGAACAATTATTGTAGAAAGCCCCGTGCCCTTGTGGCACGGGGCTTTTCTGCGTTTACATGCCGCATGAGTGCTTGGCCCACGCAGGTTTCCAAGTCTCGCTGTCGGACCGGTGGGGCTGTGCGGAGCCGAGATAGCTGCGGAGAGCAGCGAGACCTTGGTGTGGGTTGTCCCGGCGCCAGATCAACGAGTGCGGGTAGACGGGCGTCGGGTCCGTCACCGGGATACGGCGCAGCTCATGGCCGGCGGGCCAGATGAGGCGGGTCTGCTCGCCCATGAAGGTGGCCAGGGCAGGGGTGTCGGCGATGGTGTCGAGGAGCGCGTCGGAGCCGAAGTTGGGGCCGGTCGCCTCGATGGTGAGACCGAACTCGGCGACGAGGGCGTCGTAGTAGGCGCCCCATTCGGTACCGGGGACGATGCCGGGCATCCAGATCCGGTGCCCGGCGAGTTGTGCGACGGTCACGGACTTGGCGCCGGCCAGCGCGTGGGCAGGGCCGGTGAGGAGTTGTAGCGGCTCGTCGAGCACCGGGACGGACTCGATGTCCTCGGGCAGAGGCTGGCCGGGTGCCGCGACGGCGCGGAAGGATGCGTCGATCGCGCCGGACCGGATGGCGGCGACAGCCGTCTCGATCTCGAACAGCATCAGCACGTCGAGCTCGATTTCGGGATGCGCGCGGTGGAAGCCGCGCATCAGGCCCGACTGCGCGCCGCGCGAGGCGAGCACGTCGACGCGAAGCGGGCGTCGGCCGGCGCGCACGGACGCGACCGCGCGCTCGGCGACGCGCAGCAGTTCGCGTGCGTGGGGCAGGAGCGCCTGGCCGTCGATGGTGAGCTGGGCACCCCGCGGCGTCCGGGTGAACAGCCGCACGCCGAGGTTCTTCTCCAGTACGGAGATGCGTCTGGAGACGGCCTGCTGAGTGATCGAGAGGTTGGCGGCGGCTTCCTGGAATTGGCCTGCGTCGGCGACGGCGGCGAATGTGCGCACGGCTTCGATATCCATGCTGAAGCACGGTAGCCCACAACGGATCGTTGTTGAGTACCGGCGAATCTGTTGTTTGACCTGCTGTTGTCCTGCTCGATTAGCTCTGCCTGGTCAATGTCTGTTTGTTCGGCGAGACGTCAAGGGTGGGCTGAGTGCGGTGGGAAGGAAGCCTTTGGGCCGGCAGTTCGGGTGGCTGTGGGCAGCGTTTGCGGTCAGCACGTTCGGTACGAGGCTGGCGTTCGATGCTTTCGCGTTGATGGCGATCCTTGCGCTCCACGCCGGGCCGACGCAGGTCTCGGTGCTGACAGCCACGGGGCTGGCGGTGGGGGCCGCGGTAGCGGTGCCGCTCGGGCCGTGGGTGGAGGTTCGCCGCAAGCGGCCGGTGATGGTCGCGATGGACCTGACCCGGTGTGTAGCGCTGCTGAGCGTTCCCGTCGCGTACGTACTCGGTCCGCTCGGATTCGGGCAGCTTCTGGTCGTGTCCGTGGTTGTCGGCGCAGCTGACATCGCCTTCAACGCTGCCAGTGGCGCGTATCTGAAGGCTCTCGTGCGGCCGGAGGACCTCCTCGTCGCGAATGGACGGTTCGAGTCCACGACCTGGACCGCCACCGTGCTCGGACCGCCGGTCGGAACAGCCGCCATCGGGTTCTTCGGACCGGTGACAACCGTGGTGGCCGATGCGCTCAGCTATCTGCTCTCAGCCGCAGGGATCGGTGCGATCAGCGGCAGTGAGCCGCGCCCCGGGGGCACTGGTGCGCAGAAGGCGCGGATGCGGCCTCGCGACCTGCTTGAAGGATGGCGGTACGTCCTGACGCACCCGGCCCTGCGCCCGCTGTTCTTCAACACCGTTCTGGTCAGCGGCCTGATCATGGCGACCACGCCGCTGCTCGCCGTTCTCATGCTCGGAGACCTCGGCTTCGCTCCCTGGCAGTACGGCCTCGCCTTCGGCCTGCCCTGTGTCGGCGGCATCATCGGTTCACGGCTGGCCCGCCGGCTCGTTGCACGGTTCGGACGGCACAGGGTCCTGCTCATCGTCGGGACACTGCGCGCGTGCTGGTCGCTCGGGCTGGCCTTCATCCGGCCCGGCGCAGCCGGGCTCGTGCTCGTCATCGTGGTCGAGTTCGGACTGATTACGTGCATGGGTGTGTTCAATCCGGTCTTCGCCACCTACCGGCTCGAGCAAGTCCCGACGGACCGCGTCGTCCGAGCCCTGTCGGCCTGGTCGGTCACCAGCAAGGTGACTGTCGCGGCCATGACCGGCCTGTGGGGCCTGATGGCCGGCGTCACCGGCCCTCGCTCCGCGATCGCCATTGCCGGTCTCCTCATGCTGTTTACCCCGTTCCTGCTTCCTCGGCGCGACCGTGAACCGGACTGTGAGCCTGATTCGGCTGCGATCCGAATGTGACACTCCGGAATGTGCCCCGACGCTGCTCGGGCCGATGGTTGGGTTGGGCGGACCCGTGACGCTAGAGGCGGCCAGCCGCTTTGAGAGCCAGGTAGGCGTCCGCGAGGGACGGCGCGAGGCTGTCGGGGGTGGCGTCCACGACGACCACGCCATGACGCCGGAGCTGGTCTGCCGTCCGCCGCCGTCCCGCTTGAGCCCGGGCTCCCGCAGCAGCTTCGTAGACCGCGTCCACTGTTCCCGTCGCGCGTGCCATGTCCTCGATGTGCGGGTCCCGCACGGCTGCCAGCAGCACGGTATGGCGCTGGGTGAGACGTGGAAGTACGGGCAGCAGCCCCTCTTCGACAGGGGCTGCGTCAAGGCTGGTCAGCAGCACGATCAAGGAGCGGCGAGGTGCATGCGTCAACGCGGCGGCGCTCAGCCCGCGGGCGTCGGTCTCCACGAGTTCCGGCTCCAGCGGTGCCAGAGCGTCGACCATGGCCGACAGGACGTCGCCGGCCGCCCGGCCTCGGACCTGGGCGCGTACACGGCGGTCGTAGGCGAGAAGGTCCACACAGTCGCCGGCCCGGGTCGCGAGGGCCGTGAGCAGCAGTGTCGCGTCCATCGACGCGTCGAGACGGGGAACATCACCGACCCGGCCCGCCGACGTACGCCCGGTGTCGAGGACGATGAGAAGGTGACGGTCGCGCTCGGGGCGCCAGGTCCGTACGGCGACCGCGGACTGGCGCGCCGTTGCCCGCCAGTCGATCGAGCGGGTGTCGTCGCCCGGAACGTAGGCGCGCAGGCTGTCGAATTCCGTGCCCTCGCCCCGGGTGAGGACACTCGTGCGGCCGTCGAGTTCGCGCAGCCTGGCGAGGCGGGACGGCAGGTGCTTCCGACTCGTGAACGGTGGCAGGACGCGTACTTTCCAAGGGACGTGATGACTGCCCTGGCGGGCTGCGAGTCCCAGCGGACCGTAGGAGCGGACGGTGATCTGCTCGGCTTCGCGGTCGCCGCGGCGGGTGGGGCGCAGTTGGGTGGTGACACGGCGGCGTTCACCGGCGGGGACATCCGCTGTGTGGCGGGATGCCGTCTGATCCGTACCCGGGAACCAACTGCTGGGAGGCCATGCATCGCGCAGGCGTGCCCGCAGACGGCGGCGGGAAGGATTGACTACGGTGAGTTGCACGTGGGCGCTGTCACCGAGTCGAACGGTTGTGTCACCGGATCGGGTGAACTGAAGCGTACGCACTGGCGCTGCCAGGGCGTAGTCGCACAGAATTGCCAGAAAGAGCGGGGCATTGACCGCGAGCATGCCCGTCCAGCTCGGGGCCAAGATGCCTACAGGGAGTGACCCCAGAGCGGCGAGCAGGGCGGTGCGTCCGGTAAGGGCCATCATTCACCGCCTCAACGGGGTACGGGGACGTGGGCGAGAACTGCGGTGATGACGGAGTCCGGGGTGACTCCCTCCATCTCTGCCTCCGGCCGCAGTTGGATGCGGTGCCGGAGGGTGGGGAGCGCGAGGGCCTTCACGTCGTCGGGGGTGACGTAGTCGCGGCCGGTCAGCCAGGCCCAGGCCCGGGCCGTGGAGAGAAGAGCGGTGGCGCCTCGGGGGGAGACACCGAGGGAGAGCGAGGGGGAATCACGGGTGGCACGACAGATATCCACGACGTAGCCGGCGATTTCGGGGGAGACGGTCGTCCTGGCGACAGCGCTGCGTGCGGCCTCCAGGTCGGCGGGCCCGGCGACCGGCCGTATCCCTGCTGCCTGCAGATCGCGGGGGTTGAAGCCGTCGGCATGGCGGGTCAGGACGTTGATCTCGTCGTCGCGGGACGGCAGAGGGACCGTCAGCTTGAGCAGGAACCGGTCCAACTGGGCTTCGGGCAGAGGGTAAGTGCCCTCGTACTCCACGGGGTTCTGTGTGGCTGCGACGAGGAAGGGGTCCGGCAGGGGGCGGGGGGTTCCGTCGACGGTGACCTGGCGTTCCTCCATTGCTTCCAGCAGGGAGGACTGGGTCTTGGGAGGAGTCCGGTTGATCTCGTCGGCGAGCAGGAGGTTGGTGAACACCGGCCCCGGCTGGAAGGCGAACTCGGCGGTGCGGGCGTCGTAGACGAGTGACCCGGTGACGTCACTGGGCATCAGGTCAGGGGTGAACTGGACGCGCTTGGTGTCGAGTTCGAGCGACGCGGCGAGGGCCCTGACCAAGAGGGTCTTGGCTACGCCGGGAACGCCTTCGAGCAGGACATGGCCGCGGCAGAGCAGCGCGACCACGAGACCGGTGACCGCCGAGTCCTGGCCGACCACGGCCTTGGCGATCTCGGAGCGCAACGCTTCCAGGGAGGCGCGGGCCGCTGCGTCACTGCTGACGGTCCCGGTTGTCCCAGCTGTCCCGGGTGTCCCGGTGGGAATGGGGTGCGGGGCGCTCATGAGGTACGGACCTCTCTTTCGAGGGTGTCGAGTTGGTCTGCCAGAAGGACGAGGGCGGCGTCGTCGGAGGGGGCTTGGCCGAAGAGCAGTTCGTGGAGGCCGGTGCCGTTGGTACTGCGGCGTTCGGATACGGCGGGGAGGAGTGCCGCGGAGGAGTGGGCGTCGCGAGGGGAGACGCCGACGAGGGGGGCGATGCGGGTGCGTGTGGCATGGCGCAGAGAGGCGGCGGCCCGGTCCCGGGCGTTGGCCTTGCGCTGGAGGCGGGCCCGGCCCTCGGTGGATTCGGAGGCGCGGATGGCTACGGGGAGCCGTTCGGCGACCACGGGCCCCAGGCGCCGTGCACGCCAGATGGCGGCGAGTACGGCGGCGAGGGCGAGTTGCAGGGTCCCCCAGAGCCAGCCGGACGGGATCAGGTCGATGAAGCTGCTTTCGTCCTCCTCGCTGTCTCCGCCCGTGCTGTTGCCCCTGTCTCCGCTGCTGTCCGTGGCGGAGGGGTCACTGAGTGAGGGGAGGTACCAGACCAGATGCGGGCGCGAGCCGAGGAGTTGAAGGGCCAGAGAGGCATTGCCCTCGTTGTCCAGACGGTCGTTGTAGAGGAGGTCGGGCGATCCGAGCAGGACGGTGTCGCCCGACGCCGGTTGCTCCAGCATCAGCAGGGAGGGGAGGCCGCCGGCCGGGTAGCAGGCGAGGGTTTCGGGGCTGTCCGACGTGTAGCGGAAGCCTCCTGTCTCGGCCTCGCCGGCCTGGCGGGCGGCGGCCAGGGAGCACTGCGGAGCGCGTGTGGAGACCGGTACCGAGGATCTCGCGCGGACGCCCGGGGTCAATGTGCCCACCGAAGGAGGGCCCGGAGCGAGGAGAACGGTCCGGCCACTCGTGTCGTGGGTCGCCTCGCGGAGTGCGTTCTGCTGGGACGACGTCAGCAGATCGGGAGCGGCGACGAGCAGTGTGGTGTCGGAGCCGGCTGCGGACGTGGCGGCCTGGAGTGTGGTGACGACGCGGACGGAGACGCCTTGGTCCTTGAGGAGTTCGGCAACGGCCCTGCTGCCGTAGCGGTCTGCGGAGCGGGGGTCGAGTCGGCCGTGCTGGTCTCCGGAGCGGGTGGCGGCCAGGGCGATCCCGGCGACGACGAGCACGAGGAGGGCGAGCAGCAGTCCGCGAGCGCGGATCCAGATCTGACGCGGAGTGAGGGAGGCGGAGGTGGAGGGCGCGGTGGCGGCAGTCATCCGGCAGCCCCCGGGAGTGTGCCGGCCAGTTGCGGTGTGGCGGACTCGAGATCGACGTCCAGGGCGAGCACGGCCAGATACGCCTGCTGGTCGGCTGAGCGGCCGCCGTATGTGACGTCGTCGAACGATCGGGCTGCCGACCGGAGTCGTGTGGCATGTGCGGGAAGTGCGCGGCCCGCTTCCGAGGCGGCTTCGTCGGCGGTGCGCCCGGGGCGGGGATCGAGCAGAGCGCGTTCCTCCAGGGAGCGGACGATGGCGCGCATCCGTTCCTGGACTGCTTGGCTCCAGTGGCCGGCCGCGGCGTGCGCCTCGGCTGCGGCGCGATGCTCCGGCGCACCCAGAGGACCACTTTCGAACAGGGCGTCCGCTGCGCGCAGGGGGCGTTGCGGGGTGCCCAGACGCCACAGGAGCGCGGCGACCAGAGCGATGACGATCACTATGAGGACGACCAGTCCCATGGGCCCGCCCGGGGCTGCCCCGGAGGCGGTGGAGAGGAGGTCGCCGATCCAGGCCCACAGATGGTCCACGGCCCGCTGGAGCGGGTTCGGATCGTTCTCGTGGTACATCGGTTTGGACAGTTCGTGCCGTGCGGCTTCGCGGGCGGGCACCCGTGGGGTGTCCACGGGTATGCCGCCGCTCGCCCGGATCAGTAGATCTGCTGCCGCTGTGCCCCCCGACACGCTGTCAGCTCCCGTTGTCGTAGCCGGGCAGACCGGCTGCCCTGGCGAGGTCGAGGTCGAGTGCTTCGCGTCGGATGCGCTGGTCCACGTACAGAAGGGCCATGACACCGGCGGACAGCGGATAGGTGATCGTCGCGATGACCACGTCGCCGATGGCGGAGACGATCAGGAACGGCCAGCCGAAGCTGGTGGCTCCGTCGGTGAGGAAGGAGCTCAGGCCACCGTCGTCCACAACCATCGCGATGATGCCGAACGGGAGGCCGATCACCACCATCACGATGATCGTCAGCAGCCAGGTGAGGGCGAGGATGCCGAAGGTCCGCCACCAGGCGCCGCGGACCAGTTTGGCGGACCGCCGCATCGACGCGGTGATCGACTGCCGTTCCAGCATGAGTGCCGGGGAGGCGAGGCAGAAGCGGACCAGGAGCCAGAGGAACACACCGCCCGCGGCGAGCAGCCCGATGAAGGCGAGGCCGACACCTGCCGTGTCGCCGATCAGGAAGCCCGGGAGGATTCCCGCGGTCATGATGGCCGCTGCCATGACGGCCAGCAGGAGGGTCAGGCCCAGAAGCGGGAACAGCCGGGGCCGGGCCTCGGCCCAGGCGCCGGCGAGCGTGACGGGGCGGCCCAGCACCGAGCGGCTGATCACCACGGTCAGCACCGCGGTGGTGAAGATCGTGGCGAGCATCGAGATGAGCAGCGGCGGGGCGCTGCTGAGCAGGCTGGAGCGGAGCGAGTCGGTGGCCTGGCGCAGGGCTTCCGAGCCCGTGGCGTTCCGGTCGATCGACGGCGGCTCCGGCAGCAGGTACCGCTGCACGAGCAGGATGGCGGTCTGAGCGACCACCGAGACGGCGAGAGTGATGCCGAGGACCGTGCGCCAGTGTGCGCGCATGGTGGATACGGCACCATCCAGGATCTCGCCGACGCCCAGCGGCCGGAGGGGGATGATGCCGGGCTTGGCCGCAGCCGGCGGGCGTCCCCAGCCGGGCCCCTGCGGGGGAACGCCCCAGCCGGGGTGGGGAGGCGGCGTGCCGGGGCCGGGAGCGGAACCGGTCGGTGGGGACCACTGTCCTGCGGGTGGCTGCGTGGGAGACCAGTTTCCCGCAGGTCCGTTGCCGTCGACGGGCTCGGAAGGCCGGGGGACGCCTGCCTCCTGGTCGTCGGAGGGGGCAGATCCGGGCGAGGCCCAGCCCGGAGTGTCGTTCATTCTCGCTCCTTCACGGTCCTGTCCGCGCATCGGGGCGTCAGGTTGGCAGCCATCGTGCCACGCGGCGCACCCGTCCGGGCCAGGCGCTGTATCTCCTTCGTTCCTTCATGCGGGGGCGCCCCACGGGGCAGACTGGACGGATGGCTGATCAGGACGCGCAATCGCCGGTGGGCAGCGAGCCCGCCGCGCTTCCCGTACTTCGCTGGGACGAGCCTCCGGAAGGTCCTGTGCTGGTGCTTCTCGACCAGACGAGGCTGCCGGCGGAGGAGGCGGAGCTGGCGTGTACGGACGTTCCCGCACTGGTGGAGGCGATCCGGACGCTGGCGGTACGCGGGGCACCGCTGCTGGGCATCGCGGGGGCCTACGGGGTGGCTCTCGCCGCCGCGCGAGGCTATGACGTGGCGGAGGCCGCGGGCCTGCTGGAGCAGTCGCGGCCCACCGCGGTGAATCTCGGGTACGGGGTCCGGCGTGCGGCCGGGGCGTACTGGGCGGCCGTCGACCAGGGGGCAGGGCCTGAGCGCGCGGCGGCCGCGGCACTGGACGAGGCCAGGACACTGCACCGGGAGGATGCCGTGGCCAGCGGGCACATGGCCCGGTTCGGGCTCGCCCTGCTGAACGAGTTGCTTCCCGGCGGCGGTCACCGGCTGCTGACCCACTGCAACACCGGGGCGCTCGTCTCCGGGGGTGAGGGGACGGCCTTCGCGGTGGCGCTCGGTGCGCACCGGGCGGGCCGGCTCAGGCGGCTGTGGGTGGACGAGACCCGCCCGCTGTTGCAGGGCGCCCGGCTGACCGCGTACGAGGCGGCGCGCAACGGCATGCCGTACAGCCTGCTCACGGACAGCGCCGCGGGGTCGCTGTTCGCCGCGGGTGAGGTGGACGCCGTGCTCATCGGGGCTGACCGCATCGCCGCGGACGGATCGGTGGCCAACAAGGTGGGGAGCTATCCGCTGGCGGTGCTCGCGAAGTATCACCACGTACCGTTCATCGTGGTGGCACCGACCACGACCGTGGATCTGCACACCGCGGACGGTGCGTCCATCACGGTGGAGCAGCGACCGGGGCGGGAAGTGACTGAGGTCACGTCGCGGCAGTCGGGTGCTGACGGAAGGGGAGCGGGCGGAGTGCTCGTGGCGCCGGTGGGAACTCCGGCGTACAACCCCGCCTTCGACATCACACCGCCGGAGCTGGTCACGGCGATCGTGACGGAGGAGGGCGTAATCTCCCCGGTCACGGGAGTCGGACTGGCAGAGCTGTGTGCCAGATCATCGCAGGTAACGATTAGCTAATGGGATGATGTCGTTTATGAAGGGACGCGTCCTTGTCGTCGACGACGACACCGCACTGGCCGAGATGCTCGGGATTGTGCTGCGTGGTGAGGGGTTCGAGCCGTCGTTCGTAGCGGACGGCGACAAGGCACTTGCTGCATTTCGTGAGGCAAAGCCGGACCTGGTCCTGCTGGATCTCATGCTGCCCGGTAGGGACGGCATCGAGGTCTGCAGGCTGATCAGGGCCGAGTCAGGCGTGCCGATCGTCATGCTCACTGCCAAGAGCGACACGGTTGACGTGGTGGTGGGCCTGGAGTCCGGGGCCGACGACTACATCGTCAAGCCGTTCAAACCTAAGGAGTTGGTTGCCCGGATCAGGGCACGTTTGCGCAGGTCCGAAGAGCCGGCACCGGAACAGCTGACCATCGGGGATCTGGTCATAGATGTGGCCGGGCACTCGGTGAAGCGGGAAGGGCAGTCCATCGCCCTGACCCCGCTGGAGTTCGACCTGCTGGTCGCGCTTGCCCGCAAGCCGTGGCAGGTCTTCACCCGTGAGGTACTCCTCGAGCAGGTCTGGGGATACCGTCACGCCGCTGACACGCGTCTGGTGAACGTCCACGTACAGCGGCTCCGCTCCAAGGTCGAGAAGGACCCGGAGCGGCCGGAGATCGTGGTGACCGTCCGAGGTGTCGGTTACAAGGCCGGACCGAGCTGACATGTCCCTGGGTAGCACTGCTCCGAAGCCCGGGGAGCCGGGAGTCCGTGCGGAGCGGGCTGCCGGCTCAGGGCACACGTCATTTCCGGTGGGGCGCTTCCTGCGGGGCGGCCGGTTGTTCCAGGACCGGGCGCCCGGCGGGCCGGTGCCGCGACTGCTGATGCGCTGGGTGCGGCGTCCGCTGCTCCCAGCCGTACGGCTGTGGCGGCGCAACCTCCAGCTGCGGGTCGTCGCCGGCACGCTGCTGATGTCGCTCGGTGTGGTGCTGCTGCTCGGCCTCGTCGTGATCGGACAGGTGCGCAACGGCCTGCTGGACGCGAAGGGCAAGGCAGCCCAGACCCAGGCAGCCGGTGGCTTCGCGGCCGCTCAGGAGAAGGCGAACGCGCCGCTCACGCCCACTGGGCAGGGCGGCGACGCCGCGGACGGCACGACGGCCAACAACTCCTGGCGGACCGAGCTCGTCGACCAGCTCGCCAGCGGCGGGAAGAACGCCTTCAACGTGGTGGCGCTCAGCGCCGACGAGGGATCCCGTGCGCCGCGGGGCTCGGGCAGCGTCGAGGCCGCGAGCATTCCGCAGAAGCTGCGAGAGTCGGTGAACAAGGGTCCGGGCGCGTTTCAGACCTATGCCCGGATCAAGTACGCGAACGGGCAGGAGTCGCAGCCCGGTCTCGTCGTGGGCAAGCGGCTCTACGACATCGACCGCAATCCGTACCAGCTCTACTACGTCTTTCCACTGACGCAGGAGGAGAAGTCCCTGACGCTGGTCAAGGGCACGCTGGCGACCGCGGGTCTGTTCGTGGTCGTGCTGCTCGGGGCCATCGCGTGGTTCGTGGTGCGTCAGGTCGTCACACCCGTACGCATGGCGGCGGGCATCGCCGAACGGCTCTCGGCCGGCCGGCTCCAGGAGCGGATGAAGGTCACCGGCGAGGACGACATCGCCCGGCTCGGTGAGGCGTTCAACAAGATGGCACAGAACCTTCAGCTGAAGATCCAGCAGTTGGAGGAGCTCTCCCGGATGCAGCGGCGCTTCGTCTCGGACGTCTCGCACGAGCTGCGGACGCCACTGACGACCGTACGGATGGCCGCCGACGTCATTCACGAGGCACGCGTCGACTTCGACCCGATCACGGCGCGTTCCGCGGAGCTGCTGGGGGACCAGCTCGACCGGTTCGAGTCGCTGCTGTCCGATCTGCTGGAGATCAGCCGGTTCGACGCGGGTGCCGCGGCGCTGGAGGCGGAGCCGATAGACCTGCGGCAGGTCGTGCGGCGGGTGATCGGTGGCGCCGAGCCGCTGGCCGAGCGCAAGGGCACTCGGATCCGGGTGGTCGGCGACGAGCAGCCGGTGATCGCCGAAGCCGACGCGCGACGGGTCGAGAGGGTTCTGCGCAACCTGGTCGTCAACGCTGTGGAGCACGGCGAGGGACGCGATGTCGTGGTGCGGATGGGGGTGGCCGGGGGAGCGGTCGCCGTGGCTGTTCGGGACTACGGCGTGGGGCTGAAGCCCGGCGAGGCGACCCGGGTGTTCAACCGGTTCTGGCGGGCCGACCCGGCCCGTGCCAGGACGACCGGAGGCACCGGCCTCGGGCTGTCCATCGCCGTCGAGGATGCACGGCTGCACGGCGGCTGGCTGCAGGCCTGGGGCGAGCCTGGCGGGGGCTCGCAGTTCCGGCTGACGCTGCCGCGTACGGCTGACGAGCCGCTGCGCGGTTCGCCGATACCGCTGGAGCCCGAGGACTCGCGGCGCAATCGTGAGAACCGGGAGCGGGCCGCGTCCGCTCCCGCGCAGAGCAGCGAGCACCGGCTGGTGGCGTTGCCTTCGCAGCCGGCCGGTACGGACCGGGCAGCACTGCCCGTACCGGCCCGCGCCTCCGTGCCGGCCCGGACCGCACCGGCCTCGGTGGATCCGGCAGCACTCCCCGGCAACGGCGCACGTGTGGTGCCGCGTCCCGCCGGGGAGCGGCCGGACCGTCACAACGACTCTCCGGCACAGGGTCCGGGGCGGGAGGACGCGACTCGTGGGCACTGACCGTCGTCAGGGCGGCCGTGGACGTGCGGTGGGGGTGACCGCGCTGCTCGGATGTGGCGCCGTGCTGCTGTCCGCGTGCGGCTCGATGCCAGTCACCGGGGACGTCAAGGCCGTGGACGCCTCGCAGCCCGGTGACTCCCAGGTGCAGGTGTACGCGGTCGCTCCGCGTGACGGCGCCACTCCGAACGAGGTGGTCGATGGCTTCCTGGAGTCGATGACCAGTGACGACTCCGATTTCCGGACGACGCGGGAGTACCTCACGAAGGAGGCGTCGAGCGACTGGAAGCCCGGCGCGGTCACCACGGTGCTGGCCAAGGCGCCGAACCGGAGCGACCGGCCGGTCCACGAGAGCGACCGCAGTACCAACGAGGTCACCTATACCCTGACCGGCGAAAAGGTGGCGACGGTCGACGACCAGAACGCCTACCAGCCGCTCGCCCCGACGGGCTTCTCCAGCACCCTTCATCTGGTGCGGCAGAACGGCCCGGACGGCAAGGAGTGGCGCATCGCCGACGTGCCGGATGGTCTGGTTCTCGGGCAGTCCGACTTCAAACGGCTCTACCGTTCCGTCAACAAGTTCTACTTCGCCACCGGGCGGACCGAGGCAGAGTCCACGCTGGTCGCCGACCCCGTCTACATCCGTAACCGGACTGATCCGGCCACCGGCATGGACACGGTGACGCAGGCCGTCCGCAGTCTCCTGAGAGGGCCGACCGACTGGCTGCGGCCGGTGGTCGCGTCCCGTTTTCCCGCGGGTACCGGACTGCGGAAGGGCGTGACGTCGCTGACCCCCGACGACCGCAACGTGTTGAAGGTCCCACTCAACAAGAAGGTGGACGGGTCCGGGCAGCGCTCCTGCCGGATGATGGCCTCGCAGGTGCTCTTCACCCTCCGGGACCTGACATCCGCGCGCGTCGAGCAGGTGGAGCTGCAGCGTTCCGATGGCTCGGCGCTGTGTGTGCTGGGGGCGGACCAGGCCGAGGAGTACGCCCCCGACGGCTCGTCGGGCGGCCCCGACAGCCAGTACTTCGTGGATGCCAAGGGGCACGTGGAGCGCATTCCGGGGAGCACCCGGGGCAGTGGTGAGCCGGAGCCGGTGGCCGGTCCGTTCGGCAGCGGTTCGCTGAAGGTGAGCGCGGTCGGCGTGGCCCGGGACGAGCAGTCTGCGGCAGCGCTCTCGCAGCGCAGGGACGCGCTCTACGTGGCCTCCATCGCCACGGGCGGGGAACTGCCCCCACCGGCGTTGATCAGCAAGGCCAAGAACGCCGCGGACCGCCTGACGGCACCCAGCTGGGACAGCCGGGGCGACCTCTGGGTGGCCGACCGGGACCCAGGGAACTCGCGGCTGCTGCGGCTGACCGACGGCACCGGCGACCCCCAGGAGGTCACCGTGCCGAGCCTGTACGGCAGCCGGATCACGGCACTGCGCCTGTCCTCGGACGGGGTGCGCATCGCACTGTTGCTGACGCGGGACGAGCGGACGACGCTGAAGATCGGCCGGATCGAGAGGGAGAGCGGGCCGGGCGGGGAACAGGTCTCCGTGGTCGACCTGCGGCAGGCCGCGCCGCAACTGGTGGACGTGACCGCGATGTCGTGGTCCGGTGGCAGCCGGCTCGTGGTGGTCGGCAAGGAGGAGGGAGGGGTGCAGCAGGTCCGCTATGTGCAGGCGGACGGCTCGACGCCCTCCTCGGGCGTGTTGCCCGGCGTCAACCAGGTGCGGGCCATAGCCGCCGCGGACGACGAGCAGCTGCCACTGATGGCGGACACGGTCGGCGAAGGGATATTCAAGCTGCTGCCCGGCGACAACTGGCAGTCGGTCCTCAAGGAGGGCTCGGCGCTGGTCTACCCGGGCTGACGCCCGCGGCAGCGGGGACGGCCGGGCGGTTGTCCCGGTTGTCCACAGGGGTGGTCGGGCTGCCCCGGCGCGGGCACAGTGGAGTCATGCGCGGGTGGTGGCGGGAGATCGCCGGACTGGTCCTGCCGGTGGACTGCGGAGGCTGCGGCAGACCCCGGACGGAGCTGTGCGAGGAGTGCGCCGCGCAGCTGTACGGCGGGGTGCCGCGCCGGGTGAGACCCGATCCGGAGCCCTCCGGTCTGCCACTGGTGCACGCGGCCGCCGGATACGAGAACGCGGTACGTGCGGTGCTACTGGCCCATAAGGAGCGGGGCGCACTCGGCCTCGCCGGAGCCGTCGGCAGGGCGCTGGCGGGTGCCGTGAGGGCCGGGGCGGGGGTGTCGCCCGGTGAGGGACCGCTGCTGCTCGTGCCCGTCCCGTCGGCGAGGCGTGCCGTCGCCGCGCGCGGGCACGACCCGGCCCGCCGGATCGCCCTGGCGGCCGCGGCGGAACTGCGGCGCGGGGGCACGTCTGCCCGGGTGGCCGGTGTCCTGCGGCAACGGCGTCCGGTGGCGGATCAGTCGGGGCTCGGAGCCCGGGAGCGCCGCGCGAATCTGGCGGGTGCCCTGGGGGTCGTGGCCGGGGGCGGGCGGCTGCTTGCCGCCGGACGGGTGGTGCTGGTGGACGACCTGTTGACGACGGGTGCCTCGCTGGCCGAAGCGGCACGGGCGGTCGACGGGGCCGGCGGGTGGGGGAGCGCCGGTTCCGGGGCACGTCACGCAGCCGTCGTGGCAGCTTCTCCGTCCGCCTTCGAAATAAACCGGAACTGGAACTGAACTTGCATCGTTGCAGGTAGTGAGTGGGTAAAAAGACCTGAACGGAGGTACGCGCGAGTAGCGGGTGCCGACATCCGTCCTGGCAGGCTATGTTCGGTTGTGAGGAATGGTGAATGCCAGGCCTCGACGAATGCACCACCAGGTTTCGGGCAGGCGACCCACCGAAGTTCGGAAACCGGGAATTCGGTGGGGTGGAGACCTTGCCGACGGGGGAGGAGGAGGTGGAAGTCACCGAGTCCGCGGCTCCGGCCATCACCGGGGCCTGGTGCAAAAGGGAGATGCTCCGCCGCTGAGCGGAGCGATCCGGGAACGGAGTTCTGCGTGGACATCGTCGTCAAGGGCCGCAAGACCGAGGTGCCCGAGCGGTTCCGCAAGCACGTGGCCGAGAAGCTGAAGCTGGACAAGATCCAGAAGTTCGACGGCAAGGTGATCAGCCTCGACGTGGAGGTGTCCAAGGAGCCGAATCCTCGTCAGGCAGACCGCTCCGACCGAGTGGAGATCACGCTCCGCTCGCGTGGACCGGTCATCAGGGCAGAAGCGGCCGCAGGCGACCCGTACGCAGCGCTGGACCTGGCCACAGGCAAGCTGGAGGCGCGGCTGCGCAAGCAGCACGACAAGCGCTACAGCCGCCGTGGCACGGGTCGTATCCCCGCTGCCGAGGTCGGTGAAATGGTGCCGGACGCGGCGTCGTTCAACGGCGACGGCGAGCTGGTCGCCGACGAAGCGGCACAGCCCGTCCCCACCACCAGGATCGGCTCGCTCGAGGTACAGGGCGAAGGACCGCTGGTGATGCGCGAGAAGACGCACGTCGCGGCACCCATGTCGCTCGACCAGGCGCTCTACGAGATGGAGCTGGTCGGTCACGACTTCTATCTGTTCGTCGACTCCGAGACGAAGGAACCCAGTGTCGTCTACCGGCGGCATGCCTACGACTACGGTGTCATCCATCTGAGGACCGACCCGCTGGCCGCCGATGAGGCGGGCGGCGCGGGCGGCGCGCTCGGCGGCTGACGCCACCGTTTCGTGGTGCCCCTGGAGCGCCTGTGCGCCCCCAGGGGCACCCGCGTGCGACCACGGGATCACCGCTCTGACGTCCAGGCATGAAATCATGGCGGCCCAAGCCAATCGGTGCTCTGTGAACTGCCGTTGGCGGACAGTTTGTGAACTTCAGGCCGTGGCCTTCAGGGGGAGGAACGATGGCGGATACCTTCGGGCCCGTGCGCGATGCGAAGCATGCCGACGACGCCGGCGGTGAGCGTACCGGCGCGGATGACGACAGCGGTTCCCGCAAGGAGCCGATCCGAGTCCTTGTGGTCGATGACCACGCTCTGTTCCGCAGAGGCCTGGAGATCGTCCTCGCGCAGGAGGAGGACATCCAGGTCATCGGCGAGGCGGGCGACGGGGCGGAGGCCGTCGACAAGGCGGCCGACCTGCTGCCCGACATCGTCCTGATGGACGTACGCATGCCCAAGCGGGGCGGCATCGAGGCCTGCACCTCCATCAAGGAGGTGGCCCCCAGCGCGAAGATCATCATGTTGACGATCAGTGACGAGGAAGCGGACCTCTACGACGCCATCAAGGCGGGTGCCACCGGCTATCTCCTCAAGGAGATCTCCACCGACGAGGTCGCCACCGCGATTCGCGCGGTCGCCGACGGGCAGTCCCAGATCAGCCCGTCCATGGCGTCCAAACTGCTCACCGAGTTCAAGTCGATGATCCAGCGGACCGACGAGCGCCGGCTGGTTCCGGCGCCCCGGCTCACCGAACGTGAGCTGGAAGTCCTCAAACTGGTTGCTACGGGCATGAACAATCGGGATATCGCGAAGGAACTCTTCATTTCCGAGAACACGGTGAAGAACCACGTCCGCAACATTCTGGAGAAGCTCCAGCTGCACTCCCGGATGGAAGCCGTGGTCTACGCCATGCGGGAGAAGATCCTCGAGATCAGATGACCGGGCCCGGGGGCGGGGGTAAAGCCCCGGGAATGGGCGGTCACGCCAGGGCGCGGGCGATTTCCCGGGTGAGGGGCCCGCGCAGCTCCGGTGCGTCCACCCGCTCCAGCCGGACCTCCGTGCAGCCGACCCAGGAAGCGGCTTCCACCAGTGCCTGAGCCATCGGCACCACGGCCTTCGTGCCCGCCAGGGACACCTGCCGGGCGACCAACGTCGTGCCCTCGCGGGCGGGGTCGACCCGGCCCTGCAGCCTGCCGCCCGCCAGGAGCGGCATCGCGAAGTAGCCGTGGATCCGCTTGGGCTTGGGGACGTAGGCCTCCAGGCGGTGGGTGAAGCCGAAGATCCGCTCGGTCCGCGCCCGTTCCCAGACCAGCGAGTCGAACGGCGACAGCAGCGTCGTGCGGTGGCGTCCGCGTGGCTCGGCGGCCAGCGCCTCCGGATCCGCCCAGGCCGGCTTCGCCCAGCCCTGCACCGTCACCGGCACCAGTCCGGAGTCCGCCACCACGGCGTCGAACTGCTCGCCCTTGAGACGGTGGTAGTCGGCGATGTCCGCGCGGGTGCCGACCCCCAGTGACCGGCCCGCCAGCGTCACCAGCCGGCGCACGCACTCCGTGTCGTCCAGATCGTCGTGCAGCACGGCGGCGGGCAGGGCGCGCTCCGCGAGGTCGTAGACCCGCTTCCAGCCGCGCCGCTCGGTGCACACCACCTCGCCGTACATCAGGGCCCGCTCGACGGCCACCTTCGAGGCGGACCAGTCCCACCACTCCCCGCCGTTCTTCGCGCCGCCCAGCTCCGTCGCCGTCAGCGGGCCCTCTGCGCGCAGCTGCTTGATGACGGTGTCGTAGGCGCCGTCCGGCAGGTCGTGATGCCACTGGGGGCGTGAGCGGTAGGCGCGGCGACGGAAGGCGAAGTGCGGCCATTCCTCGACCGGGAGGATGCAGGCCGCGTGCGACCAGTACTCGAAGGCGCGGCCGCCCGACCAGTACGCCTCCTCGACCGACTGCCGGCCGATCATGCCCAGGCGCGCGTACGGAATCAGCTCGTGCGAACGCGCGAGCACCGAGATCGTGTCGAGCTGTACGGCACCCAGGTGCCGCAGGACCCCGGGCACCCCGGCACGGCGGTCCGGGGCGCCGAGGAAGCCCTGGGCGCGCAGGGCGATCCTGCGGGCCTGGTCGGCGGAGAGTTCGGCTGCGGGAGGCTGCACAGACGTCATGCCCCGCACCCTAGAGGGCGGCACTGACATCCCGGCCGGGCCCGCGGTCCCTTCACGGCCGGGCGGAGGCGTCGGCCGGAAGATACGGATCGGTGCCGGGCAGACCGAGGTCGGACGGGAGCAGGGCGCCGGTCCACGCGTCACGGCGCACCCCCTTGTTGATCACTCCGGAGCGCTGGTCGCCCTCCAGCCGGAATCCGGCACGCAGCGCGACCGCCCGCGAGGCGAGGTTGCCGGTCTCGGCCCGCCACTCCAGCCGGTCCCCGCCGAGCGAGGCGAAGGTCCAGCGGGCGGCGCACAGCACCGCCTCCGTCGTGTAGCCGAGCCCCCGGTGCTCCCTGGCGGTCCAGAATCCGACCTCGTACGTCCCCGGACCGGTGCGCCGGTTGATGCCGAGCGCACCGGCCAGGGCGCCGCCGTCGCGCACCACCACGGCGAAGTTGTACATGGAGTCGTCCTGCCAGCCGCCGGGCGAGAGCTGCCGGGCGAAGAGCTCCGCGTCGGCGTGCCCGTACGGCGAGGGGACGACCGTCCAGCGCTGGATGTCGGGGTCCTGGCAGGCCGCGTGCAGTTCCTCCGCGTCGCCCGGGACGAAGGGGCGCAGCAACAGGCGGTCGGTGGTGAGAGTGATCGGCTCCATGTACGGATTCTGCTGAGGGAGCGGGCGCGGGGCGAGTACTTTTCGGGCTTCCCGGCACCTTCGGCGCTCTTCGGCCGTTGATTCGGAAGGGCACTGCGGGGCAACGCGGTGGCAGCCCTCCCGGCGCGGCGGGGTCCTCGCTTACGATGGCCGTTGCGGTGGGGCCCACCTGCCGTGCCCGCGCCAGAGTCCATAACACGACCCAGTGCCAGGCCCGACCGGCAAGGAGACCAGCCTCAGTGTCCGTCTTCAACAAGCTCATGCGTGCAGGCGAAGGCAAGATCCTGCGCAAACTGCACCGCATCGCGGACCAGGTCAGCTCCATCGAAGAGGACTTCGTCAACCTCTCCGACGCCGAGCTGCGGGCGCTCACCGACGAGTACAAGGAACGGTACGCGGACGGCGAGAGCCTGGACGACCTGCTTCCCGAGGCATTCGCGACCGTCCGTGAGGCCGCCAAGCGGGTTCTCGGACAGCGCCACTACGACGTCCAGATGATGGGCGGCGCAGCCCTGCACCTCGGTTACGTGGCCGAGATGAAGACCGGCGAGGGCAAGACCCTCGTCGGCACCCTGCCCGCGTATCTCAACGCGCTCTCCGGCAAGGGCGTGCACCTGATCACGGTCAACGACTACCTGGCCGAGCGTGACTCGGAGATGATGGGCCGGGTCCACAAGTTCCTCGGACTGAGTGTCGGCTGCATCATCGCCAACATGACTCCGGCCCAGCGCCGCGAGCAGTACGGCTGCGACATCACGTACGGAACGAACAACGAGTTCGGTTTCGACTACCTCCGCGACAACATGGCCTGGGCGCAGGACGAGCTCGTCCAGCGCGGCCACAACTTCGCGATCGTCGACGAGGTCGACTCGATCCTGGTCGACGAGGCCCGTACGCCACTGATCATCTCCGGCCCCGCCGACCAGGCCACCAAGTGGTACGGCGACTTCGCCAAGCTGGTCACGCGCCTGGCCAAGGGCGAGGCGGGCAACCCGCTCAAGGGCATCGAGGAGACCGGCGACTACGAGGTCGACGAGAAGAAGCGGACCGTCGCGATCCACGAGCCCGGTGTGGCGAAGGTCGAGGACTGGCTCGGCATCGAGAACCTCTACGAGTCGGTGAACACCCCCCTCGTCGGGTACCTCAACAACGCGATCAAGGCCAAGGAACTCTTCAAGAAGGACAAGGACTACGTCGTCATCGACGGCGAAGTCATGATCGTCGACGAGCACACCGGCCGTATCCTCGCCGGCCGCCGCTACAACGAGGGCATGCACCAGGCGATCGAGGCGAAGGAAGGGGTGGACATCAAGGACGAGAACCAGACGCTCGCCACGATCACCCTGCAGAACTTCTTCCGCCTCTACGGCAAGCTCTCCGGCATGACCGGTACGGCGATGACCGAGGCCGCCGAGTTCCACCAGATCTACAAGCTCGGCGTGGTGCCGATCCCGACCAACCGGCCGATGGTCCGGGCCGACCAGTCGGACCTGATCTACCGCACCGAGGTCGCGAAGTTCGCCGCCGTCGTCGACGACATCGCGGAGAAGCACGAGAAGGGCCAGCCGATCCTGGTCGGCACCACCTCGGTCGAGAAGTCCGAGTACCTCTCGCAGCAGCTGTCGAAGCGCGGTGTGCAGCACGAGGTCCTCAACGCCAAGCAGCACGACCGGGAGGCGCCGATCATCGCGCAGGCCGGACGCAAGGGCGCGGTCACGGTCGCGACGAACATGGCGGGCCGCGGTACGGACATCAAGCTGGGCGGCAACCCCGACGACCTGGCCGAGGCGGACCTGCGCCAGCGCGGACTCGACCCGGTCGAGCACGTCGAGGAGTGGGCGGCCGCACTGCCCGCCGCGCTGGAGAAGGCCGAGCAGGCCGTGAAGGCCGAGCACGACGAGGTCAAGGACCTCGGCGGGCTGTACGTCCTCGGTACCGAGCGGCACGAGTCGCGCCGTATCGACAACCAGCTGCGTGGTCGTTCCGGCCGTCAGGGCGACCCGGGCGAGTCCCGCTTCTACCTGTCGCTGGGCGACGACCTGATGCGTCTGTTCAAGGCGCAGATGGTCGAGCGTGTGATGTCAATGGCCAACGTGCCGGACGACGTCCCGATCGAGAACAAGATGGTGACGCGGGCGATCGCGTCGGCGCAGTCGCAGGTCGAGCAGCAGAACTTCGAGACGCGTAAGAACGTCCTGAAGTACGACGAGGTGCTCAACCGGCAGCGCGAGGTCATCTACGGCGAGCGGCGCCGGGTCCTTGAGGGCGAGGACCTGCAGGACCAGATCCGCCACTTCATGGACGACACGATCGACGACTACATCCGCCAGGAGACGGCGGAGGGGTTCGCCGAGGAGTGGGACCTGGACCGGCTGTGGGGCGCGTTCAAGCAGCTCTACCCGGTGAAGGTCACGGTCGCCGAGCTGGAGGAGGCCGCCGGGGATCTCGCCGGAGTCACCGCCGAGTTCATCGCCGAGTCCGTCAAGGACGACATCCACGAGCAGTACGACGAGCGCGAGAAGACGCTCGGCTCCGACATCATGCGTGAGCTGGAGCGGCGCGTGGTGCTGTCCGTCCTGGACCGCAAGTGGCGTGAGCACCTCTACGAGATGGACTATCTCCAGGAGGGCATCGGCCTGCGGGCCATGGCGCAGAAGGACCCGCTGGTCGAGTACCAGCGCGAGGGCTTCGACATGTTCAACGCCATGATGGAGGGCATCAAGGAGGAGTCCGTCGGCTATCTGTTCAACCTGGAGGTCCAGGTCGAGCAGCAGGTCGAGGAGGTTCCTGTGCAGGACGCGGCGACGTCGCTGTCCAAGGAGGACGCCGTTCCGGCGGCGCGTCCGGAGATCCGGGCCAAGGGGCTCGACGCTCCGCAGCGTCCGGACCGGCTGCACTTCTCCGCTCCCACGGTGGACGGGGAGGGTGGCGTCGTCGAGGGCGACTTCTCCAACGGTGACGGTGGCTCCGCGGAGTCGGACGGGCTGACCCGGGCGGAGCGGCGCAAGGCGCAGAAGAGTGGTGGCGGTGGGCGTCGCCGCAAGAAGTAGCGTGCGCTGATTGTTCGCGGCCGGGGCCGGGCACCGTTGGGTGTCCGGCCCCGGCCGTTCGTGTGGGCGTGTGGGCGTTGGGGTGTGCGGGTGGGTGGGCGCCTGCGGCGGGCCTGTTCCCCTCCCCGCCCCTTCCCGTAACCGGGGGCTCCGCCCCCGGGCCCCCGCTCCTCAAACGCCGGAGGGGCTGGGAAGGGGCCTCAGGCCTCGGAAGGCTGGGGAAGGGCCAGGGAAGGCCGGGGAAGGTCGGGGAAGGGCCGCGGAGGGTCAGGGAGGGTCAGGGAGGGCCGGGGAGGGCCAGGGAAGGCCGGGGAAGGTCGGGGAAGGGCCGCGGAGGGTCAGGGAGGGCCGGGGAGGGCCAGGGAAGGCCGGGGAAGGTCGGGGAAGGGCCGCGGAGGGTCAGGGAAGGCCGGGGAGGGCCGGGGAGGGCCGGGGAGGTCGGGGAAGGGCCGCGGTGAGGTTGGGAAGGTCGTCGGAACGGTTGGGAGGGCCTCGGAGGGGCTGGAAAGGCCTCGGAGGGACTGGGTTGTTGGGTGGGTCAGGGGTGGCGTACCGGGGTGTTGCCCAGTTCCACCGCGGCGCAGCGCCAGCGGAGGTCGGGGCCCTGTTCCAGGCGGAAGGCCATGGCGCGGACCTGTTCTCCCGCCGCGATGCTCGCGCAGGCCTCCACGACGCCGGGGGCCGGCTGGGCGCCCCGGCACATGCGGATGACCGGGCGGGCGCCGCGGCTCCTGAGCGGGGTCGCGGGGGCCATCTCGGCGAGCTGGTCGTAGGCCTCGCCGATCGTGTGGCCGAGCATCCAGTGGACGGGGCGCTGGCCGCTGAGTACCGCCAGGAGGCGTTCGGCGAACCACTGGTGGGGGCGGATCCGCTGGGGAATCCGGCGGCGTTGTGAGGGTACGGCTTCGGGCCTGCGTGCGTCCTGCCGTCCGGCGGGCCGGGTCCTGTCACTGCTCATCTGTCGCCCCCGTGCTTCAGAGGCCCGGCTAGTACCGGGCGGTAACTTCTGCTGTGGATCTTCTACGGGCACGGCGGAGGCGGCCGCAAGCGTCGGTAGGCCGAGGGTGGCGTGCGCGGGATTCACCTATCCGGGTGGTGGGGGCGGCCCGGTGCGGGGGCCCGGGGCGGGGCGGGCAGGGTGAGGGGCGGTCGCCGGGTGGACGGGGCGGGGGCCGGACACGTAACCCCAAAGGGGTACGCCCCACGTATCCTGAGGGCGTTCCGACTACGAAAGCGGCCCCTGTCATGCGCGTGTACGTCCCCCTGACCCTCTCCGGGCTCGCAGCGGCGCACGGGGCCGGCGAAGTCGGCCCCGGCCCGTTGACCGCCTACGCGGTGACCCCCGCGCTGCGGGAGTGGTACGTCTCCGACGACATCGAGGAGCTGGAGTACGCGGCGCTCAACCGGGCCGCGTCCGCGTCGCTGCGGTTGATCGCGGGTGACCCCGGAGCCGCCCGCCGACGCGTCGTGGTCGCCGTCGACGTGCCGGACGGGGCCGCGGTGGCCGACCCGGACCACATCCTGGACGCCTCCTCGCTCGGTGAGGTCACCATCGCCTCCCCGGTCGCCCTGGCCGAGGCAGCCGCCGTGCACGTCGACTCGGACGAGGCCGACAAGGACGTCACCGCCGCCGCGGCCGCCCTGGGAGCGGCAGACCTCGGGGACGACGACGCCCAGTTCACCGTCGACGGCGCCGAGGACCACGAGCTGCTGTGGTTCGGCATTCAGGAGATCCCGAATCTGATCGGGTGAGCCGGGCCCGGGCATGCCCGGGTGAAGGGCTTGTTCGCCCGGTTGTCAGTGGCAGCGGGTATTTTTCTTCCATGGGGACGCACGGGAAGCACCGCACGCATCTGGTCTGGGACTGGAACGGCACTCTGCTCGACGACAACACCGCGGTCGTCGGCGCGACGAACGCCGCGTTCGTCGAGATCGGCCTGGCGCCGATCACCCTGGAGCAGTACCGGGAGATGTACTGCATCCCGATACCCCGCTTCTACGAGCGTCTGATGGGCAGGCTGCCCACGGACACCGAGTGGGAGCGGATGGACGGCGTCTTCCACCGTCACTACACCGAGCAGCGCGAGGCCTGCGGGCTGACGCAGGGGGCCGCAGAGCTGCTCGCGCAGTGGCAGCTGGCCGGCCGGAGCCAGTCCCTGCTGAGCATGTACGGGCACGAGCACCTGGTCCCCGTCGTGCGGGGGTACGGCATCGAGCAGCACTTCGTGCGCGTCGACGGGCGTACCGGGCCGTCCGGCGGTAGCAAGGCACAGCACATGCAGCGGCATTTCGCGGCGTTGGACGGGATATCCCCCGAGCACACGGTGGTCATCGGTGACGCCGTGGACGACGCGGTGGCAGCGGCCCATGTCGGAGCGAAGGCGGTGCTCTTCACCGGCGGTTCGCACAGCCGGACCAGCCTGGAGGCGGCAGGGGTGCCCGTCGTGGACACCCTGGCCGAGGCCGCGGCCCTCGCCCAGCAGCTGGGCGAGTAGCCGGCGGCCCGTGGGGGACGGGCTCAGGCGACCGGGGCCTCGGTGCGGAGCACGGTCAGGAACTCACGCATCCAGGCCGAGTGGTCCGGCCAGGCGCGGGACGAGACCAGCGTGCCGTCCACCACGACCTCGGTGTCCTCGAAGGCGGCACCGGCTGTCTCCATGTCCGGTTCCAGCGCGGGATAGGCCGTGACCCGCCGGTTCTTCAGCGCACCGGCCGCCGCCGTCATCAGCGGCCCGTGGCAGATCTGGGCCACCGGGCGGTCCGTGTCGAAGAACGCCGAGAGGATGGTGCGGAGGTCCGCGTCGTTGCGCAGGTACTCCGGCGCGCGCCCGCCCGGGACGACGAGGGCCACGTAGTCGTCCGGGTCGACCTCGGAGAAGGCCAGGTCGGCGGGCCAGGTGTAGCCGGGCTTCTCCGTGTAGGTGTCGAAGCCGGGCTCGAAGTCGTGGACCACGAAGCGGAGCGTCTTGCGGGAGGGAGCGGCGATGTGGACCTCGTAACCCTCCTCGCGCAGCCGCTGGTACGGGTAGAGGACTTCGAGAGACTCGGCGGCGTCGCCGGTGACGATCAGGATCTTCGGTGCCATGGCGGGGCTCCCCACGGTGCGTCGGCCTGTTCCGTTTACCGGTACCAGAGTGCGGCAGTCAGGGCCGATGCGCTGTCCAGAGTGTCAAAGTTCGGGGCCTGCTTTTGTACACATGCGGCTCGTGACGGTTACGGGGGCGGGCGAGATAGCCTGGACCCCGTGATCAGCGCGATACGCCTCGGGGGCAGCGAAGCCCCCGGCCCGAGCCCGGAGTGCCACAGCACCCGGGCCGCCACTGATCCCCTCAGCCCGGCCCGACTGCCAAAAATGGCCGATAAGGTCCCGGGCGTCTCTCATAGCGGCATAGCGTCGACGCAGACCGACCGTCACATGGGGGGTGGGAGAAGGAGCGGGGCTGGGTGCGTGCAGCTGCAAGGCGGAGGATTGAGGCATGGCGGAGCCATGGTGATTGACGACAACGCCGCAGATGCGCGTGCCCAGCCCCGCGACGCCGCCCTCCCATGTGACGGTCGGTCTCAGACCGGAAACCCCGTGTCGTGGCGGTACGTCGTCTTTTTCACCTACGTCACGCAACGGCGCGCGACAGGAGCCAGAGGACATGCAGACCAAGCTGGACGAAGCCAAGGCCGAGCTGCTCGCACGGGCTGCCCAGGTAGCTGACAACAGCCCGGGCGGTGGTGTCGGTGGCCCGGGCGGTAGCGCCCGGGTGCAGGTCGCGGCCACCGGGGCCGACGACAGCACCGGGGCCGGGCAGGAGCGTCTCCGTCAGGACGTACTGCTCGCCTATCTCCAGCGCTACTACCTCCACACCGCTCCGGAGGACATCGCCGGCCGGGACCCGGTCGATGTCTTCGGTGCCGCCTCCTCCCACTACCGCCTCGCCGAGAACCGTCCGCAGGGCAGGGCCAACGTCCGGGTGCACACCCCGACCGTCGAGGAGAACGGCTGGACCTGCAGCCACTCTGTCGTCGAGGTCGTCACCGACGACATGCCGTTCCTGGTCGACTCCGTCACCAACGAGCTGTCCCGCCAGGGCCGCGGCATCCATGTCGTGATCCACCCGCAGGTCATCGTCCGCCGTGATGTGACCGGCAAGCTGATCGAAGTCCTCACCGAGGGCGTCGGTATCTCGGCGGACCCCCAGGCCGGCCGCAAGAACGCCAAGGGGGCGAAGGACGCCAAGGCCGAGCTGCCGCACGACGCGCTCGTCGAGTCCTGGATCCACGTCGAGATCGACCGCGAGACCGACCGCGCCGACCTCAAGCAGATCCAGACCGACCTCCTGCGGGTCCTGTCCGACGTACGGGAGACCGTCGAGGACTGGGAGAAGATGCGGGACGCCGCGCTGCGCATCGCCGACGACCTCCCCGGCGAGCCGCTCGACGACCTCGCCGACGACGAGGTGAACGAGGCCAGGGAGCTGCTTCGCTGGCTCGCCGCCGACCACTTCACCTTCCTCGGCTACCGCGAGTACGAACTCACGGACAGCGACGCGCTGGCCGCCGTGCCCGGTACCGGCCTCGGCATCCTGCGCTCCGACCCGCACCACAGCGAGAACGAGGCGCACCCGGTCAGCCCCTCGTTCGACCGGCTGCCCGCCGACGCCCGGGCCAAGGCCCGCGAGCACAAGCTGCTCATCCTGACCAAGGCCAACAGCCGGGCGACCGTGCACCGGCCCAGCTACCTCGACTACGTCGGCGTGAAGAAGTTCGACGCCGACGGCAACGTCATCGGCGAGCGCCGCTTCCTCGGCCTGTTCTCGTCCGCCGCCTACACCGAGTCCGTGCGCCGGGTGCCCGTCATCCGCCGCAAGGTCGCCGAGGTGCTGGAGGGCGCGGGCTTCTCGTACAACAGCCACGACGGCCGCGACCTGCTGCAGATCCTGGAGACGTACCCGCGCGACGAGCTCTTCCAGACGCCGCCCGACCAGCTGCGTTCCGTCGTCACCTCGGTGCTCTACCTCCAGGAGCGGCGCCGGCTCCGGCTCTACCTGCGCCAGGACGAGTACGGGCGCTACTACTCCGCGATCGTCTACCTGCCGCGCGACCGCTACACCACCGGTGTGCGGCTGCGGCTGATCGACATCCTCAAGGAGGAGCTGAACGGCACCAGCGTCGACTTCACCGCCTGGAACACCGAGTCGATCCTTTCCCGGCTGCACTTCGTCGTCCGGGTGGCCCCGGGCAGCGAACTGCCCAGCCTCACCGACGCCGAGGCCGACCGTATCGAGGCCCGCCTCGTCGAGGCCGCCCGCTCCTGGGCCGACGGCTTCCAGGAAGCGCTGGGCGCCGAGTGCGGTGAGGAACGCGCCGCGGAACTGCTGCGTCACTACGGGCACTCGTTCCCCGAGGGCTACAAGGCCGATCACTCGCCGCGCTCCGCCGTGGCCGACCTGGTCAACCTCGAAGCGCTCAAGCAGGACGGGAAGGACTTCGCCCTCAGCCTGTACGAGCCGGTCGGCGCCGTCCCTGGCGAGCGCCGGTTCAAGATCTACCGGACGGGTGAGCAGGTCTCCCTGTCCGCCGTCCTCCCGGCGCTCCAGCGGCTCGGTGTCGAGGTCGTCGACGAGCGTCCGTACGAGCTGCGCTGCGCCGACCGTACGCACGCCTGGATCTACGACTTCGGGCTGCGGATGCCGCAGGCCACGTCCAACGGCGGCTACCTGGCCGACGACGCCCGCGAACGGTTCCAGGAGGCCTTCGCCGCCGTATGGACCGGCGAGGCGGAGAACGACGGCTTCAACGCGCTGGTGCTGAGCGCCGGGCTGAACTGGCGGCAGGCGATGGTGCTGCGCGCCTACGCCAAGTACCTGCGCCAGGCCGGATCCACGTTCAGCCAGGACTACATGGAGAGCACTCTCCAGAACAACGTCCACACCACCCGGCTGCTGGTCTCGCTCTTCGAGGCCCGGATGTCGCCGGAGCGTCAGAGTGCCGGTACGGAGCTGACCGACGGGCTCCTCGAAGAGCTCGACGGGGCCCTGGACCAGGTCGCCTCGCTCGACGAGGACCGAATCCTGCGGTCCTTCCTCACGGTCATCAAGGCCACCCTGCGCACCAACTTCTTCCAGAAGGCGGACGACGGCAAGCCGCACGGCTACGTGTCGATGAAGTTCGACCCGCAGTCGATCCCGGACCTGCCGGCGCCCCGCCCGGCGTTCGAGATCTGGGTCTACTCGCCGAGCGTCGAGGGCGTCCACCTGCGCTTCGGCAAGGTCGCCCGCGGTGGACTGCGCTGGTCCGACCGGCGTGAGGACTTCCGTACGGAGATCCTCGGCCTGGTCAAGGCGCAGATGGTGAAGAACACCGTCATCGTGCCGGTCGGCGCCAAGGGCGGCTTCGTCGCCAAGCAGCTGCCCGACCCGGCCGTCGACCGTGACGCCTGGCTGGCCGAGGGCATCGCCTCGTACCGCACCTTCATCTCGGCGCTGCTCGACATCACCGACAACATGGTGACCGGCGAGGTCGTGCCGCCCAAGGACGTCGTCCGGCACGACGAGGACGACACCTACCTCGTCGTCGCCGCCGACAAGGGCACCGCGAAGTTCTCCGACATCGCCAACGAGGTCGCCGTCGCGTACGGCTTCTGGCTCGGTGACGCGTTCGCCTCAGGCGGTTCGGCCGGTTACGACCACAAGGGCATGGGCATCACGGCCCGCGGCGCCTGGGAGTCCGTCAAGCGGCACTTCCGGGAGCTCGGCCACGACACGCAGACCGAGGACTTCACCGTCGTCGGCGTCGGCGACATGTCGGGCGACGTGTTCGGCAACGGGATGCTGCTCTCCGAGCACATCCGGCTCGTCGCGGCCTTCGACCACCGGCACATCTTCATCGACCCGAAGCCGGACGCCGCGACCTCGTACGCCGAGCGGCGCCGCCTCTTCGACCTGCCGCGCAGCTCCTGGGCCGACTACAACAAGGAGCTGATCTCCGCGGGCGGCGGCATCCACCCGCGCAGCGCCAAGTCCATTCCGGTCAACGCCCACATGCGCGAGACGCTCGGCATCGAGGCCGGGGTCGCCAAGATGACGCCCGCCGACCTGATGCAGGCCATCCTCAAGGCCCCCGTCGACCTGGCCTGGAACGGCGGCATCGGTACGTACATCAAGTCCTCCGCCGAGTCGAACGCGGACGTCGGTGACAAGGCCAACGACGCGATCCGCGTCAACGGCGAGGACCTGCGGGCCAAGGTCGTCGGCGAGGGCGGCAACCTCGGCGCCACCCAGCTCGGCCGCATCGAGTTCGCCCGTACCGGCGGCCGGATCAACACCGACGCGATCGACAACAGCGCCGGTGTGGACACCTCCGACCACGAGGTGAACATCAAGATCCTGCTCAACGGCCTGGTGCGGGACGGCGACATGACGGTCAAGCAGCGCAACAAGCTGCTCGCCGAGATGACCGACGAGATCGGCCACCTGGTGCTGCGCAACAACTACGCGCAGAACACCGCCCTCGCCAACTCGGCCGCCCAGGCGTCCTCCCTGCTCCACGCCCAACAGCGCTTCATGCGCCGGCTGGGCCGCGACGGGCACCTGGACCGTGCCCTGGAGTTCCTGCCGGCCGACCGGCAGATCCGTGAACTGCTGAACGCCGGCAAGGGGCTCAGCCAGCCCGAGCTGGCCGTGCTGCTCGCCTACACGAAGATCACGGCGGCGCAGGAACTGATCGGGACGAACCTGCCGGACGACCCGCATCTGCAGAAGCTGTTGCACGCCTACTTCCCGCAGCAGCTGCGCGAGCGCTACCCGGACGCGGTCGACGGACACGCGCTGCGGCGCGAGATCATCACCACGGTCCTGGTGAACGACACGGTGAACAGCGGCGGTTCGACGTTCCTGCACCGGCTGCGGGAAGAGACCGGCGCCTCGATCGCGGAGATCGTGCGGGCCCAGTTCGCGGCCCGGGAGATCTTCGGTCTCGGCGAGGTGTGGGACGCCGTCGAGGCGCTCGACAACAAGGTCGCCGCCGATGTGCAGACCCGGATCCGGCTGCATTCGCGCCGGCTCGTCGAGCGCGGTACTCGCTGGCTGCTCGGCAACCGGCCGCAGCCGCTGGAGATCGCCGACACGATCGACTTCTTCCGTGACGGTGTCGCGCAGGTCTGGGCCGAGCTGCCCAAGATGCTGATGGGCGCCGACCAGGAGTGGTACCAGGGAATCCTGGACGAGCTCACCGAGGCGGGTGTCCCGGACGCACTGGCGCAGCGCGTCGCCGGATTCTCGTCGGCCTTCCCGGCGCTCGACATCGTGGCGATCGCCGACCGCACGGACAAGGACCCGCTGTCCGTCGCCGAGGTGTACTACGACCTCGCGGACCGGCTGGGCATCACCCAGCTGATGGACCGGATCATCGAGCTGCCGCGGGCCGACCGCTGGCAGTCGATGGCCCGAGCCTCCATCCGCGAGGACCTGTACGCGGCGCACGCCGCGCTCACGGGCGACGTGCTGAGCGTGGGCAACGGGGCCTCCTCGCCGCAGGAGCGGTTCGAGGCGTGGGAGGAGAAGAACGCGGCGATCCTGTCGCGGTCGCGGTCCACGCTGGAGGAGATCCAGGGGTCGGACGCGTTCGATCTGGCGAACCTGTCGGTGGCGATGCGGACGATGCGGACGTTGTTGCGTACGCACGCGTAGGCGGTGGCCGGGGGAGGCGGTTGCCGGGTGCGTCCCGGTGGCCGCCTCGCCCTCAATCGCCGGGCGGGCTTGGTGTGCCGGGTCCGGCCGGAGATGGTGCGGCCCGTCCGGCGCGGGGCCTTGTCCTCAATCTCCCCCATAGCCCTAAAGGCATGGAGGACCCCCTCGACGGGCTTGGTTTTGCCGGGCGTGGGCTCGGAGCGCCGGGCGGGGTTGGTGGGCTGGAAGTGCCGGCGGGGTTGGTGGGCTGGAAGTGCCGGCGGGGTTGGTGGGCTTGGAGTGGTGGGGTTACTTCTTGCCGGTGAAGCGTTCGTACGCCGCGACGACCTCCTGCGCGGGGCCGTCCATGCGTAGGGTTCCCGCCTCCAGCCAGAGGGCCCGGTCGCAGCTTTCGGTGATCGACTTGTTGTGGTGGCTGACCAGGAAGACCGTGCCGGCCTGCTCGCGCAGTTGAATGATCCGTTCCTTGCTGCGCCGCTGGAACCGGGCGTCGCCCGTGGAGAGCGCCTCGTCGATCAGCAGCACGTCGTGGTCCTTGGCGGCGGCGATGGAGAAGCGCAGCCGGGCGCCCATGCCGGAGGAGTACGTGCGCATCGGCAGGGTGATGAAGTCGCCCTTCTCGTTGATGCCGGAGAAGTCGACGATGTCGTCGTAGCGCGCCCGGACCTCGGCGCGGCTCATGCCCATCGCGAGCCCGCCGAGCACGACGTTGCGCTCGCCGGTCAGGTCGCTCATCAGCGCCGCGTTCACCCCGAGCAGCGAGGGCTGGCCCTGGGTGTGGACGCGGCCCTTTGTGGCGGGCAGCAGCCCGGCGATCGCCTTGAGCAGGGTCGACTTTCCCGAGCCGTTGGAGCCGATCAGGCCGATCGCCTCGCCCTTGTACGCGGCGAAGCTGACCCCCTTCACGGCGTGTACCTCGCGCACCCCCGGTGTCTGCCGGCGCGAGGCGATCCGGCTCAGGGCCGAGGTGGCGCTGCCCTTCCCGGTGCGGGCGCCGTTGACCTTGTACGTGATGTGGACGTCGTCGACGACGACCGTCGGTACTGCCGAATCCGTGCTGTCAGCCACGTCCGTAACTCTCCTCGGCCTGCCAGAAGTAGAGGAACCCGCCCACGCCGCACACCAGCGCCCAGCCGGTGGCGACGGCCCACACGTGCGGGGGAAGCTGCGCGCTGTGGAAGCTGTCGATGAGGGCGAATCGCATCAGGTCGATGTAGACGGCTGCCGGATTGATCTCCAGCGCCAGCTTCGCCAGATACGGGACCCGGTCGCCCGCCAGGGTCGAGTCGAGGCTCCACATGACGCCCGACGCGTACATCCAGGTGCGCAGGATGAAGGGCATCAGCTGGGCGATGTCCGGGGTCCGGGCGGCCAGCCGGGCGAAGACCATCGAGACGCCGGTGTTGAACAGCGCCTGCAACGCCAGGGCCGGCACCGCCAGCAGCCAGGAGACGTGCGGGTACTGGCCGAACGCCAGCATGATCAGCACCAGGGCGCCCAGGGAGAAGAGCAGCTGCTGGAGCTGTTGCAGGGCCAGCGCGATCGGCAGCGAGGCCCTGGGGAAGTGCAGGGCCCGTACGAGGCCGATGTTGCCGCTGATCGCCCGGGTGCCCGCGGTGATCGAGTTGCTGGTGAAGGTCCAGATGAAGACGCCGGTGACCAGGAACGGGACGAAGTCGCTGACGCCCTGCTTCGTCTGCATCAGGACGCCGAAGATGAAGTAGTAGACCGTCGCGTTGAGCAGCGGGGTCATGAGCTGCCAGATCTGGCCCAGCTTCGCCTGGCTGTACTGGGCGGTGAGCTTGGCGGTGGCGAACGCGGTGATGAAGTGCCGCCGCCCCCACAGCTGCCGTACGTACACCGGCAGCGTCGGACGGGCTCCGCTCACGGTCAGTCCGTGGCGCGCGGCGAGGGCGGCGAGCTTGCCCGGGGCGTGGACGTGAGGGGCGGAGGGCGGGGAGACGGACGGCGGTGGGGCGTCCGTCGGGGCCGGGGCTGTTGTCTGGCTCACCACGATCGCTTTCGAGGGAAGGCGGGCAGGGCGGGAAGGGAAGTGCTCTCGAAGTGCTCTTCGCAACGATGGAACGGGGCCGTATCGTCGCAACGCCGAGGGTAGGACGCGTGACGTCGCTACGCAACCGTTTCGTCGTCGCGGACTATGATTCGGCCATGACCACCGACCCGGGAAGCCGCCGCCGTGCCCCCGCCGGAGCCGCCGTGCTCCGCGAGGACGTGACCGATGCGATCCGCAGTGCGGTCTTCGAGGAGCTCGCCGCGGTCGGTTTCGCCCGGATGTCCATCGAGGGCATCGCGCGGCGGGCCGGCGTCGGGAAGACCGCGGTCTACCGCCGTTGGAAGTCCAAACTGCACCTGGTCCTGGACCTGGTCTCCGCCGTCGCGGCGCAGGGCATGCCGGCCCCGGCCACCGGCTCGCTGTACGGGGATGTCCGCGCCGTGCTCGAACTGGCCGCGTACGCCCTGCGCCATCCGCTCGCCTCGCAGGTCATCCCGGACCTGCTCGTCGAGGCGGCCCGCAGTCCGGAGATCTCCGACACCATCAAGGCCGCACTGCTCGACCCGCAGCAGGGCATCGCCGCCGTGGTCGTGCGGGAAGCCGTCGCGCGGGGGGAACTTCCGCCGGACAGCGACCCGGACCGCGCCCTCGACCTGATCGTCGGGCCCCTCTACTGGCGGCTCGCCGTCGTCAGGGGCGAGCTGCCCGCGGGCTATCTGGACGACCTGGCGGCCTCGGCCGTGGCCGCCCTCACCCGCTGACCGGGGGGCGGGGCACCGGCGCCGGCGAGCGGCGTCAGCACGGTGATCGCGACATCACTCGTTGGGGACCGTAACCGGTGACCCCCGGCCGTTCACGGGGTTGAGCCGTACGGATAGCCAGGCCCCCGATGAACGGACGTGCTCACCATGCCGCCACGGCTCAGTGTCGTTGTCCCCGTCTACAACGTGGAACCCTTCCTGACGGACTGCCTGAAGTCCCTCGCGGAGCAGACCGTCACCGACCTCGAAGTGGTGATGGTCGACGACGGGTCCACCGACGGCAGCGCGGCCCTGGCCGCCGGGTTCGCCGCCGAGGACGACCGCTTCCGGCTGGTCAGCCAGAAGAACGGCGGCCTGGGCCACGCCCGCAACACCGGCGTCCGCAACTGCGCCCCGGAGAGCCGGTACCTCGCCTTCGTCGACAGCGACGACGTCGTCCCGCCACGCGCGTACGAACTGCTGGTCGGCTCGCTGGAGGAGACCGGCTCGGACCTGGCGTCCGGCAACGTGCTGCGGCTGCGTACCGACGGCAGGCTCCAGCAGTCGCCCATGTTCAAGGTGCCCATGGCGACCACCCGGCAGCGCACCCACATCTCCCGCGACCGGGAGCTCACCGGCGACCGGATCGCCTGCAACAAGGTCTTCCGCCGCTCCTTCTGGGACGAGCACGCGTTCGCCTTCCCCGTCGGCGCGCTCTACGAGGACATCCCGGTCGTGCTGCCCGCCCACTTCCTGGCCGGCTCCGTCGACATCGTGAAGGACCCCGTCTACCACTGGCGGGACCGCCCCGGCTCGATCACCGCCGGGCGGGCGGTCGTCCGCGGCATCTGCGACCGGGTCGCGCACGTGCAGGAGGTCTGCGCGTTCCTGACGGAGAACCGTACGGCCGCCGACCGGAACCACTACGAGGCGCACGCCCTCGCCAACGACCTCCGGTACTTCCTGGAGGTCCTGCCCGACGGCGACGACGAGTACCGCGCCGCCTTCCTGACGCACACCAACGCGTTCATCGACCAGGTCGACCCGGCGGTGCTCGACGGGCTCCCGCTGCGGCTGCGGCTGATGTGGCACCTGGTGCGCGAGCGCCGCACGGAGGAACTGCTGGCCCTGATCGCCTTCGACAAGCGCGAGCCCGGCGCCTTCGCCGTACGCGGACTGCGCCGCCGGCGGGCCGCGTACCCACCACTGACCCGGCCGGTGCCGGACCGGGTGCTGCGCGTCGGAGACAGCGATCTGCCGCTCGTCGGCCGGCTCCGGGAGGTCCGCTGGCAGGACGGCAAGCTGCACCTGAAGGGGTACGCGTACATCCGCAACCTGCCCGCAGGCCACGGCCCCTCCGAATTCCGGGCCGGCTGGCTGCGGGCGGGCGGGCGGCAGGTCATCCCGCTGCGGCTGCGCAGGACCGGCGAGCCGGAGGCCACCGCACGCTCCCGGCAGAGCCTGCACGACTACGACCGGTCCGGCTTCGAGGCGGTCCTCGATCCTGCCCGGCTCCGCATCCCCGCCGACGGGCCGGCCGACCGCGTCACCTGGCGCCTGGAGCTCGGCGTCGCGAGAAAGGGGCTGCTGCGCCGCTCCGTACCCACCACCGCGGAGGCCCCCGTGGCGCCGCCCGTCCACCGGCCCGACGGCGACCACCGGATCGTGCCGGTCTTCGACGCCGACCGGCTGGTCCTGCACGCCGAGCGGATCGACGCACGCTTCGAGACGCATCGCGCGGGCGGGACGGGCGACGGGGCGGCCGAGGGGACGGCCACCGTCGTCGTCGACGGCATGCTCCGGAACCGGCTCGGTGGCCGGGACCTGCGGCTGAGCCTCACCCACCGCCCCTCCGGCGCCACCCTCGAATGCCCGGTGACGGTGCAGGAGGACGCCGCGCACTCGGCGACGGGCTGGCGGCGCTTCACGGCCGCGATCCCGCTCACCGCGCTCCCGGGCGCCCGGCCGGAGTCCGCCCAGGAGCGGTCGGGCATCCCGTACAGCGTGCATCTCATCGGCCCCGGCGGCCGTCGCACCCCCATCGACGTCCCGGGGCCCGTCCCGCCCGGCCGCTACCCGCTGGCGCCGGTCGGTGACGAGCCCCGCGAACTGGGCCTCACCGTGAGCGCGCGCGGCAATCTGCTGATCAGCGACCGCCCCGTCCAGCCCGCCGTCGAACTGGCCGCCTGGACGCAGACGGGGAAGCTCCTCCTGGAGGGCACCTTCCCGGACGGCCCCGGGCGCCCGCTCGAGCTGGTGGCCCGGCACAGCGGCCATCACGAGGAGGCGGTCTTCCCCGTCACGTTCACGGGACCGCACGACGAGCGACGGTTCACGGCCGAGCTGCGGCCGGACGCCGTCGAGATGTGTGGCGACGGCGAACTGCCGCTGGGGGAGGGCAACTGGTACTTCTTCCTCCGCGAGAAGGGCGCCACCGACGAGAGCCGCGACATCGCGCTGCGCCTCCCGGCCGCCGTCCACCACACCCTGCCCGCGGCCCGCACCCTGGCAGGCCGCGCGTACGCCGTCGAGCGGCGCTTCCACGACCAGCTGCTGCTGAGCTGCGCACCCCCGCTCGACGCGGCCGAGCGCGGGGTCCGCGCCCGGCGGCTGCTCAGCGGGGCCTACACGGCACAGCGCACCGCGCTGCTGCGCGAGACCGTGCTGTTCAGCAGCTTCGACGGCCGCCAGTACTCGGACTCGCCGCGCGCCGTCCACGAGGAGCTGACCCGGCGGGGGAACGGCCCGGAGCAGCTGTGGGTCGTACGCGACCGGCAGGCGCGCATCCCGGCCGGGGCCATCGCCGTGGAGCACGGTTCGGCCGCCTGGCACGAGGCGCTGGCCCGCAGCCGGCACATCGTCACCAACACCCAGCTGCCCGAGTGGTTCGAACGGCGCGAGGGGCAGACCGTCGTCCAGACCTGGCACGGAACCCCCCTCAAGCGCATCGGGCTGGACCTCGCCGGGACCGCCCAGGCGAACCGCGCCTACATCGACACCCTCGAACAGCGCGCCCGCCAGTGGAGCTTCCTGGTCTCCCCGAACACGTACTCCACCCCCGTGCTGCGCCGCTCCTTCGGCTTCGAGGGCGAGGTCCTGGAGTGCGGCTATCCGCGCAACGACCTCTTCCACGCGCCGGAACGGGACAAGGTCGCGGCCGCGGTGCGCGAGAGCCTCCGCATCCCCGACGGCAAGCGGGTCGTCCTCTACGCACCGACCTGGCGCGAGGACCAGCCGAGGAACCGCGGCCGCTACACCATGGACCTGCGGCTCGACCTCGCCGCCGCCGAGCGCGAACTGGGCGCGGACACCGTCCTGCTGGTGCGCCGTCACTACCTGGTGACCGACCGGCTCCCGGACAGCGGCACGGGATTCGTCCGCGATGTCTCGCGCTACCCGG
Source organism: Streptomyces sp. NPDC050422 (assembly GCF_044458665.1). Classification (NCBI taxonomy): domain Bacteria; kingdom Bacillati; phylum Actinomycetota; class Actinomycetes; order Kitasatosporales; family Streptomycetaceae; genus Streptomyces; species Streptomyces sp. NPDC050422. The sequence continues at coordinate 36,356 of NZ_JBITIE010000012.1, forward strand.
AGGCCGGTGAGCTGATGCTGATCAGCGACGCGCTGGTGACCGACTACTCCTCGATGATGTTCGACTTCGCGCAGACCGGCCGGCCGATGCTCTTCCACACCTACGACCTCGAGCACTACCGCGACACACTGCGCGGTTTCGCCTTCGACTTCGAGTCGCGGGCGCCCGGCCCGCTGATCCCGGAGTCCGGGGACCTCATCGAGGCGCTGCGGGACCCGGTCCGCGCGACGGCGGGACACGCGGGGGCGTACGAGGCGTTCCGGCGGGATTTCTGCGACCTGGACGACGGCCGGGCGGCCGCCCGGGTGGTCGACCGGATGCTGTAGTCCGTACCCCTGTGCCACCGAGCCCCCGGACGGGCGGGGATGCGGGGTGAACTGCGGGGTGACGTGGTGGTGAACGTGCATTGACGCACGGACTGTCCGAACTGAGTGAACCGTTCGAGTGATTCGGAGAATGTGGCGTTTGCGCGGATGCGCAGGGAATCCGAGTCGAGGGCCGGATAAGTATGTTCATCGGTGCGTTGCATAGTTTCGTCGGGTTGCTACGTTCTGTTTTCATGGGTATCCGAATGTGGTGCGAAACCTGGGATGTGCGACGGGCCAGAGCCGCTGTACTTGTTGCCGCAGCGGTCGGCCTCCTCACTCGTACGCTCATCGCAGCGAATGATCCGGGACCCGCCGATGTGCGCTTCTTCCAGGGATTCGCCAAGGCCATCACCACGTACGGCCCCATTCGGATCTATGAGCACCCGCTGCCCGGCCTTCCCGTCTACAACCATCCGCCACTGGCCGGCTGGATGCTGCTCGGACTGAACAGTCTTTCGGAATTCGGAATGTCGTTCGCGACGCTGATCAGATGGCCTGCTTCGGTCGCCGACTTCTTCTGTGTCCTGCTCGTGTTCGAAATCGTCCGCCGGCGCGCCACGCCGCGTACCGCGCTGCTGTGCGGGATCGGTGTGGCCGTCAGCCCGGTGCTGATCGCCACGTCCGGCTATCACGGCAACACCGACGCGGTCGCCGTGATGTTCGCCCTGGCCGCCGCCCATCTGCTGGCCGACCGCAGGTCCCCGCTCGCCGCGGGGGTGGCCGCGGCGCTTTCCGTCAGCGTCAAGTTCATCCCGGTCGTGGTGATCCCGGCGCTGCTCGTCGCCGCGCTGCGGGGCGGCCGGCCGGTGCTGGTCCGCTTCGCCGCCGGGTTCGCCGCCGTGTTCGCGCTGGTATGGGGGCCGGTCCTGGCGACCGTGCCGCAGGACCTCCAGAGGAACGTGCTGGAGTACGCCGGCGGCAGCTACCGCCTCTGGGGACTGGTCCGGTTCGCCGACGTGTTCGGCCTGCCGGAGTCCTTCATCGCCTTCATGCAGGGCGGCGGCCACTTCCTCTTCGTCCTGCTGTGCGTGGCCGCCGGTGCCTGGCTCGCCTGGCTGCGCCCGGCGCAGCTGCCGGGCGTCGTCGCCGTCACGCTGGGCCTGCTGCTGCTCCTGTCCACCGCCTCCGGCCTGCAGTACCTGACCTGGGCGGCGGCCGGAATGTTCGTCCTCGGGTTCTGGGAGGGGTTGGCGTACAGCTCCGTGCTCGGACTGACGGCCGTCCTCGGCTACAGCGGGCGTTCCCCCGTGCGCTGGAGCGAGCCGGTGCTGCAACTGGGCGCCGCCGGCTGGATCGTCCTCGCGGCCGGACTGGCCACCGGCATCCACCGCCTCCTCGCCCCCCGCCCGGACGGGGACCCGGCCGGCCCCGCCGGCCGGGCGCAGGTCTCCGTACCCCGTACCACCCGGCCCTCCGAGTCCGCCGTCACCTGACCGCGGCCCCCGAGCGGCACCCGTCACCGTCCCCTCCCCGACCCCAGCCACGAGCACCGAGCGCAACTGGAGAACGCCCCGTGAAGGAAAGCCCGAGCCCCAGGATCGGCATCCTGGTGGTCGCGTACAACGCGGAGACCACGCTGGAGAAGACCCTCGACCGGATTCCGGAGGATTTCCGTTCCCGGGTCGACGAGATTCTCATTCTCGACGACGCGAGTCATGACGCGACCTTCACCGCCGGCTGCCGCTGGTCCCAGGCGGAGGGAATGCCGCGGACGGTGGTGATGCGGCACACCAAGAACCTCGGATACGGCGGAAATCAGAAAGCCGGATACGCACTGGCGGCCGAACATGGACTCGACATCATCGTGCTCCTGCACGGCGACGGGCAGTACGCCCCCGAATTGCTCCCAGAAATGGTCGCCCCGATCGAACGCGGCGAATGCGAAGCCGTGTTCGGATCGCGGATGATGAAATCCGGCAGCGCCCTCAAGGGCGGAATGCCGATGTACAAGTGGCTGGGCAACCGCGTTCTCACCAGACTGGAGAACGGACTGCTCGGATCGAAGCTCACCGAATTCCACTCCGGTTACCGCGCCTACAGTGTCGAGGCGCTGAAGAAGCTGCCCATCGACCGGAACACGGACGCCTTCGACTTCGACACCCAGATCATCGTCCAGCTGCTGAACGCGGGAATGCGGATCAAGGAGATCCCGGTCCCCACGTACTACGGCGACGAGATCTGCTACGTCAACGGCATGAAGTACGCGAAGGACGTCGTCAAGGACGTCCTCGAATACCGGCTGGCGGTCAAGGGGTTCGGCCGCTGCGCCTGGATCCCCAAGCCCGTGGAGTACGCCTTCAAGGAGGGGGACGGCTCCTCGCACGCGGTCATCCTGGAGAAGATGCGGAAGATGCCCCCCGGCCGGGTCCTGGACCTCGGCTGTTCCGGCGGGCTGTTCGCGCAGCGCCTCGAAGCCCTCGGCCATGAGGTGACCGGCGTGGACTACGTCGAGGTGCCCGGTGTGCGCGAGAAGTGCACCCACTTCCATCTCGCGAACCTGGAGGAGGGGCTGCCGGACGGGATCGGCACCGGCTTCGACTACGTCGTGGCCGGGGACGTCATCGAGCACCTCTCCCGCCCCGAACGGGTGCTCGCCGAGGTCGCCGGCGTGCTGCGGCCCGGCGGCGAGGTGCTGCTGTCCGTGCCGAACTTCAGCCACTGGTACTCACGGCTGCGGGTCGCGCTCGGGGCCTTCGACTACGACCGCCGCGGCATCCTCGACGAAACGCATCTGCGCTTCTTCACCCGGGCCAGTCTGCGCCGCACCGTACGAGCCGCGGGCTACGACGTCCTCGACATCGCCTCGACCGGAGCGCCGTTCTGGTCGCTCCTGGGCCGCGGGCCGCTCGCCGCCGTACTCGGCGGGCTGTCGAGGCTGCTGACCCGGATCCGGCCGACCCTGTTCGGCTATCAGCACGTCGCACTGCTCACCCCGCATGCGGCCGAGACGATCATCGCTGGAGAGCACGTCGATGTACAGGACATCCTCAACCGACAGTACGTCCCCGCCGACCGGGTCGGAGTCTGAGGCGACGATCCCCGAACCCACCCCGGCCCCGGCATCCGAGTCCCGGGCCGCCGCCGTCAGGAGCAAGGCCTTGACCCTCCCCAGTCTGATCCTGCTGCTGTTCGCCGTGTTCTCGTCGGCGGGCGGTCAGATCATGCTCAAGCACGGGATGAAGGGCGCCGCGGCCACCGCGGGCCGGGACGGCGGGTCGGTCGCGCTGCGCGCCGTCACCAGCCCCTGGGTCGTGCTCGGCCTGGTGGTCTTCGCGGTGTCGGCACTCGCCTGGATGTCGACACTGGCCAAGGTGCCGCTGTCCATCGCCTATCCGTTCAACGCCCTCGGCTACCTGCTGATCGTGGGGGCCGGGGCGACGGTGCTGCACGAGCGGACCTCGATGTGGACCTGGGGCGGTTCGCTGCTCGTGGTGGTCGGCCTCGCCACGGTCATGGCGGGCCAGCAACGCTGAGCCCGCGCCGTCGCACATGCCGAAGGGCCCGCCACCTCGGTGGCGGGCCCATCGGCATGTGCGACGGGGTCAGACCGTGGCGGGCTCCTCGTTCAGCAGCACCCGGCGCACCACGCGCTCGGCGGCGCGGCCGTCGTCGTACGGGCAGAAGCGGGCCCGGAAGGCGGTCAGCAGCGCCTTGCCCGCCGGACCGTCCCAGCTGCCGTCGTTGAAGATCCGCGCCAGCTCGTCCGTGGTCGTCGCCACGGCCCCCGGGGTCTCGCCGGGCCTGCCCGAGAGCAGGTCGAACACGACGCCGCGGACCGTGCGGTACGTCTCCCAGTCCGGGGCGTGCACGACGATCGGGCGGTCCAGGTGCGCGTAGTCGAACATCACCGACGAGTAGTCCGTGATCAGGGCGTCGGCCGCCAGGCAGAGGTCCTCGATCCGCGGGTGGTCGCTGACGTCGATGACCGACGGGCTCGCGGGCAGCCCCGCGCCCCCGTAGAAGTAGTGCGCACGCACCAGGACCACGGTGTCCGGGCCGACCGCCGCGCAGAACCGTTCCAGGTCCAGCCGGCTGGTGAACGCCGCCTCGTAGTCGCGGTGGGTGGGTGCGTACAGCAGGGCGCGCTGACCGGGCCGGATGCCGAGGCCCTCACGGGCCGCCCGGGTCTGCTCGGCGGTCGCCGACGCGAGGACGTCGTTGCGCGGGTACCCCGACTCCAGGCTCCGCGCGGCGCCCGGATAGGCACGGGCCCACACCTCGGTGGAGTGCGGATTGGCGGAGACGCTCCAGTCCCACCGGTCGACCCGCTTCAGCAGCCGGTCGAAGTTCAGCCCCTGGGCCGCCGCCGGATAGTCCTGCTGGTCCAGGCCCATGATCTTCAGCGGAGTGCCGTGATGCGTCATCACATGGACCTGGCCGGGCCGCTTGACCACGTGGTCGGGGAAGTTGACGTTGTTGAAGAAGTACGTGGCACGGGCCATGGCCGCCCAGTAGCGGCGGGTGCCGGGCACCACGTAGTCGATGCCCTCCGGCACCGAGTCCACCTGGTTCTTCGAGACCACCCACACCCCGCGCACCCCCGGCGCCAGCTCCCGGGCCTTGCGGAAGACGGCCTCCGGATTGCAGCTGACCCCGCGGTTCCAGTACGCGGCGTAGACGGCGAGCCCGCGGTCCAGCGGGAGCTTGCGCTGCCACCAGTAGTAGCGCCTGCTCAGGCTCCGCTTGGACCGCTCCCGCACCGCGTCCGGCGCGGCCCGCAGCCCGCGGCGCAGGGCCAGGGCCGTGTCGAGGGCGCCGAGCACGGCGTACCGGCCGCCGCCGATCAGCCGGGGCCGCAGCCCGCGCGCGCCGCCGGGGAAACGGTGCCCGGCGGGCCGGTACGCGCGGTGGAAGGCGGCGACGGAGCGTACGTACCGCCTGCGGCGGCGCGTCACCGCCGGATAGCCGGACAGCAGTTCCTGGACGGCCCGTTCGAAGAGCAGGGGCTGGACCGGGAGCAGCCGGGGGCGCTCACGGAGGAACTCCATCAGCCCGGCGTACGCGTCGACGAGCTCGGCGGGTGCCACGTCCGGCGTCGTCTCGTCGTCGAGGCCCGGCAGGTGGCGCTGCTGGCGGTGCTCGACGCAGGCGGTCGGCAGGACGACCACGGACTCGGCGGCGGCGACGGTCTGGAGGGCGTAGATCCGCTCCCCGTGCCGCCCGGGCCCGAAGGCCAGCTTCTCGCCCTCGTGCAGGGTGCGGCGCACCGCCCGGTTCCAGGACACCGGGGCGATGTCGAGGAGCGCGGACTGTCCTGTCGCGGCCAGCGGTCCGTCGGAGAGTTCGCCCAGCCGCTCCAGCGACCGGCTGGGGCGGGAGCGCCCCCGGAACGGCCGCTTGTGATGGCCGAACAGCAGCAGATCGGGGTCACCCGCGGCACCGAGCCGGTCGGCTACGGCCCCCAGCGCGCCCGGCAGGAGCACGAAACGCGCCTCCAGGAACAGCAGGTAGTCCCCGACGGCGCGTTCGGCCCCGGCGTTGCGGCAGCCCTCCGGGCCCGCACCGTCCGGGAGGTGGATGGCCTGCACCCGGTCGTCGCGGGCGGCGAACTCGTCGAGCAGGAGCCCGGATCCGTCCGGCGCCCCGTCGTCGACACCGATCACCTCGATGTCCGAGAACGACTGGGAGAGCACCGACTCCAGGCACTCGCGCAGACTTCCCCGGGCGCGGCGGACGGGGATGATGACACTCAGGCGGGGCATACGGACTCTTTCTCGGACACGGGCGTGCGGAGCGGCAGGGCCGGCGCGCGGTGCGCGCAGGTGCGCGCGCCGACGGCGGGGGCGGGTACTCCGTAAACGCCCGATGGAGTGACAGGGTTACGCGGAACCCCGTCGGCCACGCGAAACGCCAGGCGGGGGCACCCCTGCTGGAGTAAGCAGGGATGCCCCCGGTTGACGTACCCGTCGGTTCTAGTGGTGCGGTTACTTGACGGCGCCCGCCATCACGCCGGATACGAACTGGCGCTGGAAGGCGAAGAAGACCGCGAGCGGAATCACCATCGACACGAAGGCGCCGGGCGCCAGTACGTCGATGTTGTTGCCGAACTGCCGTACCTGCTGCTGGAGCGCCACGGTGATCGGCGGCGAACCGGAGTCCGCGAAGATCAGCGCGACCAGCATGTCGTTCCACACCCAGAGGAACTGGAAGATCCCGAGCGAGGCGATCGCCGGCCCGCCGAGCGGCATCACGACCCGGGTGAAGAGCCGGATCTCGCCCGCCCCGTCCAGGCGTGCCGCCTCCAGCAGCTCCCGCGGGATCTCCGCGAAGAAGTTGCGCAGCAGGAAGATCGCGAAGGGCAGACCGAAGGCCGTGTGGAAGATGATCACGCCGAACGTCGTCTCGAAGATCCCGACCGCCCCGAAGAGCTTCGAGACGGGGATCAGGGCGACCTGCACCGGGACCACCAGCAGCCCCACGACCAGCAGGAACCACCAGTCGCGGCCCGGGAACTCCATCCAGGCGAAGGCGTATCCGGCGAGCGAGCCGATCACCACGACCAGGACCGTCGACGGGACGGTGATCAGGACCGTGCTGAACAGCGAGTCGGTGATCGTGGAATTGTCCAGCAGTCGTGAGTAGTTGTCGAAGGTCAGCTCGGAGGGGACGGTGAAGATCTTCCACCAGCCGGTGGCCGCGATCCGGTCCGCGCTGCGCAGCGAGGACAGGAACAGTCCGATGGTCGGCATCAGCCAGAACAGGGCCACCAGGATCAGGACGACCCGCATCACACCGCCGCCGGCCAGGGCCGCGATCCGTGCGCCGAGGGACCGTCCGGGTTTCGCCGCGGAGGTGCCCGGGGCGTCGCCCGCCCCGGCGGGCGGGGCTTTGGTCGAGGGTGTCGTCATCGGCGCCCCTCCTTCCGTATCCGCCTGATGTTGAAGAGCATCACCGGGACCACCAGCAGCAGCAGGAGTACGGCGATGGCGCTGCCGATCCCCAGATCCGCGTCCGTGCCGAACGAGGACCGGTAGAGCTGGAGCGCCAGGACGTTCGCGTCGTCCTGCGAGGAGCCCGGCGCGATGATGAAGACGAGGTCGAAGACCTTCAGGACGTTGATCATCAGTGTCACCAGCACCACCGCGAGGACCGGGGCGAGCATCGGCACGGTGATCCGGCGGAACACCTGCCACTCGTTGGCCCCGTCCACCCGGGCCGCTTCCAGGAGTTCACGCGGCAGGCCCGCCAGGCCCGCCGCGATCAGCACCATGGCGAAGCCTGCCCACATCCAGACGTAGCTCCCGATGATGCCGGGCGTCACGAACGACGGGCCGAGCCATTCCACCCCGTTGTACGGCTCCTTGAAGTTCGAGGCGGGCAGGCGGAGTTCGGCACCGTCCGCGGAGGCGGGCAGGGTGAACACCCCGTCGGCGCCCGCCGTGGCGGAGGCGACCACCTTGCCGTCCTTGACGGCCTCCACCTTGATGCCCTTGAGCCCGAGCTCCTTGGCGTCGATGACGTTGGGCTTGCCCCCGCCGCCCTTGGTGAAGTCCAGCCACGCGGTGCCGGTGATCTTCCCGTCCCCGCTTGTCTGCGGGGCGCGGGCCGGCTTCGCGTCGGTGGGCATCTTCGCGGGCAGCACCCCGACCAGCGGCAGCCGGACCGGTTCCCCGGCCCGTACCGGCACCTTCGTCACGAAGGAACCACCGCCCGCCGCCTTCAGCGGATGGACGGGCAGCGGATGCGCCTTGGGGAAACCCGCCGACTCGGCGAACGTGTCGTGCACGCCCACCCACACGGCGTTGGCGACCCCGCGCTCCGGGGCCGCGTCGTACACCAGCCGGAAGATGATGCCCGCGGCGAGCATCGAGATCGCCATCGGCATGAAGACGATCAGCTTGAACGCCGTTCCCCAGCGGATCCGTTCCGTCAGCACCGCGAAGATCAGCCCGAGCGCGGTGGCGACGGTCGGGGCGAAGACGACCCAGATCGCGTTGTTCTTGACCGCCGTACGGATCGTGTCGTCCGTGAACAGCGCCTTGTAGTTGTCGAACCCGGCGAATCCGGTGCCCGCCTGGTCGAAGAACGACCGGTAGACGGAGTACACGATCGGATACACCACGAGCGCGCCGAGCAGGACCAGCGCGGGCAGCAGGAAGAGCGCCGCGATGACCCTGCGGGTGCCGGTCACGCTCCTGCTACTGGGCACTTTGCGCAGGGGCGGCTCCCCGGGCACGGGCTTCCTGGGGGCGGGAACCGTGGCCCCGCCGGACGGTTGCTTGTCGGCGGGGAGCGCCTCGTCGGCGCCCCCCGATGCGGCTGTCGTCATCCCGTCAGCTCTTGTACGCCTTGGCCGCGTCGGACTCCAGTTTCGCCTGGGTCCCCGCGATGTCCTTCGGGTTCTTCAGGAAGTCCTGGAGGGTCTTCCACTCGCCCTTGCCGGGCGTCCCGCCGAACGACTGCGGAGCCTGGTCGGACATGTCGAACCGGACGGCGTCACCGGCCGCGATCAGCGCCTTCGCCATCGTGCGCTGCACCTCGTTCGGGTACGCGGCGGCGTCCAAAGCCTTGTTCGGCGAGATGAACCCGCCCTGCTCGGCCCAGATCTTCGCCGCGTCGGTGGAGGCCAGCCAGGTCAGCAGGGCCTGGGCGCCCTTGCTGTCCTTCAGGGCCACCGCCGCGTCGCCGCCGGTCACCACGGGCGACTCCGCGCCGACCGCGGGGAACGGGAACACCTTGGCGTCCGTGCCGATCTTGGCCTTCGTCTGCGCGATGTTGACGCCGACGAAGTCGCCCTCGAAGACCATGGCGCCCTTGGGCTGGTCACCGCCGGTGAAGGTCTGGGTGACCGAGGCCGGGAACTCCGTCTGCAGCGCGCCGTCGGCGCCGCCCGCGATGAGGGAGGGCTTGCCGAAGAGCTGGGCCAGGGTGGTCAGCGCGGCCTTGACGGACGGATCCGTCCACTTGATCTTGTGCTGGGCCAGCTGGTCGTACTTCTCCGGCCCCGCCTGGGAGAGATAGACGTTCTCGAACCAGTCGGTGAGCGTCCAGCCGTCCGCGCCGCCGACCGAGACCGGAGTGACACCCGAGGCGGACACCGTCTCGGCGGTCGTCAGGAAGTCCTTCCAGGTCTTCGGCTCGTTCGCGCCCGCGTTCTCGAACGCCTTGGCGTTGTACCAGATCAGGGACTTGTTGGCGGCCTTGAAGTAGACGCCGTACTGGGTGCCGTCCACCCGCCCGAGGTCCTGCCAGACCTGCGAGTAGTTCTGTCCGAGCTGGGCCCTGGCCTCGTTGCCGACCGGCTTGGCCCACTTCTTCTCGACGGCCTGCCGAATGGCGCCCACCTGAGGGATCATCGCCACGTCCGGCGGCTGGCCGCCCGCGATCTTCGTACCGAGGAAGTTCACGATCGGGTCCTGCGCCGGGACGAACGTCACCGTCGCGCCCGTACGCTTCTCGAACTCCTTGAGGACCTTGACGAAGTTGGCCTGCTCGGGCCCGGTCCACACCGCGGCGACCGAGATCTTCTCGCCGTCCAGTTTCGGTAACGTGACGCTCGATGTGTCCTCGGCCCCCTTGGAGGGGCTGCCCCCGTCCTTCGAGCCCTTCGTGCCGTCACCGTCGTCGCTGCAACCGGTGAGGGCCAGTGCGCCGATGGCGGTGAACACCAAGGCGGCCCTGCGAATCCGAAGCGTTGTGCGCATCCCTGCCCCGTCTCTCCTGTGCGCTTGCACGGACCGGCACCGGCCGGACCTCCGACGGTGCCGCTCATTCATCACGTCGTCCTGTGCGCACAGTCCTACGCCCGGTGTCCGGGCGCCGCAATACCGTCAGTGGGCCCAACTCCTTGATCGTGATGGGCTCGTGACGTGAGGTCAGGGCAGGTATGAGGCGATTGAGGACAGGGGGCCCACCGGGGTGGCCACCTAGGTCCTGTACGGAGTACAGGACCTAGGTCACGGGTGCGTGGGGGGCAGTGGTGGCAGCGGCTCGGCGTTCACCGAACGGGCCGCCCGCTCCAGGGCACTGGCCAGCAGCGCCAGGTCGGTGGGCCCGTTGCCCAGCTCGCGGAGCGGGCGACGGGTGGGCGGGTCGCCCATCCGCTCCCACTCCAGGGGTACGACCGTGGGCCGCAGCGTCGCCGTACGCGGGATGCGGCCGGTCACCCGGCCGCCCTGGAACGGCGTCACCCGTCCGTCGGGATGGCCCAGCCGCCCGCGGCCCGGCGCCGGTTCGTCCGGCGACGGCGGCACGACGGGCGGATCCAGCACGACGCGCAGCCGCGCCCCGCGGGCCAGTTCGGTGTCCTCCGTGCGGTCCGGGCGGGCGGATGCCGCGACCAGATGGATCCCGAGCCGGCCGCCGTCCCTGGCCACGGCCTCCAGTGCCCGTACGACCGAACCCGCCGCCGGACGGCCCGGGCTGCCCAGCGCCGGGGCGATCAGGGCGTCGAAGTCGTCCACGAGCACGACGATCCTGGGCAGCGGCGAGGGGCCGGGGTCCGTCGCCCGCGCGGATGCGGGCCGGAGCCGCAAGGTGCCGCTCATCGCGGACTCGATGTCACCGCCCTGCTCGGACGGGCCGGGGGGCCGCTGTCCGGCCATCCGCTGCGCCACCTCGAGCCGGCTGTGCCAGTCGGCGAAGTCGAGCCCGCCGAGGAGTTCGGCCCGCCGCTTCACCTCACCGCCGAGGGCCTGGGCGAACTCCCGCATCCGGACCGGGTCGGAGGCCACCAGGTGCGTGAACGCGTGCGGGAGCTCGGTGCAGGGGCGCAGGCTCTCGCCCCGCTCGCCGCCCGCCCCGTCGACCAGCAGGATGCCGAGCCGGTCGGGCCGGTCGGCGGCGGCCAGCGACGCGGCGACCGCCCTGAGCAGTTCCGTACGCCCGCTGCCGCCGGGCCCCTCGATGAGCAGGTGCGGCCCCTCGTCGGCGAGATCCACACTCACCGGGCCCCGGGGCCCGGCCCCGAGCACCACGACAGGCCGCCCGGCCGCCCCGGCGGGAACGCCTGCGGACGCGGGCCGGGGAGCGGGCACGGGGGCCCGCCCGGACTCGGCACCGCGCGCGGCGACCTGGGGCGCGTCACCCTGGCGCGGTCCGCTGACCCGGTTCGAGGAGCGCCCCGATCCGGCGCTACGCAGGCTGTCGGCGCCCTGGACGTCTCCGGCCCCGCCCCAGGAACGGGTGTCGGAACCCGGCAGGGTGCGGGAACTCGGCGAGTCCCCGGGCCCTCCGTCGTAGCGCTGTGCCCCCACGCGGGGATGGGGCGTGCGGCCCGATCCGGCGCTGTCGGGATACGGGGTACGGCCCGATCCTCTGCTTTCCGGGTTCGGCGTGCGGCCGGAGCCGGCGCCCGATCCGGAGCTGTCGGGGTACGGCGTGCGGCTCGATCCGCGGTCGTCCGTGGCGCGGGGGTATGGCGTGCGGCCGGAGCCGCGGTCGTCCGTGGCGCGGGGGTATGGCGTGCGGCCGGAGCCGGGGGCGTCCGTGGCGCGGGGGTATGGCGTGCGGCCGGAGCCGCGGTCGTCCGTCGTGCGGCTCGATCCGCGGTCGTCCGTGGCGCGGGGGTACGGCGTGCGGCCGGAGCCGGTGGGTGACGGGTACGGGGTGCGCCCCGAGTCCCGGGGGTGGCCGTCGTCGTCCGTGCTCCGGGGCGCGCCGGTGTGCGGCGGGTCGGCGGCGGTGCGCTGGGCGCCCACGCGGGGGCCGGGGCCGCCCGGGTGGGCGGTGCGGGCCGAGCCGCGGGTGTCGTCCGCCGACGCTCCCGTGCCGCCGCCCGTCCAGCTGCCGACGCCGCGCACCGTGGCCCCGGGCTGTTCGTCCGCGGCCGAGGCCCAGCGGGCCATCAGCGAGGCCGGGGTGGCGCGGGCCAGACCCAGCTCGTCCAGCAGGCGGGCCGACGGCGGGAGCGCCACCGCCGCGCGGTGGCCCGGCAGCGCGGCCGAACCCTCGGCACGCAACGGGGCCAGCGCCCGCGCAAACCGCTCCGCCCAGTGCGCCGACACCGCGTCGACCGCGGCCACCGTGCCGTGGCCGGCCGCCCGGCCGCCCGCGGTCCGCAGCAGCCGAAGTGCCGTCGCCACGTCACCGCTGAGCATGGCCACGGCCCCGCACTCCCGGAAGGCGATCGAGGCATGGCAGGCCGCCTCGTACGTCGCGGCGACCGGTGACGTGGGGGTGGCGGCCGGAGTCTCCGCCAGACAGAGCAGATGGATGCCCGCCGCCGCACCCGCCGCGGCCAGCCGAGCGGTGTTCTCGCGCAGCACCGCGGAACCGGGGTCACCGTCGACGATCACCACGGTGAACGGGCCCTCGTAGTGACGGGCGGCCTCGGCGACCGTGCCGGGGTCCAGGCTCGCCCAGCCGGGGCCGAGCGGGCCCTCGTCCAGCCGGCGCACCAGCTCCGTCGTCCGGGCGACCGCCTGCTCACGGTCGTACGCCAGCAGCAGCCGGCAGTCCTGGCCGTGCATCGGGCGCAGATGCGGCAGCCACCCGAGCCAGGCCCACTCGCGCCGCCGCTCGTCCGTGCCGCGCGCCCGGTCCGTGCTGATCAGCACGATCTCCAGATCGGCGGGGGAGTGCAGCGCGGCCAGCTGGGCCACGGCGGAACGGGCGAGCCCAGCCAGCCGTTCCCGCGGCCCGGCGAGCCCGAGCGAACCCGCCTCCCGCAGCCCGACCGTCACCGGCACGGCGGGCAGGTCGGCCCGGTCGGTCGTGCCCAGCCGGACCACCAGCGCCTCCGGGTGCGCAGTGTCGCGCTCCCACAGCCGGGGCCCCGGGCCGAGCGCGGTCAGCAGGACGGCGGCCGGATCCGGCCAGGTGCCCTCGGGGGCGGTGGGCTGCGCGGTGAAGGTCGCGGCGGGAGCCGGGGGACCGGCCTCGTCGGGCACGCTCTCGTGCACCGGATCGCCCTTGCCGCCCGCGAGCCGGCGGGCCCACTTGCCTATCCCGCCACGACGGGGCGCCCCGTCGTCCGGCAACCGGCCGGTACGCCCGGAGCCGGAGTGCTGCGGCCGTGCAGGGGCCGGCCCGTCGGGGTCCGTGGAGCGCGTGTGCTCATGGGCTGCGTCCGGTCCGTCGTGCTCGTCCGGACCGCCGTACGCGGGCCCGTAGCCGTGGTCCGGGGCTGCCGGGGCGACGGCGGGGGCCCTGGCCACCCGCAGATGGCCCTCGCCGTCCGGCGCCGTCCCCAGCGTCGCGGGGCGGGCACCGGAGGTGAGCCGGAGCGTCGACTCGCCGAGCCGGAGCAGCGCGCCGGGGTGCAGCCGGACCGGACGGTCACGGACGTCCGTGCCGTCCAGGGAGGTGCCGTTGGTGGAGCCGAGGTCGGCGACGGAGACCCGGCCCTCCGCGGAGACCGTCACCGCGCAGTGCAGCCGGGACACATCGGGGTCGTCGAGCGGGACGTCGGCATCGGCGGAGCGGCCGATCCGGATCTGCCCGCCGTGCAGCAGGTGGACCCCGCCCGCGTCCGGCCCGGCGATCACGTGCAACTGGGCCGGGACGGTGTCGTCCGGCGTCTCGTCCTCGCCCGGGACCTGGAGTGAGAGCACCGCCCCGTCGACCAGCGGCGGCTCGCCCAGGGCGCAACGCTGCGCGTCGAGCCGCTCCCGGCCCGCGAACAGCACCACCGCACCGCCGCCCAGGGAGCCGTCGGGCCCGGAGACGGAGGCGGCCAGGTGGGACGCCACGGCGGCCAGCGCCGTCCCCGCAGGGGCGGTCACCAGCACGTCGCATGCACGCGCCGGGGTCTGGCCGCTGCGCGGCGCGAGGACGGTCAGCCGGATCTGCATCGCGTCAGCGGTCCCTTCTGCGCGCGGTGTACAGGCAGGGGAGACGCCCTGTGATTCCCCCCACCCGGCACGGACGCGTCGTCCGGTACAGGTTCGTCACGTACTGCAGAGCTCCCGCCCCCACAGTTCCGTGCTGGAGGCATCCTCGCACCTGCCACTGACAACACGCCCGGGGGTCACCGCTAAGTGATCTTGAAAGGTCGGCTGTGCGCCCAAAAGTGCCTGCTTGGCCGGTTCCCCGGGGCGTATTCGAGGAGCCCCGGCCGCACCCGGTGTGACCCGGAGCGGAGTCCGGAGACGTTTCGCCGGACTCCCTGGCGGCAACCATCGGCCCGGGCCGGGCGTCTTCCTCCGCAGTCCGTCCGACCCGGCCGTCCACTCCTGTCGCCCCACTAGAGTGGGCCGGAAACTCCGGACGGATCCGGGGGGACCGCAAGTACCACGATCAGCAGGGAGCGCATGACGTGCGGCCGGTAGGCAGCAAGTACCTGCTCGAGGAGCCGCTGGGACGCGGCGCCACGGGCACCGTCTGGCGCGCCCGCCAGCGTGAGACCGCGGGCGCCGAGGCGGCCGTCGCCGGTCAGCCCGGCGAGACCGTGGCGATCAAGGTCCTCAAGGAGGAGCTCGCCAACGACGCGGATGTCGTGATGCGGTTCCTGCGCGAGCGCTCCGTCCTGCTGCGGCTGAGGCACGAGAACATCGTGCGCACCCGCGACCTGGTGGTGGAGGGCGATCTCCTCGCCCTCGTCATGGACCTGATCGACGGCCCCGACCTGCACCACTACCTCCGCGACAACGGCCCGCTCACCCCGGTCGCCGCCTCGCTGCTCACCGCGCAGATCGCGGACGCGCTCGCCGCCAGCCACGCCGACGGCGTCGTCCACCGTGACCTGAAGCCCGCCAACGTGCTGCTCGACGAGCGCGACGGCCAGATGCATCCGATGCTCACCGACTTCGGCATCGCCCGTCTCGCCGACTCCCCGGGCCTGACCCGGACCCACGAGTTCGTCGGGACGCCGGCCTATGTGGCGCCCGAGTCGGCAGAGGGCCGCCCGCAGACCTCCGCCGTCGACATCTACGGCGCCGGAATCCTGCTGTACGAGCTGCTCACCGGCCGTCCGCCGTTCGCCGGCGGCACCGCGCTCGAGGTCCTGCACCGGCACCTCAGCGAGGAGCCCCGCCGCCCCAGCACCGTCCCCGCCCCGCTGTGGACGGTGATAGAGCGCTGCCTGAGCAAGGACCCGGACCGCCGGCCCAGCGCCGAGAACCTCGCCCGTGCGCTGCGTACCGTCGCCGCGGGCATCGGCGTGCACGCGAACTCCGCGCAGATCGCGGCCGCCGACGGGGTGGGCGCCCTGCTCGCCCCCGACCCGGCGCCCACCGCCGTCCCGGAGGCGCCCGGCGCTGCCGACCCCACGCAGGTGCTGCCCAGCAACGCCGGCTCGTACGACCCGAACGGCTACGACCCCAACGCGGCCACCAGCGTCATGCAGCAGAACGCCGGGCCGGGCGGCGGTCACGCCGACCCGACCGCGGTCATGCCGCCCGTCCCGCCGCGCCCCGAGGGAGCACCGGAGCCCGACGGACCGCACCCGTGGCAGTCCCAGCTCCAGGCCGCCCGCGACCGCAACGATCAGACGCAGGTCCAGTACCTCGACCCCAGCCAGGACCCGCTGCGCCGCCGCCCCCAGCGCCAGCAGCCGCAGCAACAGCAGCAGCCGGGCCGCCAGCAGCAGTACCCCCAGCAACAACAGCCGCAGCCGCAGCAGTACCGCCAGCAGCCTCAGCAGCAGTACCAGCCCCAGCCGCAGCAGTACCAGCCGCAGCAGCAGCGCCAGCAGTACGCGCCGCCGCAGCAGCCTCAACAGCCCCAGCAGCCGGCCCAGCGCCCGCCCCGCGAGCCGAGGCAGCGCAGCGCCAGCCCGATGAAGATCCCCGGCCTCGGCTGCCTGAAGGGCTGCCTGTTCACGCTGGTGCTGCTCTTCGTCGCGAGCTGGCTGATCTGGGAGCTGACCCCGCTGAAGGACTGGATCGGCCAGGGACAGAGCTACTGGCACGCGATCACCGACGCCTTCGACACCGTCACCGGCTGGATCTCGAAGATCGGCGGCGACAGCGGCGGCAGCGGAACCTGACCGGACACCCGGACACCCGGACACCCGGACACCCGGACACGGACACCCGGACACCCGGGCAATCGGACACCTGGACGCCGGCCGGACTCTGTAGCTATATCGACTTCTGCGGACGAATTCCGCGGCAATTCGCCCGCAGAAGCGAAGGTTGGCGCCATCCAGGGCACGCAACCCCCCGATCGCCGCGTAGCTTTGTCGACCGGGGGTTGTTGAGCGACGGTCCATCGCCAGCCGCTGAGGGAGCAGTCTTGGCACGGAATATCGGCAGCCGGTACACCGCCCACCAGATTCTGGGGCGCGGCAGCGCCGGCACGGTGTGGCTCGGCGACGGCCCCGAGGGGCCCGTCGCCATCAAGCTGCTCCGCGAGGACCTCGCGTCCGACCAGGAACTCGTGGGCCGCTTCGTCCAGGAGCGCACAGCCCTGCTCGGTCTCGACCATCCGCACGTCGTCGCCGTCCGCGACCTCGTGGTGGACGGCAACGACCTGGCCCTGGTGATGAACCTGGTCCGCGGCACGGACCTGCGCACCCGGCTCGACCGCGAGCGCCGGCTGGCCCCCGAGGCCGCCGTCGCGATAGTCGCCGACGTCGCCGACGGCCTCGCCGCCGCGCACGCCGCCGGGGTGGTCCACCGCGACGTCAAGCCGGAGAACATCCTGCTCGACATGGAGGGCCCGCTCGGCCCCGGCAACTCCCACCCCGCACTCCTCACCGACTTCGGTGTGGCCAAGCTGATCGACACCCCGCGGCGCACCAAGGCCACCAAGATCATCGGTACGCCGGACTATCTGGCCCCCGAGATCGTGGAGGGCCTCCCGCCGCGCGCCGCCGTCGACATCTACGCCCTCGCGACCGTGCTGTACGAGCTCCTCGCGGGCTTCACGCCTTTCGGCGGCGGCCACCCCGGGGCCGTCCTGCGCCGCCATGTCACCGAGACCGTCGTCCCGCTGCCCGGCATCCCCGACGAGCTCTGGCAGCTGCTGGTCCAGTGCCTGGCCAAGGCCCCGGCCTCCCGGCTGCGCGCCTCCGAGCTGGCGGCGCGGCTGCGCGAGCAGCTCCCGCACCTGGCCGGCATACCGCCGCTGGACGTGGACGAGCCGGACGACGAGTCCGAGTCCGAACCGCACGGCCAGGCCTACGACGAGCAGCAGTACACCCCGGCGGCCGAGGAGCCCCGCCGCCGCGGCGCGGTCCCGCTGGTCCCCGGTTCCTCGCCCGACTCCAATCGGGACACCCACACGAGCATGCGTGTCCCGGCCCCCGACGAACTCTCGGGCGGCCCCCGCGGCACCGCCCGAGCTCCCCGCGCCCCGGGCAAACCCCGCCCCGGCTCGGCCCGCAACAAGTCGGCGGCCATCCGTAAGCGCCGCCTCACCCTGGGTGCCGCGGCCCTGGTGCTGGTCGCCGCGGTCGGCGTGGGCGGCTGGCTGGCGCTGGGCGGCGACGGCGCGGGAGCGACACCGCAGGACACGAAGAACTCGGCCCCCGCCGTCCCCTGACCCCGGACCTCCGGGAGGGGCGGCGGAGCCGTGATCCAGCGGTCCGAGGAATGCCCGCGCCGACAGCCGTTACGCTGGACCCGTGGCAGTCGTCGATATTTCCGAAGAGCTGAAGTCCCTCTCCTCGACCATGGGGTCGATCGAGGCCGTCCTGGACCTGGATGCGCTGAGGGGTGACATCGCCGTGCTCGAGGAGCAGGCTGCCGCTCCGTCCCTGTGGGACGACCCGGAGGCGGCGCAGAAGATCACCAGCAAGCTTTCGCACCTCCAGGCCGAGGTCCGCAAGACCGAGGCCCTGCGTGGCCGGATCGACGACCTCGAAGTCCTCTTCGAGCTCGCCGAGGACGAGGGCGACGCCGACGCGCTCGCCGAGGCCGAGTCCGAGCTGACGTCCGTCCGCAAGGCACTGGACGAGATGGAGGTCCGCACGCTCCTCTCCGGCGAGTACGACGCGCGCGAGGCCCTGGTCACCATCCGGGCCGAGGCCGGTGGCGTCGACGCCGCGGACTTCGCCGAGAAGCTCCAGCGCATGTACCTCCGCTGGGCCGAGCGGCACAACTACAAGACCGAGGTCTACGAGACGGCGTACGCGGAAGAGGCCGGCATCAAGTCGACCACCTTCACCGTCGAGGTCCCGTACGCCTACGGCACGCTCTCCGTCGAGCAGGGCACGCACCGGCTCGTCCGGATCTCCCCGTTCGACAACCAGGGCCGCCGCCAGACGTCCTTCGCGGGCGTCGAGGTGCTGCCCGTGGTCGAGCAGACCGACCACATCGAGATCGACGAGTCCGAACTGCGCGTCGACGTGTACCGCTCCTCGGGCCCCGGCGGTCAGGGCGTCAACACCACGGACTCCGCGGTGCGCCTGACCCACCTGGCGACCGGCATCGTCGTCTCCTGCCAGAACGAGCGCTCGCAGATCCAGAACAAGGCGTCCGCGATGAACGTCCTCCAGGCGAAGCTCCTTGAGCGCCGCCGCCAGGAGGAGCAGGCGAAGATGAACGCGCTCAAGGGTGACGGCGGCAACTCCTGGGGCAACCAGATGCGTTCGTACGTCCTGCACCCGTACCAGATGGTCAAGGACCTGCGTACGGACTTCGAGATGGGCAACCCGGAAGCGGTCTTCAACGGCGAGATCGACGGCTTCATCGAGGCCGGCATCCGCTGGCGCAAGCAGAGCGAGAAGTAGCGAGAAGCGGCGAGGTAGTCCCGCCGGACGGGACGTACGCGAGGAGGGGCGTCGGAGCCGCGGCTCCGACGCCCCTCCTCGCGTATCCGCTGGGCGGTCAGGAAGCAGCGCGGCCCAGGCACTGCTTCAGTTCGTCGACCTCGTAGTAGTAGCTGCCCTTCGCCACCGGCTCGCAGCCCTTCTTGAACGCGGTCTGCTTCTCGTTGTAGAGCATCCGCACCAGGTACTTGTTCCCCTTCCGGAACAGGTCCCACTGGATGTTCGTCGCCATGGACGCCACCGACTCACCGCGCCACGGGTTGTCGGCGTACGTGTACGGCCGGGCCTGCGACACGGGCTTCGTGCTGCCGGGCAGCCCCATGAGCGCGGCCAGCGGGATGATCTCCTCCGCGTGCGTGAAGCGCAGCTCCGCGCCCGCGTTGCCGGTTCCGTTCCGCTTGGCGTCGATCTTCGCGAAGAAGTCGTCGAGCAGGACGTTCGCCATCCTGTACGTGATGTCGCTGTCGGCGAAGCCCGGCCCCTTCTCGTAGAAGTCCTCGGCGTCGCTGAGGTAGGCGAACCACCGTGCGTCACGGGGGGCGAGGTAGCGCTTCATGTTCCAGTCGCCCTCGTCGGCCATGGCCGGAGCGATGCTGTAGAGGGCGTAGACCGCCTGCGCGGCCTCCACCTCGGTGCCGACCGAGTCGAACTCGCCCGCCGAGATCCGCTCGACGAACGCGGGCTTGAAGATCTTCTTCAGCACGTTGCGGGCAGCGGTGTGCGAGGCCGGCTGGTCGGTGATCGTGTCGAGGGTGGTGGCGAGCCGCTCGTCGTTGTCGACGTAGTCCCGGTACTCCGCGCTGTCGGCCGACTTGTGGAAGTAGAGCAGGTCGGCGTCGGTCCTGGCCGGGGTGATGAGCGGTGCCAGGGCCGGGTCGTTCTCGGCGAGGGCTTCGGCGAACAGGTCCCCGCTGTCGACGGCCCGGTCCTTGCCGGAGTTGACGACGTTGATCTGTTCGGAGTCCTTGGCGATCTGCCGGAAGAGCCCGGGAAGCCGCTTCTCCAGCCGTACGGCGGTGTCCTGGATCTCGCGTACGCCGCGCCCGCTGAGCTGTCCGTAGCCGATCGCGTCCATGGCGGCGAGCAACGACTTCGTCTCGTCGCCGAACCGCTCACCGTCGCGGGTCAACTGCCCCTCGCTCCTCGCCTTCTCCCACAGGGCCAGGATCAGGTCGCCGTCCTCGCTGTCGGATGCCGCGCGGGAGCCGTGGCGGGAGACGTTCTCGGTGAACACCGGAACGAAGCCCTTGGGGGCCTGCTGGTACGAGCGCGGGTCCTGCTGCGGCGCGTACGGGGTCTTGGTGGCGTAGGAGCCGGAGGAGCCCGACGTGGCCTGCGCCGGCAGTGCGGCCGGCAGCAGGGCGGACACGGTGAGCGTCAGGGAGAGTGCGGCGGTTCGCTTCTGCATGGGTTCACCGGGGTTCGGGACGACGGTTCGGGCGGACGCCCGCATCATGATCGTTCCGGATGAACCGGACATGGCCGCAGTGCGACGGGCAGGCGTCCGAAACGGGCCTGGGCCAAAGTGGAGTTGGTCGGGTGAGTTGCGTGGATGGCGTGGTGAGTGCGTCACAGTCGAGGCCCTGAATGAAGGTCAACTCTGCTCAAACCGGTGCACATTGCACAGAACGGCCTTGACGTAGTCCTTAACTCTGGACAGGGTGCTGGAGCAGCATGCGTATGTCTGGGACGGGTGTGATCGGGGGCGGGCGGCATGGCCACGGCACGACGTGGGCCGGCGCTCGGAGCAAACCCCGTTGGGCCGTGCCCCGCGTATGGCTGCTCCATTGACGAGAACAGCTACTGGGGGTAGCAGCACATGACGAAGAAGACGCGAGTCCGCGTCGCGCGGATAGCTGCGGGCGCGGTCATTGCCGCGGGTGCCTCGCTGACCGTCGCGGGTGCGGCGCAGGCCGTCGGCATTGGCGTCGACGTGGCCGGTATCGGTGTCAACGCCGAGGCCAACAAAGACGGTTTGAACATCGGCGTCAACGGCGAGGACGACGCCGCCGGTGGTGGCGACGCGGCTGCTGGTGGCGGCGACGCGGCTGCCGGTGGTGGCGACGCGGCCGGCGGCGCTGACGTGGCCGGTGGCGCCGATGTCGCCGGCGGTGCGGACGTAGCCGGTGGTGGCGACGCTGCTGTTGGTGGTGGCGATGCTGCTGTCGGTGGCGGTGACGCGGCTGTTGGTGGTGGCGATGCTGCCGTTGGTGGCGGTGACGCGGCTGTTGGTGGTGGCGATGCTGCCGTTGGTGGCGGTGACGCGGCTGTTGGTGGCGGTGACGCGGCTGTTGGTGGCGGTGACGCGGCTGTTGGTGGTGGCGATGCTGCCGTTGGTGGCGGTGACGCGGCTGTTGGTGGCGGTGACGCGGCTGTTGGTGGCGGTGACGCTGCCGTTGGTGGTGGCGACGCGGCTGCCGGTGGTGGCGACGCGGCTGCTGGTGGCGGTAACGCTGCTGCTGGTGGTGGCGAGGGGACCAACGGTTCCGCGACGAACGGTGGCTCCACCGGCGACACCGGTACCTGCACCGTCGACCTCGACGGTGCCGAGTGCGCCGACAACACCGACACCGACTCGGTCGGCAACCAGCCGGCCGAGCAGGGCAAGGGCAAGGACGAGCTCGCCGAGACCGGCGCCGCCGAGACCACGTTCCTGCTGATCGGCGCCGCGACGATGATCGCCGGAGGCATCGGCTTCCGGATCCTGCCGCGCCTGGTGAACGGCCGCACGACCGCCTGACCGGCAGTAGCGGAACACGTACACATCACACAGGGGCCCCGGACGCCGATCGGTGTCCGGGGCCCCTGTGCATGCGCCTGCGCCTGCGCGTACGAGGACGAAATGCTTTTGCCGACCCGGCAAAAAAGGACGGGTGGCCGGGCGGGTGGGCTAAACGGTCTGGTGCGCCAGCAGCGCCAGCGCGGCCAGCAGCACCACCATCAGGGCCACCAGCATCGCCGGGCTGATCCCCGCGAACGGGCCCTGCTCCTGCTCCTGCTGTTCCAGTCGCGCGCGGCTGGCCCGGCATACGGGGCAGCGCCCCTCGTTCACGGGCGCCGCACAGTTCGCGCACACCAATCGGTCATAGGTCATGCGCTTTCCTCCTCCCGCGCGGCGGAGCCGCACAAGCCTTCTCTCCGCACAACGCTCACGGAAACGCAACCGTTCCCCCTACCACTGTGCCAGCTCGCACGGCTTTCGGCTCGGCACGCCGGATACCTCCCGGTCCGTTCCGCTTCCGGCGGAGCCCGGGCCGCTGCCGTTTCACCGTAAATCACCCATCCCGGTACGCGCGCCTGCACGCGTGAGCCGGGTTCGCGTATGGTCACGCACACCTACTCCCGGCCGACCGTGGTGCATCCGTGATCCGATTCGACAACGTCTCCAAGACCTACCCGAAGCAGAGCCGTCCCGCTCTACGGGATGTGTCTCTCGATATCGAGAAGGGCGAGTTCGTCTTCCTGGTGGGCTCCTCCGGCTCCGGCAAGTCCACCTTCATGCGTCTCATCCTCCGCGAGGAGCGCGCCAGCCAGGGCATGGTCCACGTCCTCGGCAAGGACCTCGCGCGCATGTCCAACTGGAAGGTGCCGCACATGCGGCGCCAGCTGGGCACGGTGTTCCAGGACTTCCGGCTCCTTCCCAACAAGACCGTCGCGGAGAACGTGGCGTTCGCCCAGGAAGTGATCGGCAAGCCGCGCGGCGAGATCCGCAAGGCCGTCCCGCAGGTCCTCGACCTCGTCGGCCTCGGCGGCAAGGAGGACCGGATGCCCGGCGAGCTCTCCGGTGGTGAGCAGCAGCGCGTGGCGATCGCGCGGGCCTTCGTCAACCGGCCCATGCTGCTGATCGCGGACGAGCCGACCGGCAACCTCGACCCGCAGACCTCGGTCGGGATCATGAAGCTCCTGGACCGGATCAACCGGACCGGGACCACCGTGATCATGGCGACCCACGACCAGAACATCGTCGACCAGATGCGCAAACGCGTCATCGAGCTCGAGCAGGGCCGTCTCGTACGCGACCAGGCGCGCGGCGTCTACGGCTACCAGCACTGAGCACCCAGCACTGAAAGGACGCCATGCGCGCCCAGTTCGTCCTGTCGGAGATCGGCGTCGGCCTCCGTCGCAACCTCACGATGACCTTCGCCGTCGTCGTCTCCGTCGCCCTCTCGCTCGCCCTGTTCGGTGGCGCGCTGCTCATGCGCGAGCAGGTCAGCACGATGAAGGACTACTGGTACGACAAGGTCAACGTCTCCATCTACCTCTGTGGCAAGGGGGACGCGGAGACGGTGGTCCAGTGCGCCAAGGGTGCGGTCACCGAGCCGCAGAAGAAGGAGATCGAGGGCGATCTCAGGGATATGGACGTCGTCGAGACGGTGACGTACGAGTCCTCCGACCAGGCGTACAAGCACTACCAGGAGGAGTTCGGCGACTCCCCGATGGCGGGCAACATCACGCCGGACCAGATGCCGGAGTCCTTCCGCGTCAAGCTGCACGACCCGACGAAGTACAAGGTCGTCGCCACGGCCTTCGCCGGCCGTGACGGGGTGCAGTCGGTCCAGGACCAGAGAAGCATCCTGGACAACCTCTTCGGCCTGATGAACGGTATGAACGTCGCCGCGCTCTTCGTGATGGCGCTGATGCTCGTCATCGCGCTGATGCTGATCGTGAACACCGTCCGGGTGTCCGCGTTCAGCCGACGGCGGGAGACGGGCATCATGCGGCTCGTCGGCGCGTCGGGCTTCTACATCCAGATGCCGTTCATCATGGAGGCCGCGTTCGCCGGACTGATCGGCGGCGTGCTGGCCTGCGTCATGCTGCTGGCCGGGCGCTACTTCCTGATCGACGGCGGCCTCGCCCTCCAGGACAAGCTGAATCTGATCGACTTCATCGGCTGGGAGGCCGTCCTCACCAAGCTCCCGCTGGTCCTGGCGATCGGCTTGCTGATGCCCGCAGTTGCCGCTCTCTTCGCGCTGCGCAAGTACCTCAAGGTGTGACATGCGCCCCTTGGGGCGCGCGGCCAACGGGCCGTGCGCCGTCGGGGCGTTGTCCTAGACTCGGCGCCATGTCGGGCCCTGAGTACCGTTTCGGGCCCCGCGGCCTCTGCCGCGGGGCGGCCCTGACATTGGTCTTCGCGAGTGTGCTCGCCACGGCCGCCGCCACCGGTTCGCTACCGCGCGGGAGCGGGCGGAGCGCCGACATAGAGACCCGGTCCGTCGTCGCCTCCGCCGACCGCGACGCGGTGGCCGACGCGGCCGCCGAGGCGGTGGCCGACGGCAAGTCCGGTACGGAGGCGGCCGAGGAGGCCGTCAGCCGCAGCGGGGACCGCTGGGGTGCGGTCTACGACGAGCGGGAGTACCAGGAGTTCGAGCAGGCCCTCGACGGCTCGTACACGGGCGTCGGGATCGCGGCCAGGCGTTCCGACGACGGGCTGGTCGCGGTCGCCCGGGTCCAGCCGGGCGGCCCCGCCGACCGGGCCGGCATCCGGGCCGGTGATCTGCTGCGCACGGTCGACGGCCACCGGGTCGACAAGCGGCCGGTCTCCGACGTCGTGGCGCTGCTGCGGGGCGACCGCACCGGCGCGACCGCCGGGACCACCGTCGTACTGGGCGTCCAGCGGGGCTCCGTCACCCGGACCGAGACGCTGCGGAGGGCCCGTCTGGCCACCGAGACCGTCTCCGTGCGGCGGCTCGGACCGGACCGTTCCGATTCCTCCGCAGCTGTACTGATCGAGGTCGACTCGTTCACCAAAGGATCCGGCGCCGCGGTCCGTGACGCGGTCCGCGAGGCGCCGGCGGGCGCCGGTGTGCTGCTGGATCTGCGCGGCAACTCCGGCGGTCTGGTCACCGAGGCCGTCACCGCCGCCTCCGCCTTCCTGGACGGCGGCCTGGTCGCCACGTACGACGTGCACGGTGAGCAGCAGGCCCTGTACGCGGAGACGGGCGGCGACATCGAGCGCCCCCTCGTCGTCCTCATCGACGGCGGGACCATGAGCGCGGCCGAGCTCCTGACCGGCGCCCTGCAGGACCGGGGCCGGGCGGTCACGGTCGGTTCGCGCACCTTCGGCAAGGGGTCCGTCCAGATGCCGAGCAGGCTCGCGGGCGGTTCCGTCGCCGAGCTGACCGTGGGGCACTACAGCACTCCGGCGGGCCATGGCGTCGACGGCCGGGGGATCACCCCGGACCTCGCGGTGAGCGCGCGGGCCCAGCAGCGGGCCGAGACAGTATTGAGTGGCCTCGGGGGTGGGTCGTAGTGCGAAAATGGCCGCACTATGGCTAAGGAAAAAGACACCGGGCGCAAGATGGTCGCGCAGAACAAGAAGGCGCGCCACGACTACACCATCCTCGACACCTACGAGTGTGGCCTCGTCCTGATGGGCACCGAGGTCAAATCGCTGCGCATGGGCCGGGCCTCCCTGGTGGACGGCTTCGTGCAGATCGACGGCGGCGAGGCGTGGCTGCACAACATCCACGTCCCGGAGTACGTCCAGGGGACCTGGACCAACCACTCGGCCAAGCGCAAGCGCAAGCTGCTGATGCACCGGGCCGAGATCGACAAGCTGGAGTCGAAGTCGCAGGAGACCGGGCACACGATCGTGCCGCTCGCCCTGTACTTCACCAACGGCCGGGTCAAGGTCGAGATCGCGCTGGCGAAGGGCAAGAAGGAGTACGACAAGCGGCAGACCCTGCGGGAGAAGCAGGACACGAGGGAGACGAACCGTGCGATTTCGGCGGTCCGCCGCCGTCAGCGGAGCGCCTGAGCGCACCGCGCCAGTGGCTGCCGGCCGGTGCGGCAGGAATACGCTGGCATCGTCGTGCGTTGGTCACGTACGATGGCACTGCACCCCACGGGGTGTGCACCACCTTTGAAAAATCAACATGGGGATGATCGGTTTCGACAGCGGATGTCGAAGCAGGGGAAGCGAGTCGAGGAAGCGGCAATGATCTCGTAAACCATATGTCGCAAACAATAATCGCCAATTCCAAGCGCGATTCCTCCGCCTTCGCCCTCGCTGCCTAATTAGCAGCTAAGCGAAGACTCTGCGGAGTGTCAGCCCGGGGGTGATCCCGACCCGGATCCTGGCATCACTAAGGGATCTAAACTTCTAAGCCCGGTCACGGGGCCTGGAAGGAAATCAAACAGTGGCTGGGCCTGTCGGAGGCTTGTTCGTGTGACCTCCGGGGCCGAGAAAAGCGCAGCGAACTGCACTCGGAGAAGCCCTGGTTCCGCACCGTTGGACGCGGGTTCGATTCCCGCCATCTCCACAATTCCCATGTGAACGAGGACCCCGCTGCCACCGGCAGCGGGGTCCTCGTTTTTTTGTGGCCCGACGCATCGCGGGGGCCGCGGCCGGTGTCTGAGGGCGTGCGCCCCCGGCGCGCGATTATGTGCCGCGCTCCCATGCGTCGGGCGGCCCGGCCCGGACGGGGCAGTGCCCGCACCACGGTTCGAAAACAGATGTATCTCTCATGATGAACAACAGCCGGCTGCGGGGTCGGACCGTCGTCGGCGTGCGCTACATTCATGGCCCGGGTGCACTGTGGTAAGGGGCGCGTGGACAGGGTGGGGGCCCGGTCCGGCGGCGTACAGACGGTCAGTCGCGCGCACCCGATCCTGAGTGGGGGAAGTGCGTACAGCAGTGGAAACTTGGCGTGAAGGTGCCCGTGCGGGTCACACCCACGAGCCGAACGAAGTCACCATCCAGCTCGACGGACTGGGACGACAGCTCTCCGAGCTGCTCCCGGAACCCACCGCTCCGGATGGCTCCGAAGGCCCTGTCTTCGTCGACGAGAGCGGCCGGCGCAGCAAGTCGCTCCGGCGGCTCGGCTGGGTCCTGGCCGCGATCTGTCTCGGGTACGCGGTGACGCTCGTCGTCGCCCTGCTCGGAGGCAACTCCAGCGCACCCTTCCTGCCGCTCTCCGGCCAGGAGGAGCACCGCACGACGGAAGAGGTACAGACGCCGGCCACGCCGGGTCAGACCCCGGGAACCCAGGTGTCACCCGGTACGGCGCCCGGCACCTCGCCGTCCGCGACCCCGCAGTCCGGAGGGAGCACGGTCGTCCCCGCAGGCGCCGCCGCCGGTGCCGGAAGCTCCTCGTCGCCCGGTGCCGGATCGTCCGCCTCGGCCCCCGCCGCCTTCCCGTCCGCCCAGCATTCCGGAACGGGATCGAGCACCGCCGGCGACGAGCCGGGCGGCGAGACGTCCGCCTCGGCAGCGGCCGCCGAACCCTGGACACCGAGCGCCGATCCGGTGTCCACACCCCCGGACCCCGTGAGCTCGACCGCCAGCACACCGGATCCTCCTGTGCAAGAGCAAGAAGGCGCCAGCTGAATGACCACCCCCGCCCCGCGGGTCAGGCACAACCGTAAGAAGCAGACACGGCGGCGCAGACTTCCCATGCGCTACATGCTGCCGTTCATGCTCCTCGTTGCCCTGCTCGCCATGTTGATGCTGCGCGGCTACGTGCACAGCGAGATCCTCGCCGACCACCGGATCCAGCCACCGGCGGCCACCGACCAGGTGCCCGAGCAGGTGCTGGAGGGCGGTCCGGTCATCGACGCGCGCAGCGCCACCGAGCCCGCGAAGACGCTCCGGATCCCCGATCACCGGATCGTGCTGACCTTCGACGACGGCCCCGACCCGGTGTGGACCCCGCGCGTGCTCGACAAGCTCAAGGAGTACAACGCCCACGCCGTCTTCTTCGTCACCGGCACCATGGCCTCGCGCTACCCCGATCTGGTGGAGCGCATGGTCAAGGAGGGGCACGAGGTCGGGCTGCACACCTTCAACCACCCCGACCTCTCCTACCAGTCCACCAGCCGCATCGACTGGGAGCTGTCCCAGAACCAGCTGGTGCTGGCAGGCGCGGCCGGCATCCGCACCTCGCTGTTCCGGCCGCCCTACTCCTCGTTCGCCGACGCCATGGACGACAAGTCCTGGCCGGTCACCCAGTACGTCGGCAGCCGCGGCTACCTCACCGTCGTCAACAACACCGACAGCGAGGACTGGAAGCGGCCGGGCGTCGGCGTCATCAGCAAGAACGCCACCCCGAAGGGCGGCAAGGGTGCCATCGTCCTGATGCACGACTCGGGGGGCGACCGGTCCCAGACCGTGGCCGCGCTCGGCCACTTCCTGCCCAAGATGCAGGACAAGGGGTACGAGTTCGCCAACCTCACCGACGCGCTCGGCGCCCCCAGCGCACACACCCCGGTCACCGGGTACGCGCTCTGGAAGGGCAAGGCGTTCGTCTCCGCCGTGGAGGTCTCCGAGCACATCACCGATGTGCTGGTGGTCGGTCTCGCCGTCATCGGCGTGCTGGTCCTGGCCCGTTTCGGCCTGATGCTGCTGCTGTCCTTCGCGCACGCCCGCCGGGTCCGCAAGAGGGACTTCAACTGGGGCGAGCCGCTCACCCGCCCGGTGTCCGTCCTGGTGCCCGCGTACAACGAGAGCAAGTGCATCGCCAACACGGTCCGCTCGCTGGTGGCGAGCGACTACCCGCTCGAGGTCATCGTCATCGACGACGGCTCCACGGACGGCACCGCGGACCTCGTCGACAGGATGCGACTGCCGGGCGTCCGGGTGGTGCGCCAGCGCAACGCCGGGAAGCCCGCCGCCCTGAACAACGGCATCGCGCACGCCCGTCACGACATCATCGTGATGATGGACGGCGACACGGTCTTCGAGCCGTCCACCGTCCGCGAGCTGGTGCAGCCCTTCGCCGACCCCCGGGTCGGGGCCGTCGCCGGAAACGCCAAGGTCGGCAACCGTGACTCGCTGATCGGCGCCTGGCAGCACATCGAGTACGTGATGGGCTTCAACCTCGACCGCCGCATGTACGACATGCTGCGCTGCATGCCCACCATCCCCGGCGCGGTCGGGGCGTTCCGCCGCGACGCGCTGAACCGGATCGGCGGCATGAGCGAGGACACCCTCGCCGAGGACACCGACGTCACGATGGCCCTGCACCGGGACGGCTGGCGCGTCGTGTACGCGGAGAACGCCCGTGCCTGGACCGAGGCGCCGGAGTCCGTGCAACAGCTCTGGTCGCAGCGCTACCGGTGGTCGTACGGCACGATGCAGGCCATCTGGAAGCACCGCCGCTCGGTGATCGAACGCGGCCCGTCCGGCCGTTTCGGACGCGTCGGGCTGCCGTTCGTCGCCCTGTTCATGGTCGTCGCCCCGCTGCTCGCCCCGCTCATCGACGTCTTCCTGCTGTACGGGCTCGTCTTCGGCCCCACCGAGCAGACGGTCGTCGCCTGGCTCGGCGTCCTCGCGGTGCAGGCCGTCTGCGCCGCGTACGCCTTCCGGCTCGACCGGGAGCGCATGACCCATCTGCTCTCGCTGCCCCTCCAGCAGGTCCTCTACCGGCAGCTCATGTACGTGGTGCTGCTCCAGTCGTGGATCACCGCTCTCACCGGCGGCCGGCTCCGCTGGCAGAAGCTGCGCCGCACGGGGGCCGTGGAGGCGCCCCGTGCGATGCCGAGCCAGGGCCGGCGCAGCAACGACCGGAGGCCCGTCGCATGACCTACCCCTCGGCGTACCCGCAGCAGCCGCCCCGGGAGCCGCACACGGTGCCGTTCCCGGTGCAGCCGCAGCACGGGGCACCGCTGTCCGGGCCCACACCCTGGACACAGGTCCCCGCCCCCGCCCCCGCGCCGGAGCCGGAAGCCGCGCCGGCCGCCGCGACGAAGCCGGGCCGGGACCGCTATCTCGACCTGCTGCGTGCGGTGGCGCTCGTCCGCGTCGTCGTCTTCCACCTCTTCGGCTGGGCCTGGCTGACCGTCCTGTTCCCCTCCATGGGCGTCATGTTCGCCCTGGCCGGTTCGCTGATGGCCCGGTCGCTGGCGCGGCCCGCGTGGAGCGTCGTCCGCGGCCGGCTGCGGCGACTGCTTCCGCCGATGTGGGCGTTCCTCGCCGTCGTCGTACCGGTGGTCTTCCTGCTCGGCTGGAAGCCGGTCCGGGACGAGGGCATCTGGTGGTTCCTCAAGCTGGGCTGCTACCTGCTCCCGGTCGGTACGCCCCCCTTCCCGTGGGAGAACGGTTCCGAGGGCGGCTTCCTGGAGACCTCCTGGGCCGAGCAGGCGATGGGGCCGCTCTGGTACATCCGCGCGTACCTGTGGTTCGTCCTGGCCTCACCGCTTCTGCTGAAAGCCTTCCGCAGGCTTCCCTGGGTGACCCTGCTCGCCCCGATCGGTCTCACCGCCGTCATCGGCACCGGGCTGGTCACCGTGCCGGGCACGGCGGGGGAGGGGCTGGTCGACTTCGCCGTGTTCGGCTCGTGCTGGATTCTCGGCTTCGCGCACAACGACGGGCTGCTGCGGACCGTTCCGCGCTACCTCACGGTCTCCCTCGCGGCGTTCCTCATGGCCTTCGCGCTCTGGTGGGCCTCCGGGCACCTCACCGAGGAGGGCTGGAACCTCGACGAGATCCCGCTCGCCCAGGCCACCTGGTCGCTCGGCTTCTGCGTCATCCTCCTCCAGTACGCGCCCTCCTGGCGGCAGCTGCCGGGCCGGCTGGCCGGCTGGGACAGCCTGGTCACCCTGGCCAACAACCGGGCCGTGACCATCTACCTCTGGCACAACCTGCTGCTGATGGCCGCCTTCCCGCTCATCGACCAGCTGTGGAACGTGCCGTGGGTCGGCGACCACCTCGGCACCTACATCGACGCTTCGTACAACACTCTGGTGCTGATTCTCATCTGGCCCCTGATAGGACTGATGATCATCACCGTCGGGTGGGTCGAGGACGTCGCGGCCAAGCGCCCCCCGCGGCTCTGGCCCAACGGGCAGGGGCGCAAGCGCGGCGCGGAAGGCCGTGCGGCCGTCGTGCCGGAGGGTTCGCGCCGGCGCTGAACCACCGTCTCACCGGGCCGGCCCGGGCCCGGTGAGAGCAAGGTTGCGCACCGGTCACCTCACGGCACCACACCGAAACGCGCGCTCTCTAGGGTCGGTTCGGAGGATCAGGGTCGGATAGGCGGCGGCGTCTGGTGCGGCCCATCGCAAGGCGCCGGAGCGTCCTGATAGCGGAGCTATCCGGGCGTTTCGGTAACGCGGCGAGGTGCCGTACCAGGCGCCGCCGCCCCGGCCCTGATCCTCCGAACCGACCCTAGCGTCGGGGACAACACCCCGACCACCCGTGGAGGCGCGTCATGGCCGGCCGTTGGATCGAGCACTGGGAACCCGAGGACGAGACGTTCTGGCGGGAGAAGGGCGAGCGCATCGCCCGCAGGAACCTCTGGTTCTCCGTACTCTCCGAGCACATCGGGTTCTCGATCTGGACCCTGTGGTCGGTGATGGTCCTGTTCATGGGGCCGGAGTACGGGGTGGACCCCGCCGGGAAGTTCTTCCTGATCTCCACCGCGACGCTGGTCGGGGCCCTCGTGCGGGTGCCGTACACCTTCGCCGTCGCCCGGTTCGGTGGCCGGAACTGGACCGTGTTCAGCGCGTTCACCCTGCTGGTGCCGACGGTCGCCGCCTTCATGGTGATGGAGCCGGGGACCTCGTACACGACCTTCGTGGCCGTGGCCGCGCTGACCGGCATCGGCGGCGGCAACTTCGCCTCGTCGATGACGAACATCAACGCCTTCTTCCCGCTGCGCAAGAAGGGCTGGGCGCTCGGACTGAACGCGGGCGGCGGCAACATCGGGGTGCCCGTGGTGCAGCTCGCCGGGCTGCTCGTGATCGGGACCGCGGGCGCCATGCACCCGCGGATCGTGCTCGGCGCGTACATCCCGCTGATCGTCGTCGCCGGGCTGTGCGCCGCGTACTTCATGGACAACCTGGCACCCGTGCAGAACGACACCGGGGCCGCGAAGGACGCCGTGCGCGACCCGCACACCTGGATCATGGCGGTGCTCTACATCGGCACCTTCGGCTCGTTCATCGGCTACAGCTTCGCCTTCGGGCTCGTCCTGCAGACCCAGTTCGGCCGGACCCCGCTGCAGGCCGCCTCGCTCACCTTCGTCGGTCCGCTGCTGGGCTCGCTCATCAGGCCGGCCGGCGGCCTGCTGGCCGACCGGTACGGCGGCGCCCGGATCACCTTGGCGAACTTCGCCGCCATGGCCGTCGCGACCGGCGTGGTCGTATACGCCTCCGGCATCGAATCGCTCACCGTGTTCCTCGTCGGCTTCACCGCCCTGTTCGTCCTCACGGGGCTCGGCAACGGATCGACGTACAAGATGATCCCGGGCATCTTCCACGCCAAGGCGATCGCCCAGGGGCTGCGCGGCGAGGAGGCGGCGGCCCGGGGGCGGCGGCTGTCCGGGGCGGCGATGGGGCTCATCGGCGCGGTCGGGGCGCTCGGGGGGCTCGCCATCAACCTCGCCTTCCGGCAGTCCTTCCAGACCTCGGGCTCCGGAACGGCGGCCTTCTGGTCCTTCCTCGTCTTCTACGGGGTGTGCTTCGCGCTCACCTGGGCGGTATACCTTCGCCGCACCGCGGCCGTCCCGGCGAAGCCCCAGCTCAGCTACGCCGAAGTGTGATGATGACCTAGGGCCTTCCGTTTGGATCATGCCGGGCTCGCGGGGTCCGGCATGATCCAAACGAAAGGCCCTATCGATGTCGGGTGACGTAACGGGCGGGAAATACGGGTGAACCGAGCCTGTCACGCTTCGTTGGCAGGCTCGGACCTCCGCACCATCGATCAGCAGCGGGACGAGAGCCGGGTAGACCATATGCGCGACGACGAACAGCACGGGCCCCTCGCGGGCTTCACGGTCGGTGTCACCGCCGCGCGCCGGGCGGACGAGCTCTCCACCCTGCTGCGGCGGCGGGGCGCCACCGTGGTGCACGCAGCCGCCCTGCGGATCGTGCCGCTCGCCGACGACAGCGAACTGCTCGCCGCCACCAAGGAACTCATCGACGACGTCCCCGACGTGGTCCTCGCGACCACGGCGATCGGCTTCCGCGGCTGGATCGAGGCCGCCGACGGCTGGGGCATCGGGGAACAGCTGCTGGACACCCTGCGCGGGGTCGAACTGCTGGCCCGCGGACCCAAGGTCAAGGGCGCGGTCCGTGCCGCCGGGCTGACCGAGACGTGGTCACCGGCGTCCGAATCCATGGCGGAGGTGCTGGAGCGGCTCCTGGAGGAGGGCGTCGAGGGCCGCCGCATCGCCCTCCAACTGCACGGCGAACCCCTCCCGGGCTTCGTGGAGTCGCTGCGCGCGGCCGGCGGCGAGGTCGTCGGCGTTCCCGTCTACCGCTGGATGCCGCCCGAGGACATCGCCCCCCTCGACCGGCTCATCGACATCACCGTCGCGGGCGGCCTCGACGCGCTCACCTTCACCAGCGCCCCGGCCGCGGTCTCCCTGCTGCGCCGGGCCGGGGAACGCGGGCTGCTGACCGAGCTGACGGTCGCCCTCCAGGGGGACGTGCTCTCGGCCTGCGTCGGACCGGTCACCGCACTCCCGTTGCAGGACCGCGGCATCGACACCGTCCAGCCGGAGCGCTTCCGGCTCGGCCCGCTCGTCCAGCTGATCTGCCGCGAACTGCCCGCCCGCGCACGGACCCTGCCGGTCGCCGGGCACCGGGTCGAGATCCGCGGCCACGCCGTCCTGGTCGACGACGAACTGCGCGCGGTGCCGCCCGCCGGCATGGCCCTGCTGCACACCCTGGCCCGCAGGCCGGGCTGGGTGGTGGCCCGCGCCGATCTGCTGCGCGCCCTGCCCGGCAGCGGTACGGACGAGCACGCGGTGGAGACGGCGATGGCCCGGCTGCGCACCGCGCTCGGGGAGCCCCGGCTGATCCAGACGGTCGTCAAACGCGGTTACCGGCTGGCCCTGGACCCGGCGTCCGACGCCAAGTACGCCGACTCCTGAGGAGCGTCCCGCGCGCCGGGATAGCGTGCGGGGATGATCGATGACATCCACCGGATCGACGCGGAGATACGGCTCCGGCCCGTCGCCATGGCCGACGCCGGTCCCCTCGCGGAATCCCTGACCCGCAGCCGTACGTACATGCAGCCCTGGGAGCCCGTGCGGCCCGACGCCTTCTACACCGAGGAGGGGCAGCGCGAGCGGCTGGCCGGTGCGCTGGCGGACCGTGCCGGGGGGCGCGCGATGCCCTGGGCGCTCTGCGACGGGCAGGACCGGGCGATCGGCGCGTTCACCCTCAACGGCATGGTGCTCGGGCCGTTTCGCAGCGCCACCCTCGGCTACTGGGTGGACGTGGACTTCGCGGGGCGCGGGCTGGCCACCGCCGCGGTGCGGCTGATCTGCGAACTGGCCCGGGACGAGCTCCGGTTGCACCGGGTCGAGGCCGGGACGGTGCTGGACAACGCGGCGTCGCAGCGGGTGCTCACCAAGTGCGGCTTCGAGGAGTTCGGTGTGGCCCCGCGCTACCTCCACATCGACGGCGCATGGCGCGACCACCGGCTCTTCCAGCGCATCCTGCACGACGGCCCGGTGAACGGAGCCTGAGGGACTCCGCGCCGTCAGCGCCCGGGGCCGGCCGCCCGGCGCTCGTGGCGGTGGCCTTCGAGCGGCCACGGCGGGTGCGCGGGCAGCACCTCCGCGAAGCCGTACCCGGCCTTCTCCGCCACCCGGCACGACGCCTCGTTGTCCACCTGGTGCAGCAGGTCCAGCGTGACGAGTCCGTCCGCGGCGAACACCGTGAACGCCCAGTCGGTGAGCGCTGCGAGGGCCTGCGGGGCGATGCCGCGGCCGCGGGCGGGCGCCGCCGTCCAGTAACCGACCTCGGCCGCGGCCGAACCCGGTGCGGGGCGCACCAGGACGACGTTTCCGGCCGGCCCGTCCCCGAGCGCCGTGTCCACCACGGCGAAGCTGTGGCGCAGCCCGGACGCCCGGCCCTCCTCCTGGTCCCGCAGCCAGCGCTCCGCCGCCGCCCCGTCCGCCACCGGGGCGCGCGACCCGGCCTGGATCGCCGGGTCGCGGTACGCGTCCAGAAGGAACGTGATGTCGCCCGGCAGCCAGGGGCGGAGCACCAGGGAGCCGGTTCGGAGGCGGGTACCCCGCGCGTGGTCGTTCATCGGCCCATCGTATGAGGGGAGTTGCCGCCGCCCACGCGGCAGGGGTTACGGCCGGGGGGCGCGCGGGGCACTCTGGTGGGGACGTCGACCGGACCCGAGGCGGTGGCATGCGCATGGCGACTCGCAAGGGCTCGTACGACTGGCGGTTCGACTCCGGGCGGCTCTGCCTGGACCTCGTCGCGACAGGGGCCGGGAACCCGGGCACCGCCGACCCGCTGGACCGGCCCGAGGGGCTCGCCGACTGGCTGGTGGCCGCCGGGGCCGTGCCCCGGGGCACCCGGCTCGACGTCGTGGACGACCACTGGCTCGTGCGGTTCCGGCAGCTCAGGAGCGCCGTGGACGGGCTGCTGACCGCACAGCTCGGCGGGCGGGACGCGGCCGGCGCCCTGGAGCGCGTCAACGCGCTCGCGGCCGGCTCTCCGCCCGGTCTGTGCGCCGTGCGCGCCGGGAACGGAGCCCTGGTGCGCGGCCTGAGCGCCGAGCCCGGCTGCGGGGCGCTGCTGGCCGCCGTGGCGCGGGACGCCGTGGAACTCCTCACCGATCCGGTCGCCCTGGCCGGGCTGCGCCGCTGCGAGGGCGACCACTGCCGCCGCGTCTACCTGGACACCTCCCGCGGCCGGCGCCGGCGCTGGTGCTCCAGCGAGGTCTGCGGCAACCGTGAACGGGTCGCCCGGCACCGGCGGCGCCACACGGACCCGGCCGGCGCCGCAGCGGACCGCGGCGCCCCGGATCCGTAAAGAATCTTGGACGCGCGTTGAATGGATCGCCCGGCATCCCCGTATCGATGGCCAAGGAGCTCAACAGGGTCTCGACCGGGAGGTTCGGGTGCGCAAGGATGCGGCCGTGGCCGATGACCGTCCGCACAGGGCCCGGCATCGCAGTGGGCCGTCCCCGTCCCCCTCCGCCGTCCCCGACGAGGAGCTGATGCGGGCGCTCTACCGCGAACACGCCGGACCTCTGCTCGCGTACGTACTCCGCCTCGTCGCCGGCGACCGACAGCGCGCCGAGGACGTGGTGCAGGAGACGCTCATCCGTGCCTGGAAGAACGCCGGTTCGCTCAACAGGGCCACCGGTTCCGTCCGGCCCTGGCTGGTGACGGTCGCCCGGCGCATCGTCATCGATGGCCACCGCAGCCGGCAGGCCCGGCCGCACGAGGTCGACCCGTCGCCACTGGAGGTCATTCCCGCGGAGGACGAGATCGACAAGGCGCTGTGGCTGATGACGCTCTCCGACGCGCTCGACGATTTGACCCCGGCCCACCGGGAAGCATTGATCGAGACCTACTTCAAGGGCCGCACGGTCAACGAGGCGGCCGAGGTGCTCGGGATACCCAGTGGCACGGTGCGGTCCCGGGTCTTCTACGCACTGCGTTCGATGAAGCTCGCACTCGAGGAGAGGGGGATCACGGCATGAGCGACCACGAGTGGGAGCCCTTCGAGCCCCGGCCGGCCGGCCCCTCCGGCCCCATCGGCCCCTTCGCCGTCCCCGGCAGCCCCGGGGACGAGGCAGGGCACGACGCGGCGGGGGCCTACGTCCTCGGCATCCTGGACGGCGCCGAGGCCGCCGCCTTCGAGGCGCATCTGGCCGGCTGCGCCCGCTGCGCCGCCCACCTGGACGAGTTCGCCGGCCTGGAGCCGATGCTCGCGATGCTCGCAGAGTCCCCGGCCGCCGTGCCGGGCGCCCGCCCGGCCCCGCACGTGCCGGCGCCGCCCGCGCCCCGGGTGCTCGGCGCGCTGGTCGACGAGGTGGCGGCCAAACGCGCCCGGCGCACCCGGCGAGGCAGGTATCTGGTGGCGGCGGCAGCGGCGCTGATCATCGGAGGCCCGGTGGTCGCGGTCGTGGCCACCGGCGGCGGCACGAGCAGTGTGGAGGCGGCCGACCCTCACCCCACCAGCCCCGCCGAGGACGCCTTCTTCCACCACATGAAGGAGAAGGCGCAGGCCACCGATCCGGTCACCGCGGTCGACGCCACGGTCGGCATGGAGCCGAAGGCATGGGGCACGCACACCGTCCTCGAACTGAAGAACGTGAAGGGCCCGCAGAAGTGCCGGCTGGTCGCCGTCTCGAAGACCGGCGAGGAAGAGGTCGTCACCTCCTGGTCCGTACCGAAGTGGGGATACGGCATCGCGGACTCCACCCACCCCACCGCCCGGTACCCGCTCTACGTCCACGGCGGGGCGGCTATGGACCGGGCCGACATCGACCACTTCGAGGTACGTACGTTCGACGGCGAACGGCTGGTGAGCGTCGGCGTCTGAGGACCGTGCGGGGCGCCCACCGGGCCTCCGACACGCAATCGATATCCCGGCGCGCAAGACCGATGCTTGCGGCAGGTGCGCGAAGGCCCCCCTTCGCATAGGGTTGACGGCTGCCCAATGCACGTCAGAAGGGGGCCTCGGTGGCCGCGCAGGATGCCGCTGTCGATTCGATGCGGGACCGGGAAATCGGTGTCGAGCAGGAACATCTCGACCGTGTTTACCACCGCCTCGAGGAGAAGATCCACGAGGCGGAATTTCTCATGAAGGACGCCGTCAAGCGCGGCCAGGTGGGTACACCGGGAGCGCTCGCCGAACGTGACGCCCAGGTGTTCCGCGCCGGAATCCACCTCAACCGGCTGAACAGCGAGTTCGAGGACTTCCTCTTCGGAAGGATCGACCTGCTGCTCGGCAAGGACGGTGAGCGCGGCCCGGACGGGGCGTTCACCTCCGTCGAACCCGCCGACGACGTCGTACGGGAGGACGGCACCGCGGATATCGCCGAGACGCTGCACATCGGCCGGATCGGGGTCCTCGACTCCGACTACGCGCCGCTGGTCATCGACTGGCGCGCCCCGGCGGCCGCACCGTTCTACCGCTCGACGCCGAAGGAACCGGGCCGGGTCGTACGCCGCCGGGTCATCCGCTCCAAGGGCCGCCGGGTCCTCGGGGTCGAGGACGACCTGATGCGTCCGGAGCTGACCGCGTACCTGGGCGGCGCCACGCTCCCCGTCATCGGGGACGGCGCGCTGATGGCGGCGCTCGGGCAGGCCCGCAGCCACACCATGCGGGACATCGTCTCCTCGATCCAGGCCGAGCAGGACCTGGTGATCCGGGCGCCCGCCGCCTCGGTCACCGAGGTCTCCGGCGGTCCCGGCACCGGCAAGACCGCGGTCGCCCTGCACCGTGCCGCGTACCTGCTCTACCAGGACCGGCGGCGGTACGCGGGCGGCATCCTCGTCGTCTCGC
This sequence comes from Streptomyces sp. NPDC050422, assembly GCF_044458665.1. Lineage (NCBI taxonomy): Bacteria > Bacillati > Actinomycetota > Actinomycetes > Kitasatosporales > Streptomycetaceae > Streptomyces > Streptomyces sp. NPDC050422. The sequence continues at coordinate 74,525 of NZ_JBITIE010000012.1, forward strand.
CGACGCCGCTGCTGGTCGCGTACACCGAAGGCGTGCTGCCCTCGCTCGGCGAGGAGGGCCAGGTCGCGATCCGTGCGGTCGGCTCGCTGTCCGACGAGGCGGCCGGCACCGAGGGTGCCACCACGTACGACGAACCGGCCGTCGCGCGGATCAAGGGCTCCTCGCGGATGCTCCACGTGCTGCGCAAGGCAGCTCGCGGGGCCCTGGAACAGCCTGTGCCCCGCCCGGCGGGCCAGGAGGGCCAGCTGGCGTTCGGGGAGGCCGACGAGGCCTCTCAGGACCCCGGCACCCCCACCCGGCTCAGGGTGGTGGCCTTCGGCGCCCGGGTCGAGCTGTACGAGGACGAGCTGCGGCGCATCCGCAACAACGTGCTCAGCGGCACCGCACCCGTCAACCTGCTGCGCCCGCGCGCCCGCAAGCTGCTGCTCGACGCGCTGTGGAACAGGTCGTCGGGCCGGGGGCGCTACACCGACCAGGAGCTCGCGGCGGAGCTGCGCTCGTCGTTCGACGAGGACGTCTCCACCGAGACGCCGTTCATCGAGTTCCTGAACGCGTGGTGGCCCGAGCTCACCCCGCGCGGGGTGCTCGCGGCCATGGCCGACGAGAAGCGCCTGGCCCGCTGGGCGCGCCGCACCCTCAACCAGGGCGAGGTGCGCCGGTTCGCCCGCTCCCTGAAGCGCCTGGACGCCGAGGGCCGGGGGCCGCTCTCCGTCCACGACGTGGCGATCCTCGACGAGCTGCAGACGCTGCTCGGCGCCCCGAACCGGCCCAAGCGCAAGCGGGAGTTCGATCCGCTGGACCAGCTCACCGGTCTGGAGGAGCTGATGCCGCAGCGCGAGGAGACCCAGTGGGAGCGGGCCGAGCGGCTCGCGGCGGAGCGCACGGAGTACGCGCACGTCATCGTCGACGAGGCGCAGGACCTCACGCCCATGCAGTGGCGCATGGTCGGCCGCCGCGGCCGGCACGCCACGTGGACGATCGTCGGCGACCCGGCGCAGTCCTCCTGGTCCGATCCGGACGAGGCGTCGGCGGCCCGTGACGAGGCGCTGGGCAGCCGTCCGCGCCGCAACTTCACGCTGACCGTCAACTACCGCAACCCGGCGGAGATCGCCGAGCTCGCCGCCAAGGTCCTGGCGCTCGCGATGCCGGGCATGGAGTCCCCGGCCGCGGTCCGCTCCACGGGCGTGCGGCCGCGCTTCGAGACCGTGCGGGACGGCGATCTGGCCGGCACCGTGCGCGAGGAGGCCCGGCGGCTGCTCGGCGAGGTGGACGGCACGGTCGGCGTCGTCGTCGCGATGAACCGGCGGGCGCAGGCCCGTGGCTGGCTCGCGGAGCTCGGCGAGCGCGTGGTGGCGCTGGGCAGCCTGGAGGCGAAGGGCCTGGAGTACGACGCCACGGTGGTCGTCTCGCCCGCGGAGATCGCGGACGAGTCCCCGGCGGGGCTGCGGGTGCTGTACGTGGCGCTGACCCGGGCGACCCAGCAGCTCACGGTCGTCGCGGGGGAGCGGGACCTGCCCGACGAGGACGGGGTGCCGGACCTGCTCAGGGACTGACGGGGCCCGGCGCGGGAGCCTTTTTTCGGTCAACCCGCGCTGGGGGAATCACTTCTCCGGGGTCTTTGTTAGCCTGGAGTCGGCACCGGCTCGATCCAAGCCCCCGGGCCCAACCTTCGTCGCTTCGAGCGACCACTTGCCGCGAGGCGAGCATGGCGGGTCGGTGCCGCTCAACTGAAGAAGACAGGCCCGCGTCACCCTCCGGTGGCGCGGGCCTGTTTCTGTTTCCGGCCCCTGGCAGGGTTCCGCTGGAGCCTTCATATCTCGTATGGTGGAAAATACTTTCCGAAGCGTGGCAGTCATTACCGGCTACTCGTCGGTAGGTGCGAATATCGGTCAGGCGTGTCCGGAGCAACAGTTCCGGCCATGCGTAGCAATGAAGCTAAGAGCGTCCGGCCCCGGAGTGCGTGCCCAGCCCCGCGAAGCCGCCCCGACGGACGGCCGCTCTGAGGAAAGCGAAGGACTCGGCCATGGCAACGGCGCCCAGCGTCTCGTACTCGATGACGGTCAGGCTGGAGGTGCCCGCGAGCGGCACAGCGGTCTCCCAGCTGACCACGGCCGTGGAGTCCTCCGGTGGCTCGGTCACCGGCCTCGACGTGACCGCTTCCGGCCACGAGAAGCTGCGGATCGACGTCACGATCGCCGCTTCCTCCACCTCGCACGCGGACGAGATCGTCGAAGGTCTGCGGGACATCGAGGGCGTCGTCCTCGGCAAGGTCTCCGACCGTACGTTCCTGATGCACCTCGGCGGCAAGATCGAGATGGCGTCGAAGCATCCCATCCGCAACCGTGACGACCTCTCGATGATCTACACCCCGGGCGTGGCCCGGGTCTGCATGGCGATCGCCGAGAACCCCGAGGACGCCCGGCGCCTCACCATCAAGCGCAACTCCGTCGCAGTCGTGACGGACGGCTCCGCGGTGCTCGGCCTCGGCAACATCGGCCCGATGGCCGCCCTCCCCGTGATGGAGGGCAAGGCGGCGCTCTTCAAGCGCTTCGCCGGCATCGACGCCTGGCCGATCTGCCTGGACACCCAGGATGCCGACGAGATCGTCGCGATCGTCAAGGCGATCGCCCCCGGCTTCGCGGGCATCAACCTGGAGGACATCTCCGCGCCGCGCTGCTTCGAGATCGAGGCACGGCTGCGCGAGGCCCTCGACATCCCCGTCTTCCACGACGACCAGCACGGCACCGCCATCGTCGTCCTGGCCTCCCTGACCAACGCGCTGCGCGTGGTGGGCAAGGGCATCGGTGACGTACGGGTCGTCATGTCCGGCGCCGGAGCGGCCGGCACGGCCATTCTGAAGCTGCTCATCGCCGCGGGCGTCAAGCACGCGGTCGTCGCCGACATCCACGGAGTGGTGCACGCCGGCCGCGAGGACCTGGTCTCCGCCCACGCCGACTCGCCGCTGCGCTGGATCGCCGACAACACCAACCCGGAGTCCGTCACGGGCACCCTCAAGCAGGCCGTCGTGGGCGCCGACGTCTTCATCGGCGTCTCGGCCCCGAACGTCCTGGACGGCGACGACGTCGCCGCCATGGCCGAGGACGCGATCGTGTTCGCGCTTGCGAACCCGGACCCCGAGGTCGACCCGGCGATCGCACGCCTGACGGCGGCAGTTGTGGCCACCGGCCGTTCGGACTTCCCCAACCAGATCAACAACGTCCTGGTCTTCCCCGGCGTCTTCCGCGGCCTGCTGGACGCTCAGTCCCGCGCCGTCAACACGGAGATGATGCTCGCCGCCGCGCGCGCCCTCGCGGACGTCGTCGCCGAGGACGAGCTGAACGCGAACTACATCATCCCGTCGGTCTTCAACGACAGGGTCGCCGGAGCGGTCGCGGGAGCGGTCCGGGACGCCGCGAAGGCGGCCGGCGACGCTGTGACGGGCCCCACGTCGGTCTGATGTCCGGCGCGTCGCGGGTCGCGGCGCCCCAAACGCCCCTTTAGGGTGGGCGGGCGACGCGTCCCGCAGAGCCCCGCATCAGGTGCGGACCGCTTTTGGGGAGTCGACGGAACGTCACCACGACGAGGCAGTGGTGCTTTTCGTGTGACTCCGGAGGGTGCCGGATTGGCTTTCCCGCCGCAGGTGGGGGCAGGATGCTTTCCCAAGGACTTCGTCCGGGGGAGACCCCACGGGGCGCGAAGGTCTCAAAAATTCGGACCCGGGTCCGGGGACTGTCCGAGGGCCCTGGCAGCATCGGCTTCGATCTCACGCCTCACAGGCAAGAAGAACACGGGAGTAACAACATGAACCGCAGTGAGCTGGTGGCCGCCCTGGCCGACCGTGCCGAGGTGACTCGCAAGGACGCCGACGCCGTGCTGGCCGCGCTCGCCGAGACCGTCGGTGAGATCGTCGCCAAGGGCGACGAGAAGGTCACCATCCCCGGTTTCCTGACCTTCGAGCGCACTCACCGTGCCGCTCGCACCGCTCGTAACCCGCAGACCGGCGACCCGATCAACATCCCGGCCGGCTACAGCGTGAAGGTCTCCGCGGGCTCGAAGCTCAAGGAAGCCGCCAAGGGTAAGTAACACCCCTGAGCACGACGAAGGGCGGTCACCCCGACCAGGGTGGCCGCCCTTCGGCGTGCGGGCCGCAGAACGCCCTTCTGACGCCGTTCTGAGCCCCTGGAGGGGCGTTCCCGGGGGCGCGGGCCCCCGGGAACCCCTCCTCAGACCAGTGAGCCGCCCGGCAGCTCCACCTTCGCGCCGAGCTTCTCCAGCTTGTCCATGAAGTTCTCGTAGCCGCGGTTGATCAGGTCGATCCCGTGCACCCGGGACGTCCCCTGGGCCGCCAGGGCGGCGATCAGGTACGAGAAACCGCCGCGCAGGTCCGGGATGACCAGATCCGCGCCCTGCAGCTTCGTCGGCCCGGAGACGACCGCGGAGTGCAGGAAGTTGCGCTGGCCGAAGCGGCAGTCGCTGCCGCCCAGGCACTCGCGGTAGAGCTGGATGTGCGCGCCCATCTGGTTGAGCGCCGAGGTGAAGCCGAGCCGAGACTCGTACACCGTCTCGTGGACGATCGACAGACCGGCGGCCTGCGTCAGCGCCACGACCAGCGGCTGCTGCCAGTCCGTCTGGAAGCCGGGGTGCACGTCCGTCTCCAGCGCGATCGCGTTCAGCGCGCCGCCCGGGTGCCAGAAGCGGATGCCCTCGTCGTCGATCTCGAAGGCACCGCCGACCCGGCGGAAGGTGTTCAGGAACGTCATCATCGAGCGCTGCTGGGCGCCGCGCACGTAGATGTTGCCCTCGGTCGCCAGCGCGGCGGACGCCCAGGAGGCGGCCTCCAGGCGGTCCGGGAGGGCCCGGTGGGTGTACCCGTCGAGCCGGTCGACACCGGTGATCCGGATGGTCCGGTCGGTGTCCATGGAGATGATCGCGCCCATCTTCTGCAGTACGCAGATGAGGTCCTCGATCTCCGGCTCCACGGCCGCGTTGGACAGCTCGGTGACACCCTCGGCGAGCACCGCGGTCAGCAGCACCTGCTCGGTGGAGCCGACCGACGGGTACGGCAGCCGGATCTTGGTGCCGCGCAGCCGCTGCGGGGCCTCCAGGTACTGGCCGTCCGCCCGCTTCTCGATCGTCGCGCCGAACTGCCGCAGCACGTCGAAGTGGAAGTCGATCGGCCGGCCGCCGATGTCGCAGCCGCCGAGCCCCGGGATGAACGCGTGGCCCAGCCGGTGCAGCAGCGGGCCGCAGAAGAGGATCGGGATGCGCGACGAGCCCGCGTGGGCATCGATGTCGGCGACGTTCGCGCTCTCGACATGGGTGGGGTCGAGGATCAGCTCACCCGGTTCGTCACCCGGACGGACCGTCACGCCGTGCAGCTGCAGCAGCCCGCGCACGACCCGCACATCGCGGATGTCGGGCACGTTGCGCAGCCGGCTGGGCCCGCTGCCGAGCAGCGCGGCGACCATTGCCTTCGGCACCAGGTTCTTGGCGCCTCGGACGCGGATCTCGCCCTCCAGCGGGGTTCCGCCGTGGACAAGCAGGACATCGTCTGTGCCGGTCATGAATCTCGCGTTCCGGAGTGGTCGGGCAGGGGGCCAACCGAAAGGGTAATGGCCCGGCACCCCCCTTCCGTAAGGGAACGGGGGGAGTACGAACGTCATGAATCCGCCACAACACGCTGTGCTGCCCGGATCTTGCGGAGGGTTACCGTCCGGATGGGCGGCCCGGCCGTGCGCTCCTTGTGCACCCGTGCGCCCTGAGCTGCGCTCGGGCACCCAGGGCGACGACCGGGTCACTTGGGGCGCGTCAGGCGGGCCGGGTCGGGGCGTGACGTCCGGCACGGCACCTCGCGGCGTTGCCGAAAAGCCCGAATGGCTATGCTATGCGGGCATTTCTGCGCCTTGCGATGCACCGCACCGGACGCCACGCCCTGTTCGACCCTGGCCCGCCGGACGAGCCCTTGGCCCCCGCGAAAGCCGAAGATGCGGGATCATTTCTGCCATGACGGAGGTGTCCTCGCTCACAGGGCGACTGCTCGTGGCCACACCCGCCCTCGCCGACCCGAATTTCGACCGCGCGGTGGTGCTGCTCCTCGACCACGACGAGGAGGGCTCCCTCGGCGTGGTCCTCAACCGCCCGACCCCGGTCGGCGTCGGTGACATCCTGATGTCCTGGGCCGGCCTGACGGGCGAGCCCGACGTCGTCTTCCAGGGCGGCCCGGTCTCCCTCGACTCCGCGCTCGGCGTGGCGGTGATCCCCGGCGACGAGGGCCCCCTGGGCTGGCGCCGGGTGTACGGGGCGATCGGCCTGGTGGACCTGGAGACGCCCCCGGAGTTGCTCGCCGCGGCCCTCGGCTCGCTGCGGATCTTCGCCGGTTACGCCGGCTGGGGCCCCGGCCAGCTCGAGGCGGAGCTGTCCGAGGGTGCGTGGTACGTCGTGGAGTCGGAACCCGGCGACGTCTCCTCGCCCCGCCCGGAAAGTCTCTGGCGGGCGGTCCTGCGCCGCCAGCGCAGCGAACTGGCCATGATCGCCACGTATCCGGACGACCCTTCGCTGAACTGATGCCCGGGCTTTCAGTACGCTTGGCGGTTATGAGCACTCTTGAGCCCGAGCGCGGGTCAGGCACCGGAACCCTCGTGGAGCCGACACCCCAGGTGTCGAACGGCGACGGCGACCACGAGCGCTACGCCCATTACGTTCAGAAGGACAAGATCATGGCGAGTGCCCTGGAGGGCACCCCCGTGGTCGCACTGTGCGGCAAGGTCTGGGTACCGGGGCGCGACCCCAAGAAGTACCCGGTCTGCCCCATGTGCAAGGAGATCTACGAGTCCATGGGCGCCGGCGGCGACAAGGACAAGGGCAAGGGCGGCAAGGACAAGAAGTAGTCCCGCCCGTACGGAGGAACAGCCCGGGAGAGCCCCCGGGGCACGCAGTCGCGTGCCCCGGGGGCTCTCCCGCGTGCGGGACCGGCGCGTTGCACGGGCTGCGTCCGTGGGTCACGGAGTGGTGGAGACCACTTGTCGGCTTCTTGGTATGGACCCAGGTCCTGTCTGGAGTTCCCCCGCGGCGTCACGGCGTCCGGTGCCGCCGCCTCCGCGTTGTCGTCAGTCGCCGACGCTCCGCGTCGACTCCCTCCTCCGCCTTGGATCCGACGGCACCGGACGCCGCTCCTTCTCCCGCGCCGGAACTCCAGACAGGACCTATCCTCCTGCGTGGTGTGCAGAACCAAACGAAAGGGGCATGTGCGCATGGAACTGATCCCGGCGCCCGTGAGTATCGGTGACCGAGGGCGGTGCGGGTTCCTCCTGGACCCGTCCACCGCCATCGCGGCGGCGCCCGGAACCGAGAGCACCGAGCGCTGGCTGCGTGCCACGCTCGGAGCCGCCTTCGGGCTGCCGCTCGCACCGGGTGCCGAGGGGGCCGCGCGCGCCATCCGGCTGCGCGTCGACCCGTCGTTGGCGTCCGAGGGCTACCGGCTGACCACCCAGCCCGACGAGAGCGTCGTGATCACGGGCGGCAGCCCCGCCGGGGTCTTCTGGGGTGCGCAGACGCTGCGTCAGCTGCTGGGGCCCGAGGCCTTCCGCCGGGCGCCCGTCGACGGGCGCACCGAGACCGCTCTCGGGTTCACGGACATCGAGGACCGCCCGCGCTTCGGCTGGCGCGGTCTGATGCTCGACGTGTCACGGCACTTCCTGCCGAAGGACGACGTCCTGCGCTACCTCGACCTCCTCGCCGCCCACAAGCTGAACGTCTTCCACTTCCACCTCACCGACGACCAGGGCTGGCGCGTCGAGATCAAGCGCTACCCGCGCCTGACCGAGGTGGGTGCGTGGCGTTCGCGTACCAAGTACGGACACCGGGCCTCCGAGCTCTGGGACGAGACCCCGTACGGTGGTTACTACACGCAGGACGACATCCGCGAGATCGTGGCGTACGCCGCCGAGCGGCACATCAGGGTCGTTCCCGAGATCGACATCCCGGGTCACTCGCAGGCCGCCATCAGCGCCTACCCGGAGCTGGGCAACACCGACGTCGTCGACACCGCCGCGCTGTCCGTGTGGGACAACTGGGGTGTCACCCCGAACGTGCTCGCCCCCTCCGACCACACCCTGCGCTTCTTCGAGGGCGTCTTCGAGGAACTGCTGGAGCTTTTCCCCGCGGACACCTCGCCGTTCATCCACGTCGGCGGCGACGAGTGCCCCAAGGACCAGTGGAAGCAGTCGCCGGCCGTCCAGGCCCGCATCGAGGAACTCGGTCTCGCCGGTGAGGACGAGCTGCAGTCCTGGTTCATCCGTCACTTCGACACCTGGCTCACCGCGCGCGGCCGCCGGCTCATCGGCTGGGACGAGATCCTGGAGGGCGGGCTGGCCGAGGGCGCGGCCGTCTCGTCGTGGCGCGGGTACGCGGGCGGCATCGCGGCGGCCGAGGCCGGGCACGACGTCGTGATGTGTCCGGAGCAGCAGGTGTATCTGGACCACCGTCAGCACGGCGGCCCCGACGAGCCGATGCCCATCGGATACGTCCGCACCCTGGAGGACGTCTACCGCTTCGAACCCGTGCCGCCGGCTCTCTCCGAGGAGGCGGCGCGTCATGTCCTCGGCACCCAGGCCAACGTCTGGACCGAGGTCATGCAGAACCGGGCCCGGGTCGACTACCAGGTCTTCCCCCGTCTCGCGGCCTTCGCCGAGGTCGCCTGGTCGGCCCTGCCGGCCCCCGCGGACCGGGACTTCGCGGACTTCGAGCGCCGAATGGCCACGCACTACGCGCGACTTGACGCGCTCGGCGTCGACTACCGGCCGCCGGGCGGGCCGTTGCCGTGGCAGCGGCGTCCCGGGGTCCTCGGACGTCCGATCGAGGGAACACCCCCGAACGTGTGAGTCCGGACGCGCTCCGGTTGCCGCCACCACGGTCCCTGGGACCGTGGTGGCGGTGCCGTTCGCGCGCGAGTACCGCCCGTGGGAGCCGTCACCCGCCGGAACGGACAAGTCGTACAAGCGCGTTGAACAGTGGCAATTCGCGCCCTGTGCCGAAGAGGTGCGAAACGGGATCATTCCCCTGGTCGGGGACGGATACACCCTTCGTGGACCCTCGCGTCGGGCCGGTCCGAAGATGTGCCAGAGTTGCCACGTCCAGGCTTTGAGCACGTACCGTACGGCGAAACAGGCGGGACAGCCGGGACACCGGGAAGGGGCAGCTGGGTTGACCACGCACGCACCGCAGGCGACGCAGTCCGTCACGCTGCCTGCCTCGCTGGACGAGGCCGTGGCGGCACTCGGCGCCATGCCCGCCGCCGTCCCCGTGGCAGGCGGCACGGACCTGATGGCGGCCGTCAACAAGGGGCTCCTGCGCCCCTCCGGACTGGTCGGCCTCGGCCGGATCAGCGAGCTCCGCGGCTGGCACTACCAGGACGGCCACGCCCTGCTGGGCGCCGGTCTCACCCACGCACGCATGGGGCGGCCCGACTTCGCCGCCCTCATCCCCGCGCTCGCCGCGTCCGCGCGCGCGGCCGGCCCGCCCCAGATCCGTAACGCCGGGACGCTCGGCGGCAACATCGCCACCGCCGCACCGACCGGCGACGCCCTGCCGGTGCTCGCCGCCCTGGAGGCCGAGCTCGTCATCGCGGGCCCCGGTGGCGCGCGCCGCGAGATCCCGGTCTCGCACCTGCTGGCGGGCCGCGAGATGCTGGAGCCCGCCGAGCTGATCGGTTTCGTGCGGGTTCCGCTGCTGCACGCCCCGCAGGTCTTCCTCAAGGCGACCGGACGCACCGGCCCCGGCCGGGCCACCGCCTCCGTCGCGATCGTGCTCGACCCGGCCAGGCGCGGGGTGCGCTGCGCGGTCGGCGCCATCGCGCCGATGCCGCTGCGGCCGCTGGAGGCCGAGCGCTGGATCGCCTCACTGATCGACTGGGACGGCGAACGGGGCCTCGCCCCCGACGCGCTGGCCGCCTTCGGCGAGTACGTCGCCGCGGCCTGCATCCCGGACCAGGCACCACCCGCCGACGGGGGAGAGGCGCCACCGCTGCCTCCCGCCGTACTGCACCTGCGGCGCACCGTCGCCGCGCTGGCCCGACGCGCGCTGGGGAGGGCACTGTCGTGAGCAACGAGGACCGCACCGACCGGCGCGGACGCTGGGAGCCGACCCCGCAGGGCGGCGAGTACGACGCCGAGGCGACCGCCTTCGTCCACCTGCCGCCCGAGGACCTGGCGAACGTGCCGCTGGCCGCACCCGGCCAGGGGTACGTGCCGCCGATGATTCTTCCGCTGACCCCCGCCGCCGGTCTCGACCCGGCGGCCACCGGCAGCTGGATCGTCCAGACGCCGGACCAGCACGGCCGGCCCGAGCCGCAGGACCCCGGTGCGGAGCCCGCCCCCGCCGCGGTGCACTGGCCGGACCCGAACCAGCAGCAGACGCCGTACGGATACTCGCAGCCCGGCCCGCAGGCATCCCAGGAGTACCCGGACCAGGAGTATCCGGACCGGGAGTATCCGGACCGGGAGTATCCGGACCGGGAGTATCCGGACCGGGAGTACCCGGACCAGTACCCCGGGGCCTCGGCCGCCACCGGGCAGTGGGACTTCGCCGAGTCTGGCGGTCCCGCCGAGGCCGCCGCGGGTCACACCGGACAGTGGACGATCCCGGTCGCCGACGGCGAGCTCCCGGAGGAGTCCGGCGAGTTCTCCGCCTCCGCGCTGGCCGCCGGCTGGTACGCGGACCGCACCCCGCCGGCCACGCTGCCGGGCGGTGCGCCCGCGCCGTGGGCGACGCAGGAGCCGCAGTCCGGTGCCGGGGACACCCCGGCCCTGGGAACGGACCTGGGCCCGCTGCCGGAGCCCGGCGCCGAAACGCGGGCCGACGACCCGGCGGACGGGCCGGGCCAGGAGCCGGTCGCCGACGGCATCGCGGCCGGGGCCGATTCCGCGGACGCGCCCGACACCGGCCCCGAGGACGCGCAGCAGCCCGACCCGGAGCAGCCCGACCCGGAACAGCCCGACCCGGCGGCCCCGGAAGACGCGGCGGACGGAGCGGTCGCGGACGACGCGTCCCCGGACGACGCGTCCGTGGACGCCCCGCCCGCCCCCGCGCTCGACCTGCCCAGCGAGCACCCCGCCGCCTCCTACGTGCTGCACGTGAACGGAGCCGACCGGCCGGTCACCGACGCGTGGATCGGTGAGTCACTGCTCTACGTGCTGCGCGAGCGCCTCGGTCTCGCCGGTGCCAAGGACGGCTGCTCGCAGGGCGAGTGCGGTGCCTGCAACGTCCAGGTGGACGGCCGGCTCGTCGCCTCCTGCCTGGTCCCCGCGGCCACGACGGCGGGCAGCGAGGTCCGTACGGTCGAAGGTCTGGCCGTCGACGGCGAGCCGTCCGACGTGCAGCGGGCCCTGGCGAACTGCGGCGCCGTCCAGTGCGGCTTCTGCATCCCCGGCATGGCCATGACCGTCCACGACCTGCTGGAGGGCAACCACGCCCCCAGTGAGCTGGAGACCCGCCAGGCGCTCTGCGGCAACCTCTGCCGCTGCTCCGGCTACCGCGGCGTGCTCGACGCCGTGAACGAGGTCATCGCGGGCCGGGAGGCCGCCTTGGAGGCGGCATCGGCACCCGCGCAGGAATCCGCGGAGCCGGACGAGGCCCGCATCCCGCACCAGGCCCCACCGGGCGCGGGTAGTGTGCAGGCCCACCTGCAGGACGGAGGCATGGCGTGAGCAACGACGCGGCCACCGCCGCCGGCGCGACCCACACGGCGATCAGCATCCCGTCACCGGACGGCCCGAGCGGCCCCGACACCGAGCAGCCGCTGCTCGGCCTCGGCGCCTCCCTGCCGCCCGCCGACGCCCGCGCCAAGACCGAGGGCACCTTCCCGTACGCCGCGGACCTGTGGGCCGAGGGACTGCTCTGGGCCGCCGTGCTCCGCTCACCGCACCCGCACGCCCGCATCCTGTCCATCGACACCTCGGCCGCCGCCGAGATGGCCGGTGTCCGCGCGGTCGTCACCCACGAGGACGTCCCCGGCGAAGGCTCCTACGGACGCCGCGTCGTCGACCGCCCCGTCTTCGCGTCCGACCTGGTCCGCCACCACGGCGAGCCGATCGCCGCGGTCGCCGCCGACCACCCGGACACCGCCCGGCTGGCCGCCGCCGCGATCGCCGTCGAGTACGAGGTGCTGGAACCGGTCACCGACCCGGAGAAGGCCTTCGCCGCCGAGCCGCTGCACCCCGACGGCAACCTGATCCGCCACATCCCGCTGCGCTACGGCGACCCGGAGGTCACCGGCGAGGTCGTCGTCGAGGGCCTCTACCGCATCGGCCGTCAGGACCCGGCGCCCATCGGCGCCGAGGCCGGACTCGCCGTGCCCCGCCCCGACGGCGGCGTGGAGCTCTACACCGCGTCCACCGACCCGCACACCGACCGGGACCTCGCCGCCGCCTGCTTCGGCCTCGAACCGGACCGCGTGAAGGTCGTCGTCACCGGGGTGCCCGGCGCCACCGGCGACCGCGAGGACCCCGGCTTCCAGCTCCCCCTCGGCCTGCTCGCCCTGCGCACGGGCTGCCCGGTCAAACTGGCCGCCACCCGAGAGGAGTCCTTCCTCGGGCACGCGCACCGCCACCCAACGCTGCTCCGCTACCGCCACCACGCGGACGCCGAGGGCCGTCTGGTCAAGGTCGAGGCACAGATCCTCCTGGACGCGGGCGCCTACGCGGACGCCTCGTCGGAGTCCCTCGCCGCCGCGGTCGCCTTCGCCTGCGGTCCGTACGTCGTCCCGCACGCCTTCATCGAGGGCTGGGCCGTCCGTACGAACAACCCGCCGTCCGGCCATGTCCGGGGCGAGGGCGCGATGCAGGTGTGTGCCGCGTACGAGGGCCAGATGGACAAACTGGCAGCCAAGCTCGGCATCGAACCGGCCGAACTGCGGATGCGCAATGTGCTGTCCACCGGCGACATCCTGCCCACCGGACAGACGGTGACCTGCCCCGCCCCGGTCGCCGAACTCCTGCGCTCCGTACGGGACTTCCCGCTCCCCTCGCTGCCCAAGGACTCCCCGGAGGACGACTGGCTGCTGCCCGGCGGCCCCGAGGGCGCGGGCGAACCCGGAGCCGTGCGGCGCGGGGTCGGGTACGCGCTGGGCATGGTCCACATGCTCGGCGCCGAGGGTGCCGACGAGGTCTCCACGGCCACCGTCCGGGTCCACGACGGGGTCGCCACCGTCATCTGCGCCGCGGTCGAGGCGGGGCAGGGCTTCACCACGCTGGCCCGGCAGGTCGTGCAGGAGACGCTCGGCATCGAAGAGGTGCACGTCGCCTCCGTCGACACCGACCAGCCCCCGGCGGGCCCGACGACGCACGGCCGCCACACCTGGGTCTCCGCCGGAGCCGTAGAACGCGCGGCGAAGATGGTCCGCACCCAGCTGCTCCAGCCGCTGGCCCACCAGTTCGGCATGTCCACCGAGCTGCTCCAGATCGCCGACGGCAAGATCACCTCGTACGACGGAGTGCTCTCCACGACCGTCATGGAGGCCATGGACGGCAAGGAGCTCTGGGCCACCGCCCAGTGCCGCCCGCACCCCACCGAACCGCTCGACGAGTCCGGCCAGGGTGATGCCTTCGTCGGCCTCGCGTTCTGCGCGATCCGCGCCGTGGTGGACGTCGACATCGAACTCGGCTCGATCCGGGTCGTGGAGATGGCGATCGCCCAGGACGTCGGCCGGGTCCTCAACCCGTCCCAGCTGGCGACCCGTATCGAGGCGGGCATTACCCAGGGCATCGGGGCCGCGCTGACGGAGAACCTCCGCAGCGCACGCGGAGTGATCCGGCACCCCGACCTGACGGGCTACGCCCTGCCGACGGCGCTGGACGCCCCGGAGATCCACATCGTCAGACTGGTCGAGGAACGCGACGTGGTGGCCCCCTTCGGCGCCAAACCCGCCTCCGCGATCCCGGTCGTGACCTCGCCGGCCGCGGTGGCCGCGGCGGTCCGCTCGGCCACCGGCCGCCCCGTCAACCGTCTCCCGATCCGGCCGCAGGCGGCCGTGGCCGTCCCCAAGTCCTGACTCCGTCCCCGGCACAGTGACCGGGGACATGGCCGGGCCGCCGGGGCATGGGGCGACCATGGGTGGATGCACTCCTCCGCAACGGACCGCCCCGACCACGGCACCACGCTGGCGCAGCTCCTCGCGCTGATCGCCGCCGGGACCCTCGACGTCGTCGTGGCGCCGTGCGGTACCGGCGTACCCGTCTCCGACGTGGTGCTGCACGACACGGGCGAGGAGCGGGACGAGGAGGCGTGGGCGGCCACCGGGCTGGTCCTGCTCGCCGTCGGCGTGGAGGTCGCCTCGCCCGAGGCGGTCGACGTGCTGCGCGCCGCCGACCGCGCCGGGGCGGCAGCCGTGGTCATGCGGCGCGGCGCCCGCGGGCCCCGGACGGTGCTGCTGGAGGCGGCGGAGCGAGGGCGCACGGCGTTGCTGACCCGGCGGCCCGGGCAGGGCTGGACCGAGGTGCTCGGGCAGTTGCGGACGGCGCTGGTGCACAGCGTCGCCGACCGGTCCGAGGGCGCCGCAGGGGTGGACGGGCTGCGGCTGGGAGATCTGTCGGGCCTGGCCAACACCGTGGCCGACCTCGTCGGCGGCGCGATCACGATCGAGGACCCGCAGTCGCGGGTGCTGGCGTACTCGCGCATGGACCACGAGCCCGATCCGATGCGCAGGCTCACGATCCTCGGCCAGGAGGTGCCCCGCTGGCGGGTCGTCGAACTGCGCGAGAGCGGCTTCTTCCAGACCCTGTGGAACACCGATGACGTGGTGCGGCTCCCCGCCGACGACCGGTACGCCGAGCGGCTCGCCGTCGCGGTGCGGCACGGTTCCGAGGTGCTCGGCTCGATCTGGGCCGCCACGGACGGGCGGCCGATGGCCGAGGACGCGGTGGCGGCGCTGCGGACGGCGGGCCGCGCCGCGGTCCCGCACCTGTCGCACCACCGGACGTGGGGCCGGGCCGCGGCCCGGTCGCGCGAGGGCGCGGTGCACGCGCTCCTGGCGGGCAGCGCGCAGGCGGCGCACGACGTCGGGATCGTACGGGGCAGGCCGTACGCCGTGATGGTGGCGGAGGTGTACGACGGCCGGGAGCCCGCGCCGGGCGACGTCGGGCAACGGGTGCTCGACGTACTCGCGCTGCAGGCCGCCGCCTACCGCCCCGGGTGCGTGACCGCACGGTCGGGGCCGCGGCTCTACGTCCTGGTGCCGGCCGCGGACGGCGAGACGGATCCCGCGCGCACGCTGCTGGCGACGGCCCGCGCGGTGCCGCGCGGCGCGGTCTTCGCCGGCACGGGCCCCGTGGTGGCGGACCTGTCGGAGCTGCCCGCCTCCCGTGACGCCGCGGAGCTGGTGGTACGGGTGCTGAGGGAGCGGGCGGCACGCCTGCCGGCGGCCGGGGCCGGGTCGGCGGTGGCGTCGTACGCGGAGGTGGCGGCCGAGGCGGCGGTGCTGCGGCTGCTGGACCGGGTCGAGCCGCTGTGGGAGGAGCTGTCGGGTCCGGTGCACGCCATGCTGGAGCACGACCGGGCACACGGGTCACGGTACGGCGAATCGGTCGCCGCGCACCTCGACGCCTTCGGTGACACGGCGGAGGCGGCGCGGCACCTCAACGTGCACGCCAACACCCTGCGGTACCGGCTGCGCCGGGCCCGTGAGCTGTTCGGTGTGGACCTCACCGACCCGGCCGTACGGCTCCTGGCGGACATCGGGCTGCGCCTCGGCAGCCGTACCCGGTGACGCGTACCCGGTACGGCAACCAACCTCACATGATCGTTTACCTGTCGGACCGGACAAATGAACGGACCAGGCCTGGTCGTGGCTGACGAAGACATGCCGGGCTCCGCGCACCGAAGCTGGGCACAACGGCCCGCGGTCCGACGAGCGCGGTCCCCGAGCGGCCCATCACGCCATCACAGAGGAGTGTGCTTCAGGTGACTTCCGGTCCGGCCCCCCAGCGCAAGCGCGCACGCGAGGCGGCGCTCGCCCGTGCCGTCGAGGACGGGCTGCTCGGTCCGGGTTCGCCCCTGGTCGGCCTCCTCGACGTGGACGGGGTGCTGGCCGCGGTGGACGCGCTGAACGAGGCGTTCGAGGGACCGGCCACCGTGCACCACACGTTCGCGGCCAAGGCGTGCGGACTGGTGCCGGTGCTGCGGCTGCTCGCCGAGGCCGGCATGGGCTGCGAGGTCGCCTCGCCCGGCGAGCTGGAACAGGCCCTTGCCGCCGGCTTCAGCCCCGACCGGCTGGTCTTCGACAGCCCGGCGAAGACGGTCGAGGAGCTGGAGTTCGCGCTGGAGCACGGCATCGCGATCAACCTGGACAACTTCCAGGAACTGGAGCGCGTCGACCGTCTGCTGGCCGGCCGCGAGCCGTCCGGCCCCATCGGGCTGCGGGTGAACCCGCAGGTCGGTGCCGGCGCCATCGGCGCGATGAGCACCGCGACGGCGACGTCCAAGTTCGGCGTCGCACTGCGCGACCCCGGAGCCGTGGACGCGGTCATCGACGCCTTCACCCGGCGCCCCTGGCTCAACCGCCTGCACGCGCACGTCGGCTCCCAGGGGTGCCCGCTGCCGCTGATCGCGCAGGGCATCAGTGCCGCGTACGACCTCGCGGAGCGGATCAACGACCGGCTCGGGCACGCACGGATCACCGGCCTGGACATCGGCGGCGGCCTGCCCGTCAACTTCGCCGACGAGGACGACCGCCCCACCTACGCCGACTACGTCGCCGAACTGCGCAGCGCCGCCCCGGACCTCTTCGACGGCCGGTACACCCTTGTCACCGAGTTCGGCCGCTCGCTGCTCGCGAAGAGCGGCACCATCGGCTCGGTCGTCGAGTACACCAAGTCCTCCGGCGGCCGGCACATCGCGGTCACCCACGCCGGAGCCCAGGTGGCCACCCGCACCGTGTTCATGCCGGACGCCTGGCCCCTGCGCGTCGGCGTGTTCGACGCCGCGGGCCACCCGAAGGAGGGCCCGCTCCAGGTCGTGGACATCGCGGGACCGTGCTGCTTCGCCGGCGACCTGACAGCGACCGCCCGCGAACTCCCGGCGATCGAGCCCGGAGACGTGGTGGCGCTGTACGACACCGGGGCGTACTACTTCTCCTCGCACTTCTCATACAATTCCCTCCCCAGACCCGCTGTATACGGCTATCGCACGGATTCGGCCGGGCAGGTCCGCCTCGCCCTGGTCCGCGAGGCCCAGAGCGTGCGCGAAGTCGTCGAGGAGAGCGGCCTCTCCCACGCGAACGCCCTCGTGGCGCTGTGCGCGGACGGTCCGGAGCAAGGAACGAAGAAGGAGGTGGCGGGGTGAAGCGTGTCCTCATATCCGCCGACATGGAAGGGGCGACGGGCACGGTCTCCCCGGCGGACGTCACCGCGGGGACACCGCGCTACGAACGCTTCCGACGCTTGCTCACGCAGGACGTCAACGCCGCCGTCGCCGGGTTCGCCGACGCGGGCGCGGACGAGATCGTCGTCAACGACGCGCACTGCGGCATGGACAACGTCCTCATCGAGGAACTCGACCCGCGCGCCGTCCTGATCGTCGGCCGGCACAAGCCCCTCGGCATGATGGAGGGGTTGGAGGACGGCCCCGACGCGGTGGCGTTCGTCGGCTACCACACCGGCGCCGGCGAACAGGGCGTCCTCGCCCACACCTACCTCTCGCACAGCATCCTCGGCGTCCGCATCGACGGCGAACCCGTCGGCGAGGGCGGGTTCAACGCCCTGGTCGCCGCCGAGGCCGGCGTCCCGGTCGTCCTCGTCACCGGTGACGACGTGACCTGCCGCGAAGCGGCCGCGTACGCCCCCGGCTGCCGGACCGTCACCGTGAAGAGGGCGATCTCCCGGTACGCGGCCGTCTGCCGCACCCCGGCCGTCACGACGGCCGACATCCGCCGTGAGGCCGCGGCGGCGCTCTCGGCACCCCCACCCCGCCCCACCCTGCGGCCCTCGCCGCACGTGGTGGAGGTCGACGTGGACAGCCCGCACCTCGCGGACCGCGCGAGCGCGTTGTCCGGAGTCGAACTGTCCGGGCCCCGGACCATCCGCATGAAGACCCCTGACGCCGTGACGGCGCTGCGCCGCTTCCGGGCGCTCAGCTGGGTGATCGGCGGCGGTCGCGAGGGTGACTGGACCTGAGACCACCGCGTTCGGGCGGCCAGGATCCACGCCGCCCGACCGCCGCTTCTCGACGGCGCGCCCGCACCCGCCCCGAGGGGTTTTCCCCGCCCCCTTGTATGCCGTTGCCCATGACTGGAGCTGCCATGACTTCGTCCGTACCGCAGAGAGAACCGCAGAGCCCACAACCAGAACTCAGCCGTTCCCTGCGCAACCGCCATATGTCGATGATCGCGATCGGAGGCGCGATCGGCGCCGGACTGTTCGTCGGCAGCGGCTCGGTGATCAAGACCGCGGGGCCCGCCGCGATCGTGTCCTACTGCCTGGCCGGCGCACTCGTGCTGTGCACCATGCGGATGCTCGGCGAGATGGTCGTGGCGAAGCCGTCCGCGGGCTCCTTCGCCGACTACGCCCGCACCGCCATCGGGCCGTGGGCGGGCTTCACCATCGGCTGGCTGTACTGGTACTACTACGTCATCATCGTGGCTGTGGAGGCCGTCGCGGGCGCCGCGATCCTCCACGCGTGGATCGACCTGCCGCTCTGGGTCCTGGCCATGGGCCTGATGGTCGTGATGACCGCGACCAATCTGCTCTCCGTGAAGTCGTTCGGCGAGTTCGAGTTCTGGTTCTCCTCCGTCAAGGTCGCCGCCATCGTGGCCTTCCTGATCGTCGGCGGCCTCTACGTCTTCGGCCTCTGGCCGGACTCGTCCTTCGACTTCTCCAACCTGACCGCGCACGGCGGCTTCACGCCGAACGGTTTCACCGCGATCTTCTCCGCGATCGTCGTGGTCATCTTCGCGTTCGGCGGAGCCGAGATCGTCACCATCGCCGCCGCCGAGAGCAAGGAGCCCGAGCGCTCGGTGGCCCGTGCCACCACCGGGATCATCTGGCGGATCATCCTCTTCTACGTCGGCTCCATCGTCCTGGTGGTCGCCATCGTGCCGTGGGACAGCGCCCAGGTCCTGGCCAGTCCGTACGTCGCGGCCTGGAAGATCATCGGGCTGCCGGGCGCGGGCGTCGTGATGGACATCGTGATCCTCACGGCCGTGCTGAGCGTGCTCAACTCCTCGGTCTACGTCTCCTCGCGGATGATGCGGGCGCTCGCCACCCACGGCGACGCCCCCACCTGGCTGGTGGCGACGAACAAGCGCCAGGTCCCGGTCCGCGCGATCCTCGCCGGCACCGTGGTCGGCTGGATCTCGGTGCTCCTGGCCTACCTGTCCCCGGACACGGTCTTCACCTACCTGGTGAACTCCTCGGGTGCGATCGCCATCTTCATGTACCTCATGATCGGCGTGTCCCAGCTGCGCATGCGGCGCCGGCTGGAGCGTGAGGCGCCCGAGCGGCTGACCCTGCGGATGTGGCTCTTCCCGTACCTCACCTGGGTGGTGATGGCCGGCTTCGCGGCGGTGCTGGTGGCCATGGCCGTCATCGCCGACCAGCGCACCCAGTTGCTGACCAGCCTCGGCAGCCTGGCTGTCGTGCTCGTGGCGTACGCGGTGCGCAAGGCGCGCGGCAGGAGCCCGGTGCCAGACCGGGACGCCGACGCGGGCGAGCCTGCGCCGGACGCGGTGTCCACCCACTGACCCGCCGCACGACGGACCGCCCGCCCCTCTGCGTGAGGGGCGGGCGGTCCGATGTGGAGACCGTGACCGGATTCGAACCGGTGTAACTCGAGTTGCAGTCGAGCCCCTGAGCCTCTCGGGCACACGGTCGTGCGTCGGTGCGACATCCCGAAGGTAGGCCGGGGGTGGCCGGGCGTACAAGGGTGCGGGCCGCCGTGCAACGCGACTGCCATGTGCCGTTCACGATCGCCGCTGTCCCATGCGCTCCGGTCCTACGCTCCGGTCCTACGACCAACGGACGAGAACCCTGGCGGCCCACGACAGGTCCGATGCCGGATTTCGCCCCTTACCCTTGGGCTCATGACCGCCCTGGAACCGCGTGACGCCGATGTCTCGCCCCGCCCCGAAGACACCGACGACATACCGGGGGCAGCGGTCGCCACGGCGCCCGAAGGCGTCCTGGGACGGACCTACCGGGCGCTCAGCATCGGCATCGTCTCCGTGGTGTTCCTGATCGCCTTCGAGGCGACCGCCGTGGGGACCGCGATGCCGGTCGCCGCCCGTGAGCTGCACGGCATCCCGCTGTACGCGTTCGCGTTCTCGGCGTACTTCACCACCAGCCTCTTCGCCATGGTGCTGTCCGGCCAGTGGGCCGACCGGCGCGGGCCGCTCGCGCCGCTCGCCGCGGGGATCAGCGCCTTCGGGGCGGGGCTGCTGCTGTCCGGGACCGCGGGCACCATGTGGATGTTCATCGCGGGCCGGGCGGTGCAGGGGCTCGGCGGCGGGCTGGTGATCGTCGCGCTGTACGTGGTGATCAGCCGGGCCTACCCGGAGCACCTGCGGCCGGCGATCCTGGCCGCGTTCGCCGCGAGCTGGGTGATCCCGTCCGTCGTGGGGCCGCTGGCCTCCGGAAGCGTGACCGAGCACCTGGGCTGGCGCTGGGTCTTCGTCGGCATTCCGGTCCTCGTCGTCTTCCCGCTGGTGCTCGCGCTGCCCGCGATCCGGCGGATGGCCTCCGGTCCCGCGGACCCGGCGGCGCCCGTCGAGCCGTACGACCGCCGGCGCATCGCGCTCGCGCTGGGCATCTCGCTGGGCGCCGGTCTGCTCCAGTACGCCGGGCAGGAGCGGAACTGGTTCTCCCTGCTGCCGGCCGCCGCCGGTGTGGCCCTGCTCGTCCCCGCGGTCCGCGGTCTGCTGCCCCCGGGCACCGGCCGCGCGGCGCGCGGGCTGCCCGCGGTGGTGCTGCTGCGCGGGGTGGCGGCCGGGTCGTTCATCGCGGCCGAGTCGTTCGTCCCGCTGATGCTGGTCACCCAGCGGGGGCTGTCCCCGACGATGGCCGGACTCTCGCTCGCCGCCGGCGGCGGTACGTGGGCGCTGGGCTCGTACGTACAGTCCCGGCCGCGCGCGGAAGCGCACCGCGAGCGGCTGATGGTGGGCGGCATGGTGCTGGTCGCCGCGGCCATAGCGGCCGCGCCCGCCGTACTGATCCAGTCGGTGCCCGTCTGGACCCTGGCGGTGGCCTGGACCGTCGGCTGCTTCGGCATGGGCATGGTGATCGCCTCGACCAGCGTGCTGCTGCTGAAGCTGTCCGCGCCCGAGGAGGCGGGGGCGAACTCGGCGGCCCTGCAGATCTCCGACGGCCTCTCGAACGTCCTGCTGCTGGCCGCGGGCGGCGCGGCGTTCGCGGCGCTCGGCGGGGGAACGGTGGGAGCGGTGCACGAGGCGGTGGAGGCGGGGGCGTCCGGCTCGCACCCGGGGGCGTTCGCGGTGGTGTTCCTGCCGATGGCGGGGGTGGCTCTGGTGGGGGCTTGGGTGGCTACGCGGGTGCGGATGAACGCGTAGTACCGCGTAGTACCGAGTAGTACCATCGGCTCATGGCTGGTTTGAATCTGCGGTTCACCGAAGAAGAGCTGGACGCCTTGCGGACGCGTGCCGAGGCGGAGGGGCGCAGCATGCAGTCCTTCGCCCACGATGCGGTGATCACCGCCATAAATGAGCACTCACGCCTCTTCAACGAGGCGGCGGAGCATGTACTGAAGGCGAGTGAGGAGCTCAACCGGAGGCTCGCCTGATGCAGTACCTGACCATGCCCGAGCTGCTCAACCTGGCCGAGCGTCTCGGTGCGGCCGAGGTGCGTGACTACGGCCTGCTCGACTCGGCGCTGGCCCGTCCGCAGTCGAGCGTATTCGGTCAGGACGCCTATCCGGACGTCTGGCAGAAGGCTGCCGCGCTGATGGAGTCGCTGGCACGCAACCACGCGCTTGTCGACGGCAACAAGCGCATCGCCTGGTATGCGACCTGGGTTTTTCTGCACATGAACGGGCATCCGCTGGACGGACGCTTTGATGTGGACGAGGCTGAGCAGTTCGTCCTTGACGTCTGTCAGGGAGCACTGGACATGCCCAAGATCGCGGAACAGCTGCCCAGGTTCGCCAAGTAGACGTTCCCCTGTGAAGCGGGTCTCAGCGGCGCGGAACCACGGCTGGTTCGTACGGGGTTCCGCCCCGCCCCCCGGTAAGGTGGCCCGGTTGTCGTATCGCGTACGGGCCCGTCCCGGTCCGTGCGGACAGCACCACACGTACCCGAGAGACCCGAACCGGAGACCGTGACTACTACCGCCTCCCACAACCTCTCACCCGCCTTTCCCGGCCGCGCCCCCTGGGGTACGGCCGGCAAGCTGCGAGCCTGGCAGCAGGGCGCCCTCGAGAGGTACATCCAGGAGCAGCCGCGCGACTTCCTCGCCGTCGCGACCCCCGGCGCCGGGAAGACCACCTTCGCGCTGACCCTCGCCTCATGGCTGCTCCACCATCACGTCGTGCAGCAGATCACCGTCGTCGCCCCGACCGAGCACCTGAAGAAGCAGTGGGCGGAGGCGGCCGCCCGGATAGGGATCAAGCTCGACCCCGAGTACAGCGCGGGCCCCGTGAGCAAGGAGTACCACGGGGTCGCGGTCACGTACGCGGGCGTCGGGGTCCGCCCGATGCTGCACCGAAACCGGTGTGAGCAGCGCAAGACGCTGGTGATCCTCGACGAGATCCACCACGCCGGTGACTCGAAGTCCTGGGGCGAGGCCTGCCAGGAGGCGTTCGACCCGGCGACCCGCCGGCTCGCCCTCACCGGCACGCCGTTCCGCTCGGACACCAACCCGATCCCCTTCGTCGCGTACGAGGAGGGCAACGACGGCATCCGCCGGTCCTCGGCCGACTACACCTACGGCTACGGCAACGCGCTCGCCGACGGCGTCGTCCGCCCGGTCATCTTCCTCAGCTACAGCGGCAACATGCGCTGGCGCACCAAGGCCGGTGACGAGATCGCCGCCCGGCTCGGCGAGCCGATGACCAGGGACGCCATCGGGCAGGCCTGGCGCACCGCGCTGTCGCCCACCGGCGACTGGATCCCCAACGTCCTCAGCGCCGCCGACAAGCGGCTCACCGAGGTCCGCAAGGGCATCCCGGACGCGGGCGGGCTCGTCATCGCCACCGACCAGGAGTCGGCGCGCGAGTACGCCAAGATCCTGAAGAAGGTCTCCGGCGAGAAGGTGACCGTCGTCCTCTCCGACGAGAAGGCCGCGTCGAAGAAGATCGACACGTTCACCGAGGACGGATCGCGCTGGATGGTCGCGGTCCGCATGGTGTCGGAGGGCGTCGACGTGCCGCGCCTGGCCGTCGGCGTGTACGCCACCACCATCTCGACGCCGCTCTTCTTCGCCCAGGCCGTCGGCCGCTTCGTGCGCTCCCGCAGGCGCGGCGAGACCGCCTCCGTCTTCGTACCCACCATCCCGATGCTCCTCGACTTCGCCAACGAGATGGAGGTCGAACGGGACCACGTCCTCGACAAGCCCAAGAAGGGCAGCGACGAGGAGAACCCGTTCTCCGAGGAGGACAAGCTCCTCGCCGACGCCGAGAAGCTCGAGGACGAGGAGACCGAGGAGCAGCTGCCCTTCGAGGCGCTGGAGTCCGACGCGGTCTTCGACCGGGTGCTGTACGACGGTGCCGAGTTCGGCATGCAGGCGCACCCGGGCAGCGAGGAGGAGCAGGACTACCTCGGCATCCCGGGGCTGCTCGAACCCGACCAGGTGCAGCTGCTGCTCCAGAAGCGGCAGACCCGGCAGATCGCGCACAGTCGGCAGAAGCCGGCCTCGGAGGCCGACCTGCTGGAGAAGCCGGCCGAGGACCGGCCGGTGGTCACGCACAAGCAGCTGCTGGGGCTGCGCAAGCAGCTGAACACCATGGTGTCCGCCTACACGCACCAGAGCGGCAAGCCGCACGGGGTCATTCACACCGAGCTGCGCCGGGTCTGCGGCGGACCGCCGAGCGCGGAGGCCACGGCCGGTCAGATCGAGCAGCGGATCAAGAAGGTCCAGGAGTGGGCCACCCGCATGACGTGAGTCCGCGGTGGCACACCGACGCACCGGCCCGGGGCGGGGAACAGCGGTTCCCTGCGCCGGGCCGGCGTCATGCGCGGGCCGCTACCAGACGAACGGCGCGGACTGGACGGACGTCGCCACGCAGTACACGGTGGCGGACGTCGGGGACGAGGTCACGATCCGCAGTGACCAGTTGGTGGCGGTCGCGGGAGCCGGCAGCACCACGGAATTGGTGCTGTCGCCGGCTGCCAGGGTGCCGGAGCTGAGCTTCAGCGGCCCGAGGGTGATCGGGTTCGGATAGCTCATGCCGGGGTTGGCCTTGGCGGAGAACTGGGCCTGACTGGTGACTCCGCCCGAGGTCTTGGAGACCTTGAGCGTCGTCGTGATGCTGTTCGGGTCGGCACTCGAGCCGACCGGAATCGTGATGGCCGAGGACGTGAGCTTGATGGACTTGGTCGTGCCGTTGTCGGCGGCGGTCAGGGTGGCGAGACCGCTGCCCCACGAGCCGCAGTCGAAGGTGGCCGTCGCGGAGAGCGGGGCCACCGCGGAGGCCGTCGGGGACGACAGGGCGAGCAGGGCACCGGCCGAACACGCCGCCGCCAGGACCAGCGGCAGGCGTCTTCGGGCGGGCGTGCGGGTGGAAGAGATCGACATGACGGGTGGAACTCCTTCCGGTTTGAATTCCGTAGATCCGCCGTCTCGCTGCACTCGGTGCATTCGCTATACGTGCGGATCTGCGTGCCGGGCCCGGCATGTCGGCAGCAGTGAAACGGTGATCTTCGAAGAAGTCAACAGGTATGTGAGGAACGTCTTCCAAAATCCCTTTGGGGCATTTCCGAAAGAATCAACAGGCTCTCTCTTGACTTCTCTGCACGTGACCTCCTCAATGTGCGCAATCAATGGTCCATGAAAGGGTGTCAGGTGATCCGACGACGAAGACCCGGTGTGACCGGTCTGCTCGCGGCCTGCTTCGTACTGTCACTGGGCTGCGTCGGGGCGACGGCCGCACCGTCCCCGCCCACCGTCGAACCGGTGGCCGCGGCCGGCACGATCACCCCGACCGTGCACTGCGTCCTGCCCGCCGGCCAGGGCGAGGCCACCGGGCCGCAGGAGATGACCGTCGACCTGTCGCCGGCCGTCGTCGAACCGGGCGGCAAGGTGCACGCGAAGGTGACGCTGGGCCCGTCCCCGGCCACCAGCAAGATCGCCCTGGAGGACGTGCCGACCACCATCAGCCTCGACCTCGCGATGTCCGGCGGGGCCACTGGCACCACCACCGTGCGGGGCGCCGAGTTCATCATGAACGTCCCGGTCGACACGCCCATGGAGTTCCCCCCGTTCGAGGGTGACTTCCTGCTCCCGGCGGACGCCTCGGGCGAGATCTCGTTCGCTCCGATCCGCACGCTGACGCAGACGAAGGTGTTCGGATCGGTCTTCGAGACACCCTGCGACGTCGTCGACGGCGGCGGCTCCATCGGCACGGTCACCGCGGAGGGCTCCGCGGCGGAGCCCGCCACCCTGACCGCGCCCGCCGACCCGGTACGCCCCAACACCGCGGTCAAGCTGGGCGGTTCGGACTGGACCCCGGACGCCGCCCCCGTACCCTCGCTGTGCGCGGTCGGCGGAGGCGGCTGCGATCCGCTGAAGTTCACCGCCCACACCCTGAGCATCGACTCCTACGGCACGCTCAGCGGCACCGCGACCCTCGGTGAGGCCGGAGCGGTGCCCGACGGCAGCTACGAGGTGAAGGTCAACGACGGTACGAAGGAGGCCACCGCCCCCCTCACCGTCGAAGCTGTCGCGGCCGGCAACCGCGAGATAGAGCTGTCGGCGGACAGTGGCCCGGTCGGTAGCGTGATCACCGTCAGCGGCCGGAACTACAACCCGGACCGCTGGATCAACATCATCGGCCTCGACGCCTCGGGCACCACGCTCGACGACAGCGCGGTCTACGTGAAGAGCGGCGCGGACGGCACCTTCGCCGTCGAGTTCACCGTCATCTCCGACGCCGTCGCCGCCGTCCAGGCCGACGAGGGCAACGACCCGGCGACCGTACGCACCGCCCCGTTCACCGTCACCACCGGTGGCGGCGGGGGCGGCAGCACGGCCGAGCAGCAGTTGAGCACCCAGGTCAGGGCGGGGACGCTGTCCATGACCCAGGACGGTGACACCGTCGACTTCGGTGAGACGGTCCTGGGCGCGGACAGCGGTGTGCAGCGGGCCCACCTCAACCGGGTGGAGGTGCAGGACGCCCGCGGCGTCAACAGCGGCTGGTCCCTGACCGCCACCCTCACCGGCTTCACGAGCGCCGACGGGAACACCATCCCGGCCGGAGCGGTGCGTTGGGCGCCGGCCTGCACGGCACAGGACGGGAGTGTGGGGGCGCCGGTCGCCGGATCGCCCACCGTGCTCGGGAGCGAGGCGGCGAGCCTCTGCCGGATGAATCCGGACGGATCACGTCCGTTCACCGGCGGGAAGTTCGACGCCGAGGCGGGGCTCGCCCTCACGGTTCCCGAATTCACCCGGCCCGGAGATTACAGCGCCACCCTCACACTGACCCTGCTGTAAAGGGTCGCGAGGAAAGCACCGAGGACGCCCGTCTGTTCCGTACGGCAATGGAGCAGGCGGGCGTCGTCCATTCCGCATTCGGATCAGTCGCATTCCGTTTCCTTTGGAGGAGCCGCATGTTCGCGCATCGCAGACCCACCGGAAGACCGGGCCGCCCGGCATGGCGCCGCGCCGTCGCCCTCGGTGCCGGAGCCGTACTCGCCTGGACCGGCGGAACCGTCGCGCTCGCCCCCCTCGCCCACGCCGGCACCATCACCCCGACCGTCCACTGCGTCCTGCCCGCCGGTCAGGGCGAGGCGACCGGGCCGCAGCAGTTCGACGTCGAACTGACGCCCGATGTCGTCGACCCGGGCGGCAAGGTGCACGCCAAGGTGACGCTCGGCCCGTCCCCCGCCACCAGCGGAATCGGCCTCAACGACGTCCCCACCACCCCGAGCGTCGACCTCGCCATGTCCGGCGGCGCCACCGGCACGGTCACCGTCACCGGGCCCGAGGTCAGCCTCGACGTCCCGTCCGGGCAGCCGATCGAGATCCCGCCGTACGAAGGGGACTTCCTCATCCCCGCCAACGCGAGCGGTCCGATCACCTTCACCCCGCTGCGCAACATCACCCGCACGAAGGTGCTCGGCTCCAACTACACGACCACCTGTGAGATCACCGCGGGCGGCGGCTCCATCGGCACCGTGACGGCCGAGGGCAGCGCCGGCCAGCCGGCCACCCTCATCGCCCCCACCACAGCGGTCAGGCCGTCCACCGCGGTCGCCCTGTCGGGCAGCCGCTGGACCGTCGGCGCCACCCCCGTGCCCTCGCTCTGCGCGGTGGACGGTGGCGGCTGCGACGCCGGGAAGTTCGCGAGCAGCTCCCTCGCGATCAACTCCTCCGGGCAGCTCACCGGCAGCGCCGTGCTCGCCGCGGCCGGGACGGTGCCGGACGGCTCGTACCTCGTGAAGGTCGGCGACGGTACGAAGGAGGCGACCGCGCCCCTGACCGTCCAGGCATTCGTGCCCGACGGCCCCCGCGCGATCGCCCTGTCCCGGGGCAGTGGCCCGGTCGGCAGCGTCATCACCGTCACCGGCAGCGACTACTACCAGGACCGGTGGATCAACACCGTCGGTCTCGACGCGAGCGGCGCGACGCTCGACGACACGGCCGTCTACGTGAAGAGCGGGCCCGAGGGCACGTTCTCCGTCGACTTCACCGTCTCGGATCCGGCGATCGCCTCGATCCAGGTCGACGAGGGCAACGACCCGGCTACCGTACTGACCACGCCGTTCACCGTCACCGAGGCCACCGCGACGCTCTCCGCGGGCACCGCCAAGGTCAAACCGGGCGGCTCGATCGCCGTCTCCGGTGACGGCTGGCCCTCCGGCGCCACCCCCTCCGCCGCCCTGTGCGCCGCCGACGGCACCGGCTGCAACGCCGCCGGCATCAGCGGTTCCACCCTGCGGATCGCCGCCGACGGCACTCTCGCCGGTACGGTCACGGCCGCCGGATCCACCGCCCGCGGCGTCTACGCACTCCAGGTCACCGCAGGCGGACAGCAGGCGCTCACCGAGCTGACCGTCGCCCCGACCTTCATCATCCTCACCCCGGCGTCCGGACCGAAGGGCACCGCGGTCACCGTGCTCGGCCAGGGCTTCGCGAAGGTGGCGACCGTGTCGATCGTCGGGCTGCGGGCGGACGGTTCGCAGACCTCCGACTCGGTGCGGACCAAGGTGGTCGGCCTCGACGGGGCGTTCTCGCAGACCTTCACCGTCAACGCGGCCGACACCGTCGCCCTCCGGGTGCGCGAGGTCCTCGTCAACCCGCGTACGGAGACAGCCGCCTTCACCGTCCAGGACGGCACCGCCCCGGCCGGGGCCTCCTTCGCTCTCTCGCCGCCCGAGGGACCGCCCGGCACGGTGGTCCAGGTGGCCGGGCGGGGCTTCGCCCCCGTCGCCACGGTCTCCGTCACCGGACGCGCCGCGGACGGGAAGCAGACCTCCGACTCCTACGTCACCCGGGTCATCGGACTCGACGGCACGTTCGCCCTCAACTTCACCGTCCGGGACCCGGCGACGAAGGCGATCAGGGCCTGCGAGGTACTCGTGAACGGAAAAACTGTGCAGCAATTGTTCACAGTGAGTTAACGCCGGTTCACCTCCGGTGTACGGAGCGTCGCGGGGGAGTCGGCCGACATGGACGCGCGTAGATCCGCGCTGTTCGGCCGACCCCCCGCTGACCGGCGCTTATGTGATTCCGGCACAAGCGCGTTTTCCTGAGCGCCCGGATTCTGGACGAGGTCTTCCGCTGAGCGGACTGGCTCGCTACTGTCCCCAAAATGTGAACGCCCCGTGGCAATGCCGCCGCGGAGCGCAGCCGGTGCCTTGGCCAGGCCGGCGGCCTCTCCGTGCGTCGCCGCTGGGACCGGTGGCGCACATCCCGTGGGAACAGCCGCCGCCGCTCACCAAAGAGGAGAGGGCGTCGTGACCGCGGAGACCTCCCAGACGCTCGACCGAGGACTGCGTGTCCTCAAACTGCTCGCCGACACCGACCACGGCCTGACGGTCACCGAGTTGTCCAACAAACTCGGCGTCAACCGCACCGTGGTCTACCGTCTGCTCGCCA
The DNA here is from genome assembly GCF_044458665.1 of Streptomyces sp. NPDC050422. NCBI lineage: Bacteria > Bacillati > Actinomycetota > Actinomycetes > Kitasatosporales > Streptomycetaceae > Streptomyces > Streptomyces sp. NPDC050422. The sequence goes on from NZ_JBITIE010000012.1 coordinate 103,771, forward strand.
CCCTGGAACAACACACCCTGATCCGCCGCGACCTGGGCGGCCGGGCGAGAGTCGGGCTGGGCGTGCTGCGCCTGGGCCGCCAGGTCCACCCGCTCGTCCGGGAGGCCGCGCTGCCCGCGCTGCGCTCCCTGGCCGAGGACATCGGGGCCACCGCCCACCTCACGCTGGTCGACGGCACGGACGCGCTCGCTGTCGCGGTCGTCGAGCCGACCTGGACGGACTACCACGTGGCCTACCGGGCCGGGTTCCGTCACCCGCTCGACCGGGGCGCCGCGGGGCGGGCGATCCTTGCCGCCCGGCAGAAGCCGGTGGGGGAGACGGCGTTCACGCTCACCCACGGAGAGCTCGAAGCGGGGGCGAGCGGGGCCGCGGCCGCGCTGATGGGGGTGACGGGGGTCGAGGGCAGCGTCGGTGTGGTGATGCTCGCGGACGCGGTTCCCGAGCGGGTGGGGCCACGGGTGGTGGACGCGGCCCGCGAGGTCGCGGACGCGCTTCGCTAGCGCGGGGCGCTTGGGCTGGCCAGGTCCTTGGTGCGGGTTGCTCCGGCGGACCGGTTCCGTCCTCAATTGCCGGACGGGCTGGTTGGTGCGGGTGCTCCGCGTTGCGGAGGCGCGGTTCCCCGGTGGTGGGGGTCCGGGGTCCCTCCGGGGCGTCTCCTCGGACGACGAACGTTCGGCGGGTACGCAGCGGACCCGGGTCGGTGTTCGTCGTCCTGCGGGGACTCCCCTGCACGCCCCCGGACCCGGCCGTCCCGCGTCTGCGGCGGTTGTATGGCCGGTGTGCAGACGCAGGTGGGAGTGGGTGGGGGCGTGCAGGGGAGTCCCCGCAGAAAATGGCGTACGACCCGGGTATCTGTCCGTTGTCGGGTGAACACGCCATTTTTGAGGAGTCTCCCCGGAGGGCCCCCACCCCCACCCACCGGACAGAGGCGCACCCCACGGAGATCGTGGGGCCGAGACCTCCAGGCGTGGGCGCCCGTTAGATTGGGTGCGTGTTCACACGTCGCTCGCGCCCCCGCACCCTCGCCCTGTGCGCCCTCCCCGTCCTCGCCCTCTTCGGTGTCGCCGCCTTCGCGCCGCTGCCGTTCACGCTGGCGCAGCCGGGGACGACGGCGAACGTGCTCGGCGACGACCACGGCACCCCGGTGATCAGCATCGAGGGAACCCCCACCCGGCCCACCAAGGGCCAGCTGCGGATGACGACGATCGTGGCCACCGGGCCCAGCGCCGATGTCGGGGTCGGTGACGTGATCGACAGCTGGTTCCGTACGGACCGGGCGGTCATGCCGCGCGACTCCGTCTACCCCTCAGGCGGCTCCGAGAAGGAGATCGAGAAGCACAACCTCGACGACATGACGAAGTCGCAGGACTCCGCCGTCGACGCCGCTCTGAACTACCTCGGCAAGAAGCCCGGCTCGGTCGACGTGACCCTGCACCTCGCCGACGTGGGCGGCCCCAGCGCCGGCCTGTTCTTCGCGCTCGGCATCGTCGACAAGCTCGACGGCGACGGCTCCGGCGGTGATCTCACCGGCGGCCGCACCGTCGCCGGTACGGGCACCATCGAGGCGGACGGCGACGTCGGCGCGGTCGGCGGCGTCTCGCTCAAGACGCAGGCGGCCCGGCGGGACGGGGCGACCGTCTTCCTCGTACCGAAGGCCGAGTGCAAGGAGGCGAAGTCCGAGCTGCCGAAGGGGCTCCGGCTGATCCCGGTCACGACTCTGAAGGGCGCGGTGGATTCGCTGCGGGCACTGGACCACGGCGGGAAGGTCCCGGGCTGCTGACCGGGTCCGCCGCACGGCCGTCGGTCTCCCCGGGGAGCGGGTCGTCCATCGCCCGCCAGGCCGGGAAGACCAGCGGGCTCAGCGTCGCGATCAGGTAGACCGCCCCCATCGCCAGCAGCGCCCCCGAGGCGCCCGCGCTCTCCACCAGCAGGCCGGCCGCCAGCCCGCCCACCGGCATGGCCAGCTCGCACCCGGCGGTGACCGCCCCGGAGACCCGGCTGCGCAGGGCGTCGGGCACGCTCCCGTAGATCACGGTCGTCAGGATCGGGTTCAGGGCCCCGCCCGCGATCCCGCTCAGCACCATCGTGACGGCGAGGGGGAGCGTCGTACCGGTAAGGGCGGCGACGAGGAATCGTGGCGCCCCGCACAGCACCACGCACACGGTGAAGACGGCCCGCCGTGAGCAGCGGTGCCCCACCGCCCCGTACAGCAGCGCCCCGGTCAGGCCGCCCGCCCCGAACAGCGCGGTGAGCAGCCCGAGGTCGCGCGCCCCGCCCAGTTCGGCGGAGGCGTGGACCGGGAGCAGGACGGCGTTCCAGCCCTGGTCGGTGCCGTTCATGAACAGGACCATCACGACGACGCCCAGCAGCAGCCGGTTCCCGAACAAGTAGGCGTAACCCTCACGCAGTTCGTGCCGGTAGGTGCGCAGCGAGACCGGCGCCGCGGCCTTCAGCGGTTCGGCCGCGCGCACGCCCCGTACCCCCGCCGCCACCAGTGCGGCCGAGGCCAGGAACGTCGCCGCGTCCAGCAGCAGCACGGTCTCCGCGCCGACCAGCGAGATCAGCACGCCGGCCAGTGCCGCCCCGACCATCCGGGCGCCGCGCGACACCGCGTCGAAGAGGCTGGCGGCGCGGGCGAGCGTGGTGCCGGCGTGCTCGGCCAGGTCGGGTACGAGGACGTAGCGCGCGGTGTTGCCGGGGATGTGGGCGAGCCCGCCCAGCGCCATCAGGGCGCAGAGCATCCAGAAGGCGAGGGCGTCGGCGTAGTGCAGCAACGGGACGGCGGCGACGGCGAGTCCGCACACCGTGTCGGAGGCGATGGAGACCCGGCGCCGGCCGATCCGGTCGATGACGGGCCCGCCGATCAGTGCGGAGACGACGATAGGCAGGGTCGCGCAGAAGGCGACGAACCCGGCCCTGCCCGCGCTTCCGGTGGTTTCGAGGACGAACCACGGGACGCCGATCAGTGTGAGTGAAGTTCCCGCTGTCGAGATGGAGTTGGCTGCCAGTACGGAGACGAGCGGCAGCCGGCCGGGCGTGTTGTTCTTCCCCCCGTCCACGGCTACGCCATGCGAGGTGCGCGCGGCGGCACGGTGGTCCGCGCCGGTATGACGCGCAGGCCCAGTTCGATCATGGTCCAGCCCAGCCGGGTCCGCAGGTCCCTGCGCGGGGCGGCGCAACGGTGTGCCAGGTGGAACTCGGCTGCCTGGTCGCGCAGTTCGGCGGAACGGATGCGGTGCAGCTCAAGGTGCGTCTCGGGATGCATGGCGTGGTGGTCCCTTCAGTCGGTGGGGCGCGGGAAGACGTGCAGATGGGTGCGGACGACGGCGGATCCCTCGGTGTCCTCGGGGACGCGACCTCGGTAGCTGTTGACCAACTCGTGGATCTTGTCGGAGAGTTCCCTGGAGAGCTCGGGGGTGAGCCGCACCTTGAAGTCGCTGAGGTCCGAGCCCTCGTACCACTCCCGGGGCCACTCGTGCATCGTGCCGAGCCAGGTGTTCAGCTCCTGCGCGTGCGCCGTCGCGACCTCGTGGAGTACGACGCCCATGGCGCCGCGGATCTCGGGGTCGGGGTCGTACAGGAACTCGGGGCCGAACTCGGAGCCGGCGTGCACGGCCCGCCACCAGCGTTCACGTCCCTTGCCGAGCGACGGGTCGTCCTCGACGAAGCCGTACGCGGCCAGCTGGCGCAGGTGGTAGCTGGTGGCGCCGCTGGACTCGCCGAGCCGGTCGGCGAGGCCCGACGCGGTGGCGGGTCCGAACTCGCGCAGGGAGCCGAGCAGGCGCATGCGCAGCGGGTGGGCGAGCCCCCGCAGGGAGCGGGCGTCGATGCTGCGGACCTTCGGGTCCGGTGCGGTGGCGGTTCTGTCGTCGGTGTCCTTCTTTGGCATGCCCCAACCATAGAGTTGCAAAGCTGTCTTTGCAACAGACCTTTGCAACATCTTCTTTGTAACTTCGGGGGCTCCCGGTCACCCCTCCTTGATGAACCCCTCCTGGATCAGCCAGTCCTTCGCCACCTCGTGCGGGTCCTCGCCCTCGACGTCCACCTTGGCGTTCAGCACCTGCGCGACCTCCGTGGTCAGCCGCGCGCTGAGCGGGTCCAACAGGGCGGCGATCACCGGGTACTTGTCGAAGGTCGCGGTGTGGACGACCGGCGCCGCGTTGTAGTTGGGGAAGAAGTGCTTGTTGTCCACCAGCACGTCCAGGTTCATCGCCTTGATGCGCCCGTCCGTGGTGAACACCTCGCCCAGCAGGCAGGAGTCGGACTTCGACACCTGGGTGTAGACGATGCCCGCGTCCATCTTCTTGATGTTGGCGGCCGGGATCGACATCCCGTACGCCTTCTCCATCCCGGGCAGCCCGTCGTTGCGCGAGGCGAACTCGTTCTCCACGCAGATCGTCACCGCCGAGGGGTTCTTCTTCGACAGCGCGGCCACGTCGGACAGCGTCTTCAGGTGGTACTTCGCGTTGTTCTTCTTGCTGATGGCGAGCGCGTAGGTGTTGTTCAGGGTGGACTGCGGCAGCCACGTCACCCCGTTCTTCCGGTCCTCGGCGCGCACCGCCTCCCACTGCTTCAGCGGGTCGGTGATCGGCTTGGCGTGACCCAGGTACGTGATCCAGCCGGTGCCCGTGTACTCGTACATCGCGTCGGCGTCGCCCTGGGCGATCGCCTCACGGGCGCTGATCGAGCCGGGCAGATTCGTCCGGTCCAGGACCTCCGCCCCCGCGGCCTTGAAGATCAGGCCGATCATCTGGCCCAGGATGATGTTCTCGCTGAAGTTCTTCGAGGTGACGGTCAGCGAGGCGCCGTCCAGCGGCTGCCCCCGTCCGACCGACCCCGGCACCACGTCGTCCACCATCGGCGAGCCGCTCTTCAGCCCGCACCCCGCCAGCGCGAGGGCCAGGGCGGCGGCGCCCGCCAGCACCGTACGCACTCGGCGCGTCCTCATTGCTCCACCTCCAGTCCGCGCGGCGTAAGCGCCACCTCGACCAGCGAGGCCAGCCAGTCCACCAGCAGCGCCAGCACCACCGTCAGCACGGAACCGAGAACCAGGACCGGCATGCGCTGCGTCTGGATGCCGGACGTGATCAGGTCACCGAGCCCGCCACCGCCGCCGAACGTCGCCAGGGTCGCCGTGCCCACGTTCAGCACCAGTGCCGTCCGTACGCCGGCCAGGATCAGCGGGACGGCGAGGGGGAGTTCGACCTTCCGCAGCGTCCCCATCGCCGACATGCCGATGCCGCGCGAGGCCTCCACCAGCGTCGGTTCGATCGCTTTCAGTCCGGCCACCGTGTTGGAGAGCACCGGCAGCACCGCGTAGATCACCATGCCGGTGATCGCCGTGGACGGGCCGATGCCCAGCCAGATCACCAGCAGCGCCAGCAGACCGATCGCCGGCGTCGCCTGTCCGATGTTGGCGATCGCGGTGACGAGCGGTGCGGCCTTGCTCAGACCGCGCCGGGTCAACGCGATCCCCAGCGGAATGGCGATGATCAGCACCCAGAACGTCGAGATGGCCGTCAGTCTGACGTGCTGCCACCACCGCAGCTGGACCGTGTCACCGGCCAGGGAGTTCTCCGCGATCGAGTCGAGGTCGACGTTCGTGATCCACACGTACGTGATGACCAGCACCACCGCGAGCGCCGCCGGCACCAGCACGAGCTTGCGCCACGTGAGGCGCCGCGGGGGACCGGCCGGCGGCGGGGCGGGTTCCTCCTCCTCGTCATGGAAGGCGAGGCCCTTGACGTCGTGCTCGCCCGGCGGCCGGTCCCGGCCGGAGGAGGGGAGCGGCCCGCTGGAGCGGGGGCCGGACGGAGAACTGGGAGTCATGCGCCCGCACCGCCCTCCAGCTCCTGGACGGTCTGGTGGGTGCGCAGCTCCTCCAGGTCGTGCTGGTGCTCGATGGCGGTGAGCCGGTCGGCCTCCAGGAGCTCCTGCACGGAGTTCATCAGCGTGGTCATGTCGACGACTCCGATGAACTCGCCGCGCCGCCCCGTCACCGCGACCCGCCCGCCGCTGTCGGTCAGCACCGCCTCCAGCGCGTCGTGCAGCGTCGCGTCCCTGGTCACCGTGTCGTGCACCAGCTGCCCGGCCCGCGCCAGCGAACCGCGGGCCCGCATCAGATCGCCGCGCCGCAGCCACTTGTACGGGCGGTTCCTGCGGTCCAGCATCAGCAGCTCGTTGTGGGGTCCGCTGCGCAGCTTGTTGAAGATGGACTGGAGCGGGTCGTCGACCGTCACCGTCGGGAACTCGGCGATCTCCACGTCCCGCACGCGGGTGAGGTTGAGCCGCTTCAGCGCCGCGCCGGCCCCGACGAAGCCCGAGACGAAGTCGTCCGTCGGATTGGTGAGGATGGCCTCCGGGGTGTCGAACTGCGCGATGTGCGAGTGCTCGCGCAACACGGCGATCCGGTCGCCCAGCTTGATCGCCTCGTCGAAGTCGTGGGTGACGAAGACGATCGTCTTGTGCAGTTCGTGCTGGAGGCGGATCAGCTCGTCCTGGAGGTGGTCACGGGTGATCGGGTCGACCGCGCCGAACGGTTCGTCCATCAGCAGCACCGGCGGATCGGCGGCCAGCGCGCGTGCCACACCCACGCGTTGCTGCTGACCGCCGGAGAGCGCGCGCGGATAGCGGCCGTGGAACTCGCGCGGGTCCAGGCCGACCAGATCGAGCATCTCCTCGACCCGGTCCTTCACCTTCGACTTCGACCAGCCCACCATCTTCGGTACGAGGGCAATGTTCTCGGCGACCGTCATGTGCGGGAAGAGCCCGGACGACTGGATCGCGTAACCGATCTTGCGCCGCAGCTTCACCGGATCGATGTCGGTGACGTCCTCGTCGCCGATCCTGATCCGGCCGGAGGTCGGCTCGATCAGCCGGTTGATCATCTTCAGGGTGGTCGACTTCCCGCAGCCGGACGGGCCCACGAAGATGACGGTCTCGCCCGCCTTGATGTCCATCGACACGTTCTCCACGGCCGGGCTGGGATTGCCCGGGTAGAGCTTGGTCAGCTCCTCCAGCTGGATGGTGGCGCCGGAGGTGGCGTTGACGGCCGGTTCCGGTCCGGCCGGTGCCGTGGTCTCAGACACGGATCCCCCTCGGGATGGTGAGCCGTCCCAGCAGGACGTAGGCGGCGTCGAAGAGCAGGGCGAGGACGACGATGCCGAGCGTGCCCGCGAGTACCTGGTTGATGGCGTTGGCGCTGCCCAGCGAGGCGATGCCGCGAAAGATCTCGTTGCCGAGACCGGGTCCGGAGGCGTACGCGGCGATGGCGGCGATCCCCATCAGCATCTGGGTGGAGACCCGGATCCCGGTGAGGATCGGCGGCCAGGCGAGCGGCAGTTCCACCTTGCAGAGCCGGGCCGTCCGCGACATCCCGATGCCCTTCGCCGCGTCCACGAGCGACGGATCGACGCCGCGCAGGCCGACGATGGCGTTACGGACGATCGGCAGCAGCCCGTACAGCGTCAGGGTGATCACCGTCGGCGCCACCCCGAGTCCGACCAGCGGGATCAGCAGACCGATCGCGGCGAGGGACGGAATGGTCAGGACGGTCGCCGTCGAGGTGATCGCCACCGAGGACCCCCAGCCGCTGCGATAGCTGACCACCCCGATCAGGACGCCGAGCACGGTGGCGATGACCATGCACTGGAAGACGGCGCTGGCATGCTGGAACGCGTCGGTGAGCAACTGCTGGTGCCGGTTCCCGAGGTACTCCCAGAAGCTCACACGTCACTCCTCGGCTCAGTCGGTGTCCTGTGCGGCCTGCTCGACGAGCGGGATGATGCGCAGGGGTACGGGGTTCTCCATGACGATGGCCGTGGAGGCCCGGACAATGCCATCAAATCCGACAACCCGGTCGATCACCCGCTGGAGATCGGCGTTGGAACGGGCCACGAGCCGGCAGAACATGTCCCCGTGCCCGGTGGTCGTGTGCAGCTCCAGAACCTCCGGCACGCCGCCCAAGTGCGCCCGTACGTCGGCGCCTTGACCCTGCTTGATCTCCAGCGTCGCGAACGCGGTCACCGGATATCCGAGGGCCGCCGGGTCGACGTCGGGGCCGAAGCCGCGGATGACGCCATTCGACTGAAGGCGGTCCAGGCGCGCCTGGACCGTGCCGCGCGCCACGCCGAGCCGGCGCGACGCCTCCAGGACCCCGATCCGCGGCTCGCGCGCCAGCAGGACGATGAGCCGCCCGTCCAGATGATCGATTGCCACGGCCGGCCTCCGGGGTGTCGGTGTGATGGTCATCATGTACAGATAGCCCGCCCATCATGGCGATGCGCTGCACAGATTGACCAGTGGATTCGCGAACTGTTGCGCACCTTGCGAAGCGGCGGGAACCTTCGGACATGACTGAGACGATGCACAGCACCCCCGGGACAGCGCGGCAGGCCGATCCCTTCCCGGTCAAGGGAATGGACGCCGTCGTCTTCGCCGTCGGCAACGCCAAGCAGGCCGCGCACTACTACTCGACGGCCTTCGGCATGAAGCTGGTCGCCTACTCCGGACCGGAGAACGGCAGCCGCGAGACCGCCAGTTACGTCCTCACCAACGGCTCCGCGCGCTTCGTGTTCACCTCCGTCATCAAGGCGTCCACGGACCACGGCCGCTTCCTCGCCGACCACGTGGCCGAGCACGGCGACGGCGTCGTGGACCTGGCCATCGAGGTTCCCGACGCCCGCGCCGCGTACGCCTACGCCGTCGAGCACGGCGCCCTCGGCCTCACCGAGCCGCATGAGGTGAAGGACGAGCACGGCACCGTCGTCCTGGCCGCCATCGCCACGTACGGCAAGACCCGCCACACCCTCGTCGAGCGCACCGGCTACGAAGGCCCCTACCTCCCCGGCTTCGCCGCCGCCGACCCGGTCGTCGAGCCCCCGGCCAAGCGGTTCTTCCAGGCCATCGACCACTGCGTCGGCAACGTCGAGCTCGGCCGGATGAACGAGTGGGTCGCCTTCTACAACAAGGTCATGGGCTTCACCAACATGAAGGAGTTCGTGGGCGACGACATCGCCACCGAGTACTCCGCGCTCATGTCCAAGGTCGTCGCCGACGGCACGCTCAAGGTCAAGTTCCCGATCAACGAGCCGGCCGTCGCGAAGAAGAAGTCCCAGATCGACGAGTACCTGGAGTTCTACGGCGGCGCCGGCGTCCAGCACATCGCGCTCGCCACCAACGACATCGTCGCCTCCGTGCGCGCGATGCGCGCCGCCGGTGTCCAGTTCCTCGACACCCCGGACTCCTACTACGACACCCTCGGCGAGTGGGCGGGCGAGACCCGGGTGCCCGTGGAAACTCTGCGCGAGCTGAAGATCCTCGTCGACCGCGACGAGGACGGCTATCTGCTGCAGATCTTCACCAAGCCGGTCCAGGACCGGCCGACCGTCTTCTTCGAGATGATCGAGCGCCACGGCTCGATGGGCTTCGGCAAGGGCAACTTCAAGGCCCTCTTCCAGGCGATCGAGCGCGAGCAGGAGAAGCGCGGCAACCTCTGATCCACTGAGGACAAGGGGACACGGCGACACGGGACAGGGCGGGCCGGTGACCACCGGCCCGCCCTGTCCCGTTGTGAGGTACGGGCGTCAGTGCCCCGCCGGTGACTGCGGGGCAGACGGCTCGACCGAGGTATGCGCGGCGGCGGCCTTCGGCGCGCTCGGCTTCGCCCGCTGCCCCGGAGCACCGGCCGCCGGGGCCGGCGCCTCACCGGGAATCTGCGCGGGCTCCCCGTCCGGCGGAGCCGGAGCGGGTTCCGGATCGGCGGCCGGCGACGACGCCTGCGACGGCTCCGGAGCCGGCGGCGCGGCCGGCTGCATGTCCTGCGGACCGCCGGCCGGCGGCAGCCCCAGCGTGTCCAGCGCCTCCTGGGCCCGAGGCGCGTCCAGCGGCGAGAACTGCGGATTGGTGCGCAGCGCCTCCTCCAGATGGCGGCGGGCCGGGCCGAAGTCGTTCAACGCCCGCTGGACCATGCCCAGGTGATACGCGTACGACGCGTTCTGACCGCCCGATTCGACCGCCCGCTCCGCGTACTCCAGCGCCGAGTCCGGATCGCCCGAGCGGTGCAGCGCCCAGCCCAGCGCATCGGCCACCGCCGCGCTGTGATGGCCGCGGCCCCACTCCGCCCGCAGCAGCTCCACCGCCGCGGCCGCGTCGCCGTGGGCGGCCTCGAAGCGGCCCAGGAGCAGGGATTCGTCCACACCCCGCGCCTTCCCGCCGGCCAGGGCCCGGCGCAGCTTCGTGTACTGGTTGACCGAGTCGCCGTCCAGGCCGAGCGACTCGTACAGCTCACCCAGCTCCAGAAGATAGGCCGGGCGCGGCGACTTCTTCAGCGCCGCCTGGTAGTCGCGCTGGGCCTCGTCGGTGCGTCCCAGGGCCGCCAGCGCACGGGCCCGGCCGGCGAAGGACGGGTGATGGGCGGGGTCGGTGCGCAGCGCGGCCCCGTACTGGGCCACCGCCTCCTTCGGCTCACCCCGCTCCCAGGCGAGATCGCCCAGCCTGGACAGGCAGGCGGCCTTCTCCGCGGGCGTCTTCGCCCGGTTCGCGGCGTCCTGCGCGGTGGCCAGCGCGTCCTCGCGCCAGCCCCGGTCCCGGTACATCTGCGCCGTCAGCCCCAGCGACGGCACACCGGACCGCAGCGCGGCGTACTTCTCCACCGCCGTCGTCGCCGACTTGTAGTCGCCCAGGCCGTTGTACGCGTCGACCAGTTCCGGGTACACGGCCCACTGCTTGGGCTGCCGGGACCGTACCGTCTCGCCCCACTTCTTCGCTGTCACGAAGTCGTGCCGGGCGTTGGCGAGCGAGGCGAGGCCCACCCAGGCGGCCTCGTTCCCCCGCTCACCCGGCCGCACGTCCAGGGACCGCTTCAGCGCCTGCTCGGCCCGGGTGTAGTACGCCGCGTCCGACGCCCGCCGGCCCCACTCCACGTACGCCGACCCGAGCACCGCCCACGACTGCGCATCCGAGGGATGCGTGCCCACCCACTTCTGCCGCTCCCCGATGAGCGCCGTCAGATCGGAGAGCGAGGCGGGGGAGCCCGCGGCCGTCGCGCTCATCGCCCGCGAGACCGGTCCCGGCACGGGCGGCGCCGCGTCCTGGTCCTCGTCGGGCACCGCGACCACCGCACCCGTCACCAGCACCGCCCCGGCCACCACCCCGAACGCGGCCCTGCGCAGCGTCGTGCGCAGCGAGGCGGGCGGCGGCTCGGCCAGGGACGCGGGGTCGGGCGGGGACTCGTAGGGGGCGGCGGGGGGAGTCTCGAGGTCATGGTCCGGCCCGGGGGCCATCGGGGTCTGCCGTGACGTGTCGTCCATGACGATCACTCTGCGTCAGTACGAAGATCACACCACGCCTTACGAACGCTGCCGCATACGGGTTCACACCAATGGGCCCGGGTGCCAGTCTTGGATCATGGATGATCTCCTCGAACTTCTGCGCGCGGGCCTGCCGGCCGAAGCCCTGATCACCGACCCGGACGTCACCGCCTCCTACGCCAACGACATGGCGAGCTTCTGCGAAGCCGGCACCCCCGCCGTCGTCACGCTGCCCCGCACCGTCGAGCAGGTCCAGCACATCATGCGCACCGCCACCGCGCTGCGCGTCCCGGTCGTCCCCCAGGGCGCCCGCACGGGCCTGTCGGGCGCGGCCAACGCCTCGGACGGCTGCGTCGTGCTCTCCCTGGTCAAGATGGACCGGATCCTGGAGATCAGCCCCGTCGACCGCATCGCCGTGGTGGAACCGGGCGTCATCAACGCCGTTCTCTCCAGGGCGGTCAACGAGCGCGGGCTGTACTACCCGCCGGACCCCTCCAGTTGGGAGATGTGCACCATCGGCGGCAACATCGGCACCGCGTCCGGCGGGCTGTGCTGCGTGAAGTACGGGGTCACCGCCGAATACGTCCTGGGCCTCGACGTCGTCCTCGCCGACGGACGCCTGCTCACCACCGGCCGCCGCACCGCCAAGGGCGTCGCCGGATACGACCTCACCCGGCTCTTCGTCGGCTCGGAGGGCAGCCTCGGCATCGTCGTCAAGGCCGTGCTCGCGCTCAAGCCGCAGCCGCCGCAGCAACTCGTCCTGGCCGCCGAGTTCCCCAGCGCGGCGAGCGCCTGCGACGCCGTCTGCCGCATCATGGAACGCGGTCACACACCGTCACTCCTCGAACTGATGGACCGCACAACAGTCCGCGCGGTCAACAAGATGGCGAACATGGGCCTCCCCGACTCCACCGAAGCCCTCCTGCTCGCCGCCTTCGACACTCCCGACCCCACAGCCGATCTCGCCGCCGTCGCCGAGCTCTGCACCGCCGCCGGAGCCACCGAGGTCGTCCCGGCCGAGGACGCCGCCGAGTCCGAAATGCTCCTCCAGGCCCGGCGGATGTCGCTCACCGCGCTGGAGACCGTCAAGTCGGCGACCATGATCGACGACGTGTGTGTACCGCGCTCGCAGCTCGGCGCCATGCTCGAAGGCACGGCGGCCGTCGCCGAGAAGTACGACCTCACCATCGGCGTCTGCGCGCACGCGGGCGACGGCAACACCCACCCCGTCGTCTGCTTCGACCACACCGACGCCGACGAGTCCCGGCGGGCGCGCGAGTCCTTCGACGAGATCATGGCCCTCGGCCTCGAACTCGGCGGCACGATCACTGGCGAACACGGCGTGGGCGTGCTCAAGAAGGAGTGGCTCGCCCGGGAACTCGGCGAAGTGAGCGTGGAACTGCACCGGGGCATCAAGCAGGCCTTCGACCCGCTGGGCCTCCTCAACCCGGGCAAGGTCTTCTGAGAGGCCGTCCGAAGCCCCGGCCGCCCTCTCAACTCTCCCCGTCCTGCGACTCGTCCGACGGCCACGGGTCGCTCATCCACAGGTCGTCGGCCGGCAGCGGCGCGAGCAGCTCGGCCAGCGCCTCGTCGATACCGAGCCGCTCGGACTCCGTACCCGGCGGCACGATCCGCAGCGTCCGCTCCACCCAGGTGGCCACCGTGGGCGCCGGCACCTCCAGCAGGGCGTTGCCGTCCGGCGAGGTCAGCGCCACGCAGATGACGCTGCGTCCTTCGACCTTCGTGGGCCAGATCCGCACGTCCCCGTGCCCGCACGGGCGGAACACCCCCTCGACCAGCAGATCGCGGGCGAACGTCCAGTGCACGGGGGCGTCCGACCCGATGTGGAAGGTGATGTGCACGGCGTAGGGGTCCTCGGTGCGATACGTCAGCCGAGCGGGCACGGGGATGCTGCGCTCGGGCGACAGGACGAGCTTGAGCTCCAGCTCTCGTTCCACGACGGTGTCCATGAGGTGCGTCCTTTCGATGCCTGTGGGCCGGTCGCACGACCGCCCGCACAGGGAGAGAGCGCCCTCCCCGCCATCCATTACGCGACTTCGGGAAAAATATTTCGGGGTGACCGGAAAGTGGCCCAAACACCCGGACCGGCGCGGTGACAGGCGGCTGTCTGGTAGATGTGGACCCTTGTATGAGGACCGGTCACTCCCCGATCGCCGGCCGGTCCCAAGCCTCGAAGAGATACGGGACCACGGTGATGAGCGCCCCAACCCCGGCACCCGGTGACGACCGACCCCGCGAGGGGTACTACCCCGACCCGTCCATTCCCGGATACGTCCGGTACTGGAACGGCGCTTCGTGGGTGCCCGGCACCAGCCGGCCCGCCCCGCAGCAGGGCGAACCCATGCCCACCGCACCCGCCGGGGAGGAGGCCGCACCGCACCTCCCCGCACCCGTCCCCGCCGCGGTCGACGAGACCGGCCCGGTCTTCTTCGACGACGAGCCGTACGAGGGGAACCGCCCCGAACCCGCCACCGCCTGGCAGGCCGACGCCTCCCGGCAGACCGGTTTCGGCGGTGAGCGCGACCGGCGGATCTCCTGGGGCGGACAGCCCGAACCGCAGGGCGGGAGGGACGGGGCCGACCCGCGGACGCCCGTGGCCGGTTCCCCCGGCGCCGCCCCCTCCGACCGGGCCCCCGCGGACCCGCGCAGCCCCGCACCCGCGGACCCCACCGGCGGCGCACTGCCGGGCATGCGCGACGGCGGCGGCCAGGTACCCGAGAACACCGTCGCCATCCGGGTCGGCCGCCCGGCCCGCCCCGGCGCCGGGAGCGGTGACACGCCGCGCCCGCCCAGCGACGGCACCGTCACCATGCGCGCCGTGGGACCGGCCGGCCGGACGCCGGGCCCGCGCGACGCGCAGCAGCCGCCCGCCGACGGCACGATGACGATCCGCGCGATCGGCCCCGGCACCGCACCGGCCGCGCCCGCCGCCCCGCAGCCTGCCGCCGCACAGCCCTCCACGCCCGCCGTGCAGCCCCCCGCACCCGCCCCGCAGCCCGCCGCGCCCTCACCGGCCCCCGCGGCGCTCAACAGCCCGCTCACGCCCGGCCCCGGCGGCGGCTCCGCCTCCTGGGCGCAGCAGGTCCACCAGCTGGCCCGGCCCGAACAGGCCGCCCCGCCGCAGCCGCAGCCACCCGCGCAGCAGCAACGGCCCGCGTTCCCGCAGCAGTCCCAGCAGGCACCGCAGCCCGACCAGCCCGTCATCCCCTGGAAGCCCCCGGTCGACGACCACTTCCAGCAGCTCGCGGCGGCCCGGACGGCTGCCCGCCCGGCACCGCTCGGCAAGCGGTTCGCCGCCCGGCTCATCGACACGGTGGTGCTCGGCGCGCTCGTCGGCGCCGTCGCCGTGCCACTCATGACCCGGGCCGCGGACCACGTCGACGAGAAGATCGGCGCGGCCAAGCTGTCGGGCGAGACGGTCACGGTCTGGCTGGTGGACTCCACCACGGCTTCCCTGGCCGGCGCGGTCCTCGGCGTCTTCCTGGTGCTGGGCATCCTCCTGGAGGCGCTGCCGACCGCGAAGTGGGGCCGTACGCTCGGCAAGAAGCTCTGCGGCCTCGACGTACGGGACATCGAGTCCCACGACGCGCCCGGCTTCGGCGCCGCCGTGCGCCGCTGGCTGGTCTACGGCGTGCTGGGCGTCCTGGTGATCGGCGTGGTCAACGTGCTCTGGTGCCTGATCGACCGGCCGTGGCGCCAGTGCTGGCACGACAAGGCCGCCCGCACCTTCGTCGCGGGCCGATAGGCGCCCGGCTCCGGGAGCGACCCGCACGGGTGACGGCCCTTCGGGTGAGGGCCGTCGGACGGACCCGTTCCCCCGAACGCACCTGAGCCGTTGCGGGTGCCTCCGGGGCGGGGTGCACTGCCCGCATGAGCAACGATCAGCCGACGTCCGGCCAGCCGCCCGAGGACGACCCGTTCTCCAAGAAGCCGCCCGGGTCGCAGCCGCCGCCGTCATCGGGCTCCCCCTACGGCAGCGCGCCGCCCCCGCCGCCGTACGATCCGGGTCCGTACGGCGGGGGCCAGTACGGCGGAACGGATCCGCTGGCGGGCATGCCGCCGCTCGCCGAGCCCGGCAAGCGGATCCTGGCCCGACTGATCGACTTCCTGATCATCTCGATCCCGCTGTACCTGATCTCACTGCCCTGGGGCGGCGCGGTCGAGATGTCGGACAGCAACAACAACAACGACAACGTCAGCGACATCTTCGCGCAGACCTACAGCGGACATCAGTTGCTCTGGTCGCTGATCGGCCTGGTGTGTTACGTCGCGTACGACACGTACTTCACGCACAAGGACGGCCGCACCCTGGGCAAGCGGCTGCTGAAGCTGCGCGTCGCGATGCTCAACGACGGCAGGGTGCCGGACACGGGCAGCGCGTTCCTGCGGGCCGTGGTGCTCTGGCTGCCGGCGCTGCTGTGCTGCCCGTGCCTGTGGTGGCTGATCAACATCGTGCTGATGTTCACGGACAAGCCCTACAAGCAGGGGCTCCAGGACAAGGCGGCCAAGACGGTGGTGGTGGTCACCAACTGACGGCCTGCCGGAAGGGCGTCGGCACCCTCCCGGCGGTGACGGTCAGCGCCGCAGCGAGTGTTCGCCCACCCGTTCCGACGCGGCGCGTGCGGCCGGGATCCTGCTCTGTACGGAGTCGAGGGTGCGGCCCTCGGGTTCGGCAGCGGCGGGGACGGTGTCACGGTGTGCGGACACCGCGGCCCTGACCCTCGCCGCTTTCGCTGTGTTCCTGCGCGCGGGCAGGGGAACGGTGACGGCCACCAGCAGACCGAGAGCGAGCGCGGCCGTGCCGATGACGGCGATGCCGATGCCCGATTCGGTACGGGACAGCAGCAGCATGGCGAGGGTCGAGAAGACGACGGTCACCGAACCGTAGGAGAGCTGTGCAGCAGTGGGACGCGGCATGGCGGTATCCGTCCTCGGGACGTCGGATGGGCAGTCTCTCGACACGGTCTCGCTGTCAAGTGACTCTACGACGGTGAATGCCCGAGCGGAACGGGTAGTAAGCGTCACCTAACCCACGGTACCGTTGCACGGGGGGCGCACGGAGTCATCTCGCGCGCCGTTGAAGGGCTTTGGCGCGCCGGTCGGGCGTGGAGCGGTCGTCCGGATAGCGGAAACGTGCTCCTGCATAGTGCACTTGGCCTGTTCAAGTCAAGGTCTGTCTTTTCTTCCGTAACTCCGGTCGAATGTCGTCACTTGTGACGCGTTACCGCGCGCGGCCCGTTCACACCTCCAGGCCGTAGCCGCGGGCGCCGGGGAGGACTGCATCACGTGATCATTAAAAGACGGGCGCTTCGCACCGGGGCGGTTGTCGTGGCCATGGCCGCGACTGCCGCCACCGCATCCGCCTTCGCCACCGCTCAGGCAGATGACCAGGCGTCAGGCGCCGCCGCTTCCGCCTCCGCCATAGACCGCCGGGACCCGGGGTCGGCCAAGGGCGACGCGCACAACCTGGAAGGCCCGTTCAGCAAGCAGCAGGACGCCCAGCGTCAGGCCGCCCTCGAACAGGTCATATCCGGCGACAAGAAGGCGTCGGCTCGCAACGGCTCCAAGGTCGTCAAGCTCGACGACAACAAGTACGTCGAGGTCCAGCGCGAGAAGACCGACAAGATCTTCACCATCCTGGTGGAGTTCGGCGACCAGGTCGACAACACGACCATGTTCGACCCGGACGGCGCGGGCCCCAAGCCCGCCGTCCCGAAGTACGGCGGCACGCCCGGACCGGCGCACAACAAGATAGCCAAGCCGGACCCCAAGAAGGACAACAGCACCGCCTGGCAGGCCGACTACAACCAGGCCCACTTCCAGGACCTGTACTTCGGTGAGGGCGCCGGCAAGAACTCGCTCAAGACGTACTACGAGAAGACGTCCTCCGGGCGCTACTCGGTCGACGGCGAGGTCTCCGACTGGGTCAAGGTCCCGTACAACGAGGCACGCTACGGCTCGAACTACTGCGGTTCGACCAACTGCGCCAACGCCTGGGACATGATCAAGGACGGCACCAACGCCTGGGCCGCCGACCAGAAGGCCAAGGGCCGTACGCCCGAGCAGATCAAGACCGATCTCGCCCAGTACGACCAGTGGGACCGTTACGACTTCGACGGTGACGGCAACTTCAACGAGCCCGACGGCTACATCGATCACTTCCAGATCGTGCACGCCGGCGAGGACGAGTCCGCGGGCGGCGGCGTCGAAGGCACCAACGCCATCTGGGCGCACCGCTGGTACGCCTACGGCACCAACGCCGGCGCGACCGGCCCGGCCGACAACAAGGCCGGCGGCACCCAGATCGGTGACACCGGCATCTGGGTCGGCGACTACACCGCACAGCCCGAGAACGGCGGCCTGGGCGTCTTCGCCCACGAGTACGGCCACGACCTCGGTCTGCCGGACCTGTACGACACGACCAACACCGCCGAGAACTCGGTCGGTTTCTGGTCGCTGATGTCGGCCGGTTCCTGGCTCGGTACCGGTAAGAACAGCATCGGTGACCTGCCGGGCGACATGACCGCCTGGGACAAGTACCAGCTGGGCTGGCTGGACTACGACAAGGCCAAGGCCGCGACGAAGTCCACCCACAAGCTGGGCGTCTCCGAGTACAACACCAGCAACAAGCAGGCGCTCGTCGTCGAGCTGCCCGACAAGGCCGTCACCACCGACGTCACGACGCCCGCCGAGGGCGCCAAGCAGTGGTGGAGCGACGCGGGCGACAACCTCAGCAACACCCTGTCCCGTCCGGTCGACCTGACCGGCAAGTCCAAGGCCTCCCTGGACCTCGCGGGCTGGTGGGACATCGAGAAGGACTACGACTACCTCTACACCGAGGTGTCGGACAACGGCGGCACCAGCTGGACCGCGATCGACGGCACCGCCGACGGCGTGGCCATCCCGCGCGACGCCAGTGACAAGCCGGCCCTGACCGACGTCTCCGGCAAGTACCAGAAGCTCTCGTACTCGCTGGACGCCTACGCCGGCAAGAAGATCGACATCCGCTTCCGCTACGCCACCGACGGCGGCGCGGGCGGCGTCGGCTTCGCGGCCGACACCATCGCGGTCAACGCCGACGGTGCCGCGCTCTTCACGGACAACGCCGAGGGCGACGACAACGGCTGGACCGTCAAGGGCTTCTCGCGGGTGGGCTCGTCCTTCACCAAGGACTACCCGCAGTTCTACTTCGCGGAGAACCGCCAGTACGTCTCGTACGACCAGACCCTCAAGGTCGGCCCGTACAACTTCGGGTTCGCCAACACCCGTCCGGACTGGGTCGAGCACTACCCGTACCAGAACGGCCTGCTCATCTGGCTGTGGGACACCTCCCAGAAGGACAACAACGTCTCGACCCACCCGGGTCAGGGCCTGATCCTGCCGATCGACGCGCACGCCAAGCCGCTGAAGTGGTCCGACGGCACGGTCATGCGCAACAAGATCCAGCCCTTCGACGCTCCGTTCAGCTGGTACCCCACCGACGGCTTCACGCTGCACAACGGTGACGTGGCCACGAAGATCAAGCCGCAGCTCGGCGTTCCGGTCTTCGACGACCACAAGGGCACCTACTGGTACAAGGAGAACAAGACCGGAAGCGTGCAGGTAGCTGACACCAACACCCGGATCTCGATCGTCAACGAGCCGCTCAACGGCTCCACGGTGACCGTCAAGGTGGGTCCCTCGAAGAAGTAATTCCGTAAAATCGCAGGTCAAAGCATGATCGGCCGTCGCCCTCTAGCGGGCGGCGGCCGATCGTGTTTAGGTGCCTCTTGTTCGGTTTCTTATTGACACACGACGTCTCACGGGGGAGCGCGGAGCATGGCAGGCGGAGGATTCAGCAAATTGCCGAACGGCAGTGTGGTCGTCGCGATCACGCTGCCGAGCCCGGCGGAGAGCGTGGGACCGGACACTCCGGTACGCGTCCTGGTACACGCGGCGAACCGGGCCCGCGCACTGACCCGGCTGCGCAATCTGGGCCTGCGCGCCGTCTACCTCCGCGGCAACGCGGAGCCGCCCACGCCGGACGAGATCACCGCCGTCCTGCACCACCCCGACGGCCTGCTGTGGCGCGCGAGACCCGAGCGGGCCCAGGAGCTCTGGCACCCGATACGCGCCCTCCTGAGGCCCGCCCTGCCGGCCCGGCAGAGCTGACCCTCAGCCGACCACCGGCTTGCCGGACAGCACCACACCCGCGTCCCGCAGCTCGGCCAGCGCCCGGTCCGTCGTCGCCTCGGCGACGCCCGCGGTCAGATCCAGCAGTACGTGCGTGGCGAAGCCCTCACGGACGGCGTCGAGCGCGGTGGCCCGGACGCAGTGGTCGGTCGCGATGCCGACCACGTCGACCTCGGTGACCCCGCGGTCACGCAGCCACTCGGCCAGCCCCGCCCCGTTCTCGTCCTGGCCCTCGAACCCGCTGTACGCGGCGGCGTACGCACCCTTGTCGAAGACGGTGTCGATCGCCCCGGAGGCGACCGCGGGGGCGAAATTGGGGTGGAACCCCACGCCCTCCGTACCGGCGACGCAGTGCGTGGGCCAGGAGTGCTCGAAGTCCGGCTCCACAGAGAAGTGGTCGCCCGGGTCGACGTGGTGGTCACGGGTGGCCACCACGTGCCGGTAGCCCGGCTGGGCCTCACCGATCAGGTCGGTGATGGCGGCGGCGACATCGGCGCCCCCCTCCACCGCGAGGCTCCCGCCTTCGCAGAAGTCGTTCTGAACGTCCACGACGATCAAGGCGCGGTGCATGGCGGGTGTCCTTCGGTGGGGGAGTGGGTGAGCAGCGGTTACGGGGGGTGGCATCGAGCCTAGGGAATCAGGCTTGCGTTAGGGAGGGGGCGCCCGCGCAAATCAGGCCCGCCGGCGCAATTCAAGCCCGTCCGGGCACATTCAAGCCCGTCCGGGCACATTCAAGCCCGAGTGGGCACATCCAAGCCCGTCCGGCGATTGAGGACAAAAGCGATCACCGGGCACCCTGGGCACCCCGCACCGCACCGCACTCACACGTACTCCGTGGGCAGCACCGGCTCCCCCCGCGACAACTGCATCGCGGACATCGGCAACCCCGCCCGCGCAGCGATATGCCGCTCCCGAGCCGCGTCCAACGGCTCCCGCGCAACGACCTCGCCGCCCTTGACCAGCTCCACCAGCAGCTGCCGTCCGGCCAGCTCCGCCGGGACCGGGCCCGTGCCGATCACCTCGGCCTCGGCCACCCCGTCCTCGTCCAGCCGGCGGGCCGCCCACTTGCGACCGCCCTTCGAGGACTTCGCGCCCATCGACTTCTTCGCCACCGGCCGCAGCTCGTCCGCCGGATCCGCCGAGGCGGCGCGGGCGACCAGCTTGTAGACCATCGAGCAGGTGGGGTGCCCGCTGCCGGTCACCAGCTGCGTGCCCACCCCGTACGCGTCCACCGGCGCCGCGGCCAGCGAGGCGATGGCGTACTCGTCCAGGTCCGACGTCACCACGATCTTCGTCCCCGTCGCGCCCAGCTCGTCCAGCTGCTGGCGCACCCGGTGCGCGACCAGCAGCAGGTCGCCGGAGTCGATCCGTACCGCCCCCAGCTCCGTCCCGGCCACCTCGACCGCCGTACGGACCGCCGCGGTGACGTCGTACGTGTCGACCAGCAGCGTCGTGTCACGCCCCAGGGAGTCGACCTGTGCCCGGAACGCGTCACGCTCGGAGTCGTGCAGCAGGGTGAACGCGTGGGCGCTCGTGCCCACGGTCGGGATGTTGTAGCGGAAGCCAGCGGCCAGGTCCGACGTCGTGTCGAAACCGCCGATGTACGCGGCACGGGCCGAGGCCACCGCCGACAGCTCGTGCGTGCGCCGGGCACCCATCTCGATCAGCCCGCGCCCGCCCGCCGCCGCAGACATCCGCGAGGCCGCAGCGGCGATCGCCGAGTCGTGGTTGAGGATCGACAGGATCACCGTCTCCAGCAGCACGCACTCGGCGAAGGAGCCCTCGACCCGCAGGATCGGCGAGCCCGGGAAGTACACCTCGCCCTCCGGGTAGCCCCAGATGTCGCCGCTGAAGCGGTAGTCCGCCAGATAGTCGAGTGTGGGCCCGTCGACGACGTTCTGGTCGCGCAGGAAGGCGAGCATCTCGTCGTCGAAGTGGAAGTTCTCCACCGCGTCCAGGACCCGCCCGATGCCCGCGACGACGCCGTAGCGCCGCCCCTCGGGCAGTCGGCGGGTGAACGCCTCGAAGACCGAGCGTCGGTCGGCGGTGCCGGCCTTCAACGCGGCCTGCACCATCGTGAGCTCGTACTGGTCGGTGAAGAGTGCGGTCGACGGCACACCGACCCGTCGCCCAAGGTCCGCTGAGTTCATGCCGGGGATGCTACCCCTATTTCGTCAAAGTGACGAGATGGGGTGCCGGCCCCGCCGCGCCACCGGCCCCGTTTGTGCGATGCCCCCTCCTGAGTGGCAGCATGGGGTAGGTGAGCGTCGCCCCCGTAGAGATCGAACGTCCCGAATCGGCCGAGGAGAACCTCGTTGTCCCCGAGCCCGACGTCCCCTGGGTGACGCTGGTCCACAACGACCCGGTCAACCTGATGAGCTACGTGACCTATGTCTTCCAGGCCTACTTCGGCTACCCCAAGGACAAGGCCCACAAGCTGATGCTCGACGTCCACCAGAAGGGCCGGGCCGTCGTCTCCAGCGGCAGCCGCGAAGAGATGGAACGCGACGTCCAGGCCATGCACGGCTACGGACTGTGGGCCACCCTCACCCAGGACCGCAACTGACCCCCTCGCTCAACCCCGCCCCACCTCACGCCACCCCACCCCACGCCCGCTCCGCCCGACCACCATCGGAGAGAACCCATGGCCGGCCACTTCGAGGCCACCCCCGGCGGCGGCGCGGCCGTCGCGCTCGACGAGGTGGAGATCGCGATCCTGCGCTCCCTCGCCGTCCAGCTGCTCGAACTCATCGGCCCCGGCGACGAACCCGCCGAGGGCGAGGACCCGCTCGCAGCCCTCTTCGCCGAGGGCCCCAGCGAACCGCCCTCCGACCCCGCCCTGGCCCGCCTCTTCCCCGAGGCCTACGGCGACGACGACACCGAACTGCGCGCCGCGTCCGCCGAGTTCCGCCGCTTCACCGAGAACGACCTGCGCACCCGCAAGCGCGACGACGCCCTCGTCGTCGTCCGCACCCTCGACGCGCTCACGCCAGGCGAGGGCGGCGCCGCCGTACTCACCCTCACCGCCGACGAATGCCGCAGCTGGCTGGGCTCTCTCAACGACCTCCGGCTCACCATCGGCACCCGCCTGGAGGTCTCCGACGAGGACGGGGGCGAGGACGGCTCCCTCTACCGGCTGCCCGACAGCGACCCGCGCAAGCCCATGGTCATGGCGTACCTCTGGCTGGGCGCCCTCCAGGAAACACTCATCGAAACACTGATGCCGTAAACGACCGGTCACCGCCCGTTCGCTCAACGAACGCTCAAATCCGAATAACGATCGCGTCACCTGAACAGCCTTCTTTGCAGCGGCCTGGCCACCGTTGTCCGCTTTTTCCTGTGGTGTGCGCCACATAATGTCCGGTGGATCACCGATGTGCCCGTGATAAATCTTCACGACCACTCGGGGACGCCACCCCTGTTCCCGGGTAGGCGCTACGAGTCCGGCAACCACCGGCAGCACTCCATCCATATCCGGGGGGGATCAGGACCTGATCCGCAGCCATAAGGCGCGGATCGGCGTGGAGAAAGGCGCAGCACATGACATCGGCGCAGGTCGACGACAAGGGACAGGGCCCGCACGCCGCAGCCGCGGATGCCACCACATCCGCCGAGGGCTACCAGAGAGCACTCGGCGCCCGCCAGATCCAGATGATCGCGATCGGCGGGGCCATCGGCACCGGCCTCTTCCTGGGCGCGGGCAAAGCCATCGCCAAGGCCGGACCCAGCCTCATCCTGGCCTACGCCATCGCGGGCCTGGTGATCTTCTTCATCATGCGGGCACTCGGCGAACTCCTCATGTACCGCCCGGTCTCGGGCTCCTTCTCGGAGTACGCCCGCGAATTCATCGGCCCCTTCGCAGGCTTTGTCACCGGCTGGACCTACTGGCTGTTCTGGGTCGTCACCGGAATCACCGAAGTCACCGCAGCCGCCCAGTACATGACGTTCTGGTTCGACATTCCGCAATGGGTGTCCGCACTGATCTTCACGATCATCCTGTACGGCGTGAACCTGATCTCCGTGAAGCTGTTCGGCGAACTCGAATTCTGGTTCTCGATGGTCAAGGTCACCGCCATCGTCGGCATGATCCTCATCTGCGCCGGAATCCTCACCCTCGGCTTCTCCGACGCCGGCGACACCGCGTCCGTCACCCACCTCTGGTCCGACGGCGGCTTCTTCCCGCACGGCATCAAGGGCACCCTGATGACGCTGCAGATCGTGATGTTCGCCTTCCTCGCCGTCGAACTCGTCGGCGTCACCGCGGGCGAGTCCAAGGACCCCAAGACCGTCCTGCCCAAGGCCATCAACACCGTGCCCTGGCGCATCGCCGTCTTCTACGTCGGCGCCCTCATCATGATCCTCTCGGTCGTCCCCTGGACCGAGTTCTCACCGGGCGTCTCCCCGTTCGTCGAAGCGTTCGAGAAGATGGGCCTCGGTCTCGGCGCGGGCATCGTCAACTTCGTCGTCCTGACCGCCGCGCTCTCCTCCTGCAACTCCGGCATGTACTCCACCGGCCGCATGCTGCGCGACCTCGCGCTCAACGGACAGGGCCCGAAGCTCTTCACCCGCCTGACACGGAGCGGCACCCCCCTCGTCGGCACCACGGTCTCCGCCGCCCTCATGCTCGTCGGCGTCTGGATCAACTACCAGTGGCCCGGCGACGCCTTCACCTACGTCGTCTCCTTCGCCACCATCTCCGGCATGTGGGCCTGGATCATGATCCTGATCAGCCAGCTCCGCTACCGCCGCCTGGCCGACCGGGGCGTCCTCCCGCAGTCCACCTTCCGGGCCCCCGGAGCCCCGTACACCAGCGTCTTCGCCCTCGCCTTCATCGGCATGGTCATCGTCATGATGGGCATCGACAAGGACACCAGGATCTCGCTCTACTGCGCCCCGCTGTGGGCCCTGATCCTCGGCGTCTCCTACCTGGTCCTCAAGGCCCGCAACCCCGAGAACAAGGCCTTCGCCGGCCGCTGAACCACAGGCCCCACAGGGGCCCGGTCCACGATGCGGGCCCCCGCGTACCACTCCTCGGTACGCGGGGGCCCGTCGTCCTATCCTGGGCGCCATGCTGACCATCACCCAGGCGCTGTACGACCAGATCGTCGCGCACTCCCGCGCCGACCACCCCGACGAGGCGTGCGGCGTGGTCGCCGGGCCCGCCGGAACCGGCCGCCCCGAACGCTTCATCCCCATGCTCAACGCGGCCCGCTCGCCCACGTTCTACGAGTTCGACTCGGCCGACCTCCTCAAGCTCTACCGCGACATGGACGACCGCGACGAGGAGCCCGTGATCGTCTACCACTCGCACACGGCGACCGAGGCCTACCCCTCCCGCACCGACGTCACGTACGCCAACGAACCCGGCGCCCACTACATCCTCGTGTCGACCGCCGACGCCGACGAGGCAGGGCCCTTCCAGTTCCGCTCGTACCGCATCGTGGACGGCGAGATCACCGAGGAGGACGTCGAGGTCGTCGCCGCGTACCCCGCCGCCTGACCCGCCCCCGCAGCGTCCGGACAGGGCCGCCCGCCCGGCCCTGTCCACCTGCCGAACGCCGACCATCCATCAGGTGAGATCACATTCCGGATCCCGGACCGGGAATCGATACGATGAGCGCATGGTTCCCCATGACGTGAGCGACAAGACGCCGGGCACGCTGCTCGTGGCGCGCCTGCACGTCGACCTGTGCCGACTCGCCAGCGCGATCTGTACGAACCACCGGACCACCGGCCGCGAGGCCTGAGCCGGGCCGAGGCGGCCGGCACCGCCCCACCGGACGCCACCTGCACGCACCAGCACCAACCCCTGCGCGGGGGCAGAGCCGCGCGCCCCACGCCCACCGCCACCACTCCGCTTCGACAGGAGCCCACGCCATGGCCATCGAGGTCCGCATCCCGACCATCCTCCGCACCTACACCGACGGCGCCAAGGCCGTCGAAGGCAACGGGGACACCCTCGCCGACCTCTTCACGGACCTGGAGAGCCGCCACGCCGGCATCCGTGAGCGCATCGTCGACGGCGACCAGCTCCGCCGCTTCGTGAACGTCTACCTCAACGACGAGGACGTCCGCTTCCTCGACGGCATCACCACCAAGCTCAGCGACGGCGACAACATCACCATCCTCCCGGCCGTCGCCGGCGGCATGAACTGATGCGCTATGACAGCCCGCTCGCCGCAGTGGGCAACACCCCGCTCGTCCGCCTGCCGCGGCTGTCACCGTCGGACGACGTCCGCATCTGGGCCAAGCTGGAGGACCGCAACCCCACCGGCTCGATCAAGGACCGCCCCGCGCTCCACATGGTCGAGCAGGCAGAGAAGGACGGCCGGCTCACCCCCGGCTGCACCATCCTCGAACCCACCAGCGGCAACACCGGCATCTCGCTGGCCATGGCGGCCAAGCTCAAGGGCTACAACATCGTCTGCGTGATGCCGGAGAACACCTCCCAGGAACGGCGCGACCTCCTCGCCATGTGGGGCGCCGAGATCATCTCCTCCCCGGCGGCCGGCGGCTCCAACACCGCCGTCCGCGTCGCCAAGGAACTCGCGGCCGAGCACCCCGACTGGGTGATGCTCTACCAGTACGGCAACCCCGACAACGCGGGCGCCCACTACGCCACCACCGGCCCCGAGATCCTCGCCGACCTCCCCTCCATCACCCACTTCGTCGCCGGCCTCGGCACCACCGGCACCCTCATGGGCGTCGGCCGCTACCTGCGCGAGAACGTCGACGGCATCAGGATCGTCGCCGCCGAACCGCGCTACGACGACCTTGTCTACGGCCTGCGCAACCTCGACGAGGGCTTCGTCCCCGAGCTCTACGACGCCTCCGTCCTCACCACCCGCTTCTCCGTCGGCTCCGCCGACGCCGTCACGCGTACCCGCGAACTCCTCCAGCAGGAGGGCATCTTCGCGGGCGTCTCCACCGGCGCCGCGCTGCACGCCGCGATCGGCGTCGGCAACAAGGCGGTCAAGGCCGGCGAGCCGGCCGACATCGTCTTCGTCGTCGCCGACGGCGGCTGGAAGTACCTGTCGACGGGCGTCTACACCGCGCCCACGACGGAAGCGGCGATCGCCACACTGCAGGGCCAGCTCTGGGCGTAGCGCCTGCGCGCTGTACCCACCCCGGACGCCGGGGGCCAGGACCACACCGGTCCGGGCCCCCGGCGTCCGCCGTTTCGCGGGGGCGCTGCCCCCACACCCCCGCTCCTCAATCGCCGGAGGGGCTTGAGATCCAGCCTCGCCGGCGTTTGAGGCGCGGGGCCCGGGGCGGAGCCCCGGTTACGGGAAGGGGCGGGGAGGGGGAACAAGCCCGCCGCAGGCGCACCCCCCAGCCGCGCCCCCAGGGGCGCCCCGCTTCCATCGAACCGGTGACAGCACAGGTGAGTTCCCCCACAACAACCCGCCCCGAAGGAGCGACCACCTCTTTCGCGCCTTACGCTCAACAAACGCTCAACGAACCGCACGAACCCTCCCCGTTCCCACGTCTCGGAGGTTCACGCTCCATGAAGCTCACCGTCGTCGGCTGCTCCGGCTCGTTCCCGTCCGCGGGATCGGCATGCTCGAGCTACCTCGTAGAGGCCGACGGCTTCAGGCTGCTCCTCGACATGGGCAACGGCGCCCTCGGCGAGCTGCAGCGTTATGTCGGTCTCTACGACCTCGACGCCATCTTCCTCAGTCACCTCCATGCCGATCACTGCATCGACATGTGCGCTTACTTCGTCGTCCGGTACTACCCGCACGACGGTGGACGCCCGGCCCGCATCCCGGTCTACGGCCCCGACGGCACGGAGCAGCGGCTCACCACCGCGCACGCCGACACCCCGTCCGACCACGCGATGAGCGAGGTCTTCGACTTCCACACGCTGAAGCCCGGTTCGTTCGACATCGGCCCCTTCTCGGTGCGTACGGAGAAGCTCTGCCACCCCGTCGAGACGTTCGGCATCCGCATCGAGCACGGCGGCAGCTCGCTCACGTACTCCGGCGACACCGGCACCTGCGAGGCCCTGGACGAGCTCGCGGAGGGAGCCGACCTCTTCCTCTGCGAGGCGTCGTTCGTGCACGGCAAGGAGGACATCCCGGACCTCCACCTCAACGGCCGCGAGGCGGGCGAACTCGCCGCCCGCGCGCAGGTGGGCCGCCTGGTCCTCACCCACATCCCGCCGTGGACCGACGCCGACCGCAACCTCGCCGACGCCAAAGAGGTCTTCGACGGCCCGACGGAACTGGCCGTCCCGGGCGCGGTGTACGAGATCTGAGGCGCGACGCACGACGAAGCCCTCACCTTCCGCCGGGAAGGTGAGGGCTTCGAGCTGTCGTCGTGAGGACCCGGCTTACGCCTTGGTCAGGTCCTCGATCTCCTCCTCGGGCTCACGGCCCGGGGTGGTGAGGTTGAACTTGCTGATCGCGAAGCGGAAGAGCACGTAGTAGATCGCTCCGAAGACGAGACCGATCGGGATGATCAGCCACGGCTTGGTCGCCAGGTTCCAGTTCAGTGCGTAGTCGATGAAGCCCGCCGAGAAGGTGAACCCGGCGTGCACGCCCAGTGCCCAGGTGATGGCCATCGACAGGGCGGTCAGGACCGCGTGGATCGCGTAGAGCAGCGGCGCGATGAACATGAACGAGAACTCGATCGGCTCGGTCACACCGGTGACGAACGAGGTCAGCGCGAGGGAGACCATCATGCCCATCACGGCCTTGCGGCGCTCGGGGCGAGCGGCGTGGGCGATGGCGATGGCGGCGGCCGGGAGGCCGAACATCATGATCGGGAAGAAGCCCGACATGAACTGACCCGAGGTCGGGTCACCGGCGAAGAAGCGGTTCAGGTCGCCGTGCACGACGGCGCCCGTGGCGTCGGTGAAGTCACCCAGCTGGAACCACGAGACGGTGTTGACGAACTGGTGCATGCCGACGGGCAGCAGCGCGCGGTTGATCAGGCCGAAGAGGCCGGCGCCGAAGGAACCGAGACCGGTCATCCACTCGCCGAAGTTGGATATGCCCTCACCGATCGGCTCCCAGACCAGGCCGAAGAAGACACCGAAGATCACACCGACGAAGGCCATGATGATCGGGACGAGCCGGCGGCCGTTGAAGAAGCCCAGCCAGTCGACCAGCTTGGTGCGGTGGAACTTCTGCCACAGGATCGCGGTGACGAGGCCCATCAGGATGCCGCCGAGCACACCGGGGTTGTTGAACGTCGCGGCGGTGTCCTCGCCCTTCTGGATCACCGCTTCGGTGACCGGGAATGCCTTGAGGACGTTGCTGTAGACCAGGAAGCCGACGAGGGCGGCCAGCGCCGTGGAGCCGTCCGACTTCTTGGCGAACCCGATGGCGACACCGATGCAGAAGAGCATCGGAAGGTTGTCGAAGACCGCGCCGCCCGCGGTGGCGAACACGGAGGCGACCTTGTGCCAGCCGAGACCGTCGTCACCGAAGACGTCGGGCTGGCCGAGACGGAGCAGAATGCCCGCGGCCGGCAGCACGGCGATCGGCAGCTGGAGACTGCGTCCCACCTTCTGCAGGCCCTGGAACACGCCGGAGCCCCGCTTCTTCGCGGGGGCCGCCGTAGCGGTGGCCGTACTCATCAACTTCCTCCAGTAGGCAAGGCGCCGCCAGGGACAGGGTGTTTGGGTGGGCGACGACTCGAGAAACGCGCCGCCGCGGCGGCGCGTGGTCTGGACCACTGAGTGGTGTAGACCAGTTGTAGCACGGTGAGGGTTAGATAAGGAACCTGCAAATTCCGACTACTTCGCAGTAGCCACCACGCACGCACAGTGACATGCCGAAGGCCCCCGGACCGGAGGTCCGGGGGCCTTCGCCGACCAAGGTATTAGCCCTGGTCAGAGGTCAGAATAGCTACTTCGTGAGGTTCTTCTCGATCTCCTCCTCCACCTCGTCGGGCTCTCGGCCCGGCGTCTGGAGGTTGAACTTGGTGATCGCGAACCGGAAGATCACGTAATACAGGACGGCGAACGCCAACCCGATCGGGATGATCAGCCAGGGTTTCGTCGCCAGACTCCAGTTGATGACGTAGTCGATCAGACCCGCCGAGAAGCTGAAGCCGTCCTTCACCCCGAGCGCCCACGTCACCGCCATCGAGACGCCGGTCAGCACCGCGTGGATCGCGTACAACAGCGGCGCCACGAAGAGGAACGAGTACTCGATCGGCTCCGTGATCCCCGTCACGAACGACGTCAGGCCGACCGAGACCATCATGCCGCCGACCGCCTTCCGGCGATGCGGCTTCGCGCAGTGGTAGATCGCCAGCGCCGCCGCCGGCAACGCGAACATCATGATCGGGAAGAAGCCCGTCGTGAACTGACCCGCCGTCGGGTCACCCGCCAGGAACCGGTTGATGTCACCGTGCACCATCGTCCCGTCCGGCTTCGTGTAGTCACCGAACTGGAACCAGACGAACGTGTTCAGGAACTGATGCAGACCGATCACCAGCAACGCGCGGTTGGCCACACCGAAGATGCCCGAACCCGCCCAGTCCAGGTCCACCAGCCACTTCGAGAAGCTCGTCAGGCCGTCACCGATCGGCTGCCACAACCACGCACACAGCGCCGCGAAGAGCAGACCGACGAACGCCATGATGATCGGGACGAGCCGACGGCCGTTGAAGAAGCCCAGCCAGTCCACCAGCTTCACCCGGTGATACCGCTGCCAGAACCAGGCCGACAGCAGGCCCATCACGATGCCGCCGAACACCCCCGGGTTCTGGTACTCGGCCGCCGTCACCTGCGCGTCACCCGTGACACACGTACCGAACCACGTACCGCCCGACACGAACGTCGAACCACTTTCGCAGTCCACCGGGAACGCGTGCAGCACCGCGTAGAAGACGAGGAACCCCGTCACAGCAGCCAGCGCCGTCGAACCGTCCGACTTCTTCGCCATGCCGATCGCGACACCCACACAGAACAGCAGCGGCAGGCCGAGCCCCGAGTCCAGCAGCGCACCACCGGCCGCCGCGAACACCTTGGCGATGTTGTTCCAGCCGAGCCCCTCGTCACCGAACACGTCCGGCTGGCCGAGCCGGTTGAGAATTCCTGCCGCCGGCAGGACGGCGATCGGGAGCTGAAGGCTGCGCCCCATCTTCTGGAGGCCTTGGAAGAGGCCGTTCCACCACTTCTTCTGTGGAATCGCTGCGCTGCTTGAGCTCATCGGCGTCCTCCCGGAACAGGCCACGGTTGGCGGGTGTTGCACACTGGTGTAGACCAGTTGCGGTACGGTGCGGAGCCCGCCCGGAAGACAGGGCGCCGGTGATCGTCATCATTGGTGATGGTCCGGCCACTCGCTCGCGAAGTTGGGCCAACCGTGCGTTACCGTGACGAAACGGACCCAGGGTGGGCCGTCGCACGTACGTGAAGAACCAGGGAGAAGGCCATGGCCAGCAAGGCTGAGAAGATCGTCGCCGGGCTCGGCGGAATCGAGAACATCGAAGAGGTCGAAGGCTGCATCACCCGCCTCCGCACCGAGGTCATCGACCCGAGCAAGGTCGACGAAGCCGCGCTCAAGGCCGCCGGCGCCCACGGCGTCGTCAAGATGGGCACCGCGATCCAGGTCGTCATCGGCACCGACGCCGACCCCATCGCCGCCGACATCGAAGACATGATGTGACCCACCGCTGAACCCACGGGCCCCCGCCCGACACCCCGCAGGCCCCGCCCACCAGGACGGGGCCTGCGGCGTACCTGGCGCCCGCCCCACACCGGAACGGCCCACACCCCACACCCGATAAAGTCGACGCCATGTCTCGTATCGACGGCCGCACCCCCGACCAGCTCCGCCCCGTCACCATCGAACGCGGATGGAGCAAGCACGCCGAAGGATCCGTACTCGTCTCCTTCGGCGACACCAAAGTCTTCTGCACCGCCTCCGTCACCGAAGGCGTCCCCCGCTGGCGCAAGGGCAGCGGCGAAGGCTGGGTCACCGCCGAGTACTCCATGCTTCCCCGCTCCACCAACACCCGCGGCGACCGCGAATCCGTACGCGGCAAGATCGGCGGCCGCACCCACGAGATCAGCCGCCTCGTCGGCCGCTCCCTGCGCGCCGTCATCGACTACAAAGCCCTCGGCGAGAACACCATCGTCCTCGACTGCGACGTCCTCCAGGCCGACGGCGGCACCCGCACCGCCGCCATCACCGGCGCCTACGTCGCCCTCGCCGACGCCATCACCTGGGCCCAGGGCAAGAAGATCATCAAGCACGGCCGCAAGCCGCTCACCGGCACCGTCTCCGCCATCAGCGTCGGCATCGTCGACGGCACCCCCCTCCTCGACCTCTGCTACGAAGAGGACGTCCGCGCCGAGACCGACATGAACGTCGTCTGCACCGGAGACGGCCGCTTCGTCGAGATCCAGGGCACCGCCGAAGCCGAGCCCTTCGACCGCAACGAGCTCAACGCCCTCCTCGACCTCGCCACCGCAGGCTGCGTCGACCTCACCGCCTTCCAGAACGACGCACTCGCCCGCACCCTCGGCGAGTAGATCCGGGTAAAGAAGCAACCAAGTCCCCCCGCGCAGCGTCGATACGCATACGGGCGCACGGATCGAACCGTGCGCCCGTCCGCATATCCGCACCCGGGGAGGGACCCACCATGGCCACGCGCCACCGACGTCACCGCCGCACCGCACTGGCCATCACCGCCGCACTGCTCACCGTCACGGCCGCAGCCGGCTGCGGCGCCCTCGACAAGACACTCGACTGCGTCCGTACCGCCGACGCCATCGCCACCAGCGTCGACAACCTCCAACAGGCCGTCGCCAACGCCTCCAGCGACCCCACCCAGGCCTCCGAATCACTCGACGAGATCGAGAAGGAGCTCGGCAACCTCGGCGACAAGACCGACAACGCCGACCTCAGCAAGGCCGTCGACGACCTCCAGGCCGGCGTCGGCAACGTCCGCGACTCCATCGACAAGGGCGACGCCACCCCCGACATCAAGCCCGTCACCGACACGGCAACGGAGATCGGCAAGGTCTGCACCCCGTAACGCCCTCACCCCGGCGCGGCGATAATCGACCCATGACCCGCCTCATCCTCGCCACCCGCAACGCCGGGAAGATCACCGAACTCCACGCGATCCTCGCCGACGCAGGCCTCACCCACGAACTCGTCGGCGCGGACGCGTACCCGGAGATCCCCGACGTCAAGGAAACCGGCGTCACCTTCGCCGAGAACGCCCTCCTCAAGGCCCACGCCCTCGCCCAGGCCACCGGCCACCCCGCCATCGCCGACGACTCCGGCCTCTGCGTCGACGTACTCGGCGGCGCTCCCGGCATCTTCTCGGCCCGCTGGTCCGGCACCCACGGCAACGACCGCGCCAACCTGGACCTGCTCCTGGCTCAGCTCTCCGACATCGACGACGCCCACCGCGCGGCCCACTTCGCCTGCGCCGCCGCCCTTGCTCTCCCCGACGGCACGGAACGCGTGGTCGAGGGCCGCCTGCTCGGCACCCTGCGCCACACCCCGTCCGGCACGGGCGGCTTCGGCTACGACCCGATCCTCCAGCCGGAGGGCGAGACCCGCACCTGCGCGGAACTGACCCCGGCGGAGAAGAACGCGATCAGCCATCGGGGGAAGGCGTTCCGGGCGTTGGTGCCGGTGGTGCGGGAGTTGGTGGGGTGAGTGCCGCCCGGAACGCACTAACGGCCTGTCCGTCGATGATTCGACGGACAGGCCGTTTCGGTGCGGCGGAAGGGATTCGAACCCTCAAGCCGTTTCACGGGCCACAGATCCTAAGTCTGCTGTGTCACCTCTGCACCACCGCCGCTAGCCGCCTGACATGGTACCGGGCAGGCCGCCGAGGTGGTAGGCGCCTTACTCCGCCGCTGTTCGGCGCGCGCCCCCGCGGCACCACGTGGACGTGATGGCATGGCAGTTCGGGCAGAGGAGCCGAAGGTTCTCGGCGCGGTCATCGCCCCAGTCGCCGTTGATGTGGTCCACCTCGAGGGTCAGATGCCTGCCTTGCCAGCTCGGGCCGGTTCCACACCCCGCACACCGCTCAGGCACGCCGATTTCCGCGAGCGCTCGCCGTAGCAACGTGGACTTCGTGCGACCTTTGCGTTCGTGTTTGACCAAGACCTCGGCAGCGGGCTTGAGGGGTGTGGTGCCGGGTAGACCGCGCTGGTGCGCCTGGCCGAGAAAGTGTGAGGTCGTAAGCCCCATTTCGATGATCCACTCGCGCAGCAGAGCCCGCTGGCGCCGGTTGTCAGGAAGGCCGAGTCTCCGGAGCAGCTCAGCGACGGATCGAGAGACCTCCACTGCTTCTTGCACAACGGATATCGCAGGAGGCGTCGCGTGGGTGTCAGGGTTGCAGCGCTGGAAGTGGGAGACGTCGATGCCGAAGTGGGCAAAGCGGTCGAGCAGGTACCTCTTCAGTCTGTTGTAGGGAGTTGTCCCGAAGAACGCTACGACCGCGTCGACATCGGCGCATTGCTCGGCCGCCTCGATCAGTCGCTCGCGGGTGTACGCGCGCCTCTTGCTCATAGTCCAGCACCTGCTTGGCGCCTCTTGCCGCGGCCGCGGTAGGTGTCCGTCGTCGAGTGGCAGTTGGGACAGAGCAATCGCAGGTTCTCCAGTCGGTTGTCGCGCCACCTGCCGTTGATGTGGTCAACCTCCAAGATCAGCGGATGGCCACACCACATCGGTTCCGTCCCGCAGTCGGCGCACCGCTCCGCGACGCCGAGCGCCGTCATCGCGACTTTGAGCCGGGCGCCGGGAACGCGGCGTGCGTGAGGTGAATCGTCCTCGACCAGTAGTTCCTGAGGTGTGCGGCGACGCTGCTTGACACCTGCTCGTGAGGGCTTGACGAAGTGGGAGGTGTCGAGGCCGTACGACTTGATCCGGCGGCTGATGTTGGTGTGGTGTCCACCAACCATCTCGAGACCGAGACGCTGCACTACTTCATGCACGCTTCTCGATGCGGCGACCACGGGCTCAAGGACGTCTTTGGTCCAGCGAGCCCCCTCGCGCTCGAAATGCCCGGTACTCACCCCCATTTTCCGCATCCGTTCCCGGAGGTAGCCCCGAGTGCGGCTCTTCGGGTCGACCCCCAGTTTCGTCAATGCCTCAGACAACGTCCGCGACGATGAGGCGGCCTCCGAGAGCCGCTCGCGGGTGTAAAGGCTGGCTGGCACGTTCCCCTCCGTATCCGGCCGCCCGTTCGCGACCTCGTACGGAGTAACGAACCGTTTATCGGAGAGTCACGTCCGATATCCGACAAGATGCGGAATGGCCCGCCCCGCTTCGGCGACAACCGAAGCGGGGCGGGCCATTCCCCGTACAGGACGGGACGGGTCAGAACTTAGGGTCCGGCGTCTGCGCCGCGACCAGTTCCTCCGCCTCCGCGCTCGTCTCCACCGACGGCGGCGACCCCGCCAGCGGCTTGTTCGCGGTCTCCTTCATGCAGGCCACCGCGATCACGCCCACCAGCGCCGCCGCCATCGCGTAATACGCCGGCATCAGGTTGGACCCGGACCAGCTGATCAGGGCCGTGATGACCAGCGGGGTCGTACCGCCGAAGAGCGACGCGCTCAGGTTGTAGCCCACCGACAGGGACCCGTAGCGGACGTTCGTCGGGAACAGGGCCGGGAGGGCTGCGGACATCGTGCCGAGCATGCAGACCAGGGAGAGGCCCAGCATCAGCATGCCGATCGTGATCGCGGGGATGCTGCCCTGGCGGATCAGGAGGAAGGCGGGCAGGGAGAGGACCAGGAAGCCGATCATGCCCGTCATGAGGAGGGGTTTACGGCCGAAGCGGTCCGACAGCTTGCCGACCTGGCTGATGATCAGCATCAGGAACACCATGACGGCGAGCAGGATCAGCAGGCCGTGGGTCTCGCTGTATCCGAGTTCGTCGGAGAGGTACGTCGGCATGTACGACAGGAGCATGTAGTCGGTGATGTTGTACGCGCCGACCAGGCAGATGCAGAGGATCAGCGTCGGCCAGTAGTTGCGGAAGATCTTGGCGAGGTCGCCCTTGGCGGTGGTCTCGACGCCGTCCGCGGCCTCGGTGGCGTGTGCGGTGCCGCCCTCCAGTTTCTGGAAGGCGGGGGTCTCGTCGAGGCGCAGTCGCAGGTAGAGGCCGACGAGGCCGAGGGGTCCGGCGACGAGGAAGGGGATGCGCCAGCCCCAGGCTTCCATCTGGGTGTCGGTGAGGAGGGCGTAGAGCGCGGTGACGAGGCCGGCGGCTCCTACGTATCCGGCGAGGGTGCCGAATTCAAGGAAGCTGCCGAAGTAGCCGCGTCGTTTGTCGGGGGCGTACTCGGCGATGAAGGTGGAGGCGCCCCCGTATTCGCCGCCGGTGGAGAAGCCCTGGAGCATCCGGAAGAGGATGAGGAGGATGGGGGCGCCGACGCCGATGGTGTCGTGGGAGGGGATGACGCCGATGGCGAAGGTGCCGACCGCCATGAGGATCATGGTGAGGGCGAGGACCTTCTTGCGGCCGATCTTGTCGCCCATGGGGCCGAAGAACATCCCACCGAGGGGCCGTACGAGGAAGGCGACGGCGAAGGTGGCGAAGGAGGAGAGGAGCTGGGTGGTGTCGTTCCCGGAAGGGAAGAAGACATGGCCCAGGGTGGCGGCCAGGTAGGAGTAGATACCGAAGTCGAACCACTCCATGGCGTTACCGAGCGACGCCGCCTTGACCGCGCGCTTGACCGCTTGGTCGTCCGTGACGGTGATGTCCGTCCTGCGCAGCTTTGGGTTCTGGCGTTTTCGGATGGCACGGAAGAGGGCGGGGTGGCGTTTGACCGCTTCGGGGTCGGCCGCCTGGTGGGGGTCGGAGGCCGCCATGGCCGGGTCCTTTCCTTGGTGGGTGTTCCAGGAAAGGCTTCTGCGCGGTCATGGCGGTTGCAAACCGATTCGCCCGAGGATTGGGATGTCCATCACACGTTTCGGCCGTTCGGCCCAATCCGTGGGGGGGTTTCCGGCCGGTTTGGGCTTCGGTCAGATACCGAGGTCCTTGATGATCTTGGCGACGTGGCCGGTGGCGCGGACGTTGTAGAAGGCGTGCTCGACCTTGCCGTTCTCGTCGACGACGATCGTGGAGCGGATGACGCCCATCACCGTTTTGCCGTAGTTCTTCTTCTCGCCGAAGGCGCCGTAGGCCTCCAGGGTCTCCTTGGCGGGGTCGCCGACCAGGGTGATCTTGAGGTTTTCCTCGTCGCGGAACTTCGCGAGCTTCTCGGGCTTGTCGGGGGAGATGCCGATGACGTCGTAGCCGGCGGCGGTCAGGAGGTCGAGGTTGTCGGTGAAGTCGCAGGCCTGCTTGGTGCAGCCGGGGGTCGAGGCGCGCGGGTAGAAGTAGACGATGACCTTGCGGCCCTTGTGGTCCGCGAGCGAGACGTCGTTCCCGTCGGCGTCGGGGAGGGTGAAGGCGGGGGCGGTGTCGCCGGGCTGGAGTCGCTCGCTCATGGTTCTCCTCGTTGGTACGTGGGGTGTACGGGACCGAGAGTAATAGGGGTGCCGCCGGGTGCGGGAGCGGTCGAGCTGACAGACTGTCGATGAAGGTTTACCGGACGAGGACCACGGAGGCGGCGCAGTGTCGGATGCCAGGAGCCCTGCGCAGATCGAGGCGGACATCATCAGCAGGCGCGAGCAGCTCGCGGTGGTGCTCGATGAGATCGGGGTGCGGGTGCACCCGAAGACGATCGTTGGTGACGCGAAGGCGAAGGCGGCCCAGGCCGTGGACCGGACGGCCGGGCGGGCGTTCGTCGCGGTGAACCGGACGGTGTCGGATGTGAAGGCGCAGTTCGTGTCGGAGGACGGTGCGCCGCGTCTGGAGCGGGTGATTCCGGCGGCGTTGCTCGCGGTGGGTGTGGTGGGTCTGGTCGTTGTGTCCAGGCGGCGTGGGAAGCGTTGAGACCCGGGGCGGGTGTCTGTCCCGGGGCCGGGTAGGTTGCGGGGCGTGAGCGAGAACAGCGACGACAAGCTGCCCATCCGGATGTTGCACGACCGTGTGCTGGTCCGGTCCGATTCGCCCGAGGGTGAGCGGCGTTCGGGCGGCGGCATTCTGATTCCGGCGACGGCTGCGGTCGGGCGTCGGCTGGGGTGGGCCGTGGTGGTTGCGGTGGGGCAGAACGTGCGGACGGTGGAGCCGGGGGACCGGGTGCTGTACGACCCGGAGGACCGTGCCGAGGTCGAGGTGCGGGGCGTGGCGTATGTGCTGATGCGGGAGCGGGATCTGCATGCGGTGGCTGCGGACCGGTTCGAGGGTTCGGTGGATTCGACCGGGTTGTATCTGTAGGGCCCGGGGAGTGTGGGTCGAGGCCTGGTGACTGCGGTCACCGGGCCTTTTGCCTGTTCTTTGCTACGGTGGTGGGACCCCGACGAGACGCGCCGTACCGGGTTTCCGTAAAGACGACGCACCCGTGTTTTTCGTGTGTTCTGTGTCGTCGGAGGTGCTGTCGTGGCGTGGGTTCTGTTGGTGGTCGCGGGTCTGCTGGAAGTGGCCTGGTCGATCGGGATGAAGTACACCGAGGGGTTCACCCGGTTGTGGCCGAGTGTGTTCACGGGGTTGGGGATCGTCGCGAGCATGCTGTTGCTGTCGCATGCGGCGCGGACTCTGCCGATCGGTACGGCGTACGGGGTGTGGGTCGGTATCGGTGCGGCGGGTGCGGCGGTGCTGGGCATGGTGGTGCTGCATGAGCCGGTGACGGCGGCCCGGATCTTCTTCGTGTGTCTGTTGCTGGTGGCTGTGGTGGGGCTGAAGGCGACGTCGGGTCACTGACGGGTGGGGGCGGCGGGGGCGCGGGTGCCGCGGGGGCCTTCGAAGAGGCCGGTGCCGCCTCCGTTGTCCCGGCCTCCGTTGTCGCCGCCTGTGCTGCCGCCGTTGTCGCCGCCCCCGTTGTCGCCGCCTCCGTTGTCCGTGCCGCCGTCCGTGATGCCGCCGATGGGGTTGTCGGTGGTGCCGGGGGTGGTCTGTGGGGTGGACGGGGTGGTGGGCGGGGTGCTGGTCGGGGTGTTCGGGGCTGTGCTGGAGGGGGTTCGGGAGGGTTGGCGGGTGGTGGTGCCGGGGGCGGTGTTCTCCTCGTTGGGGAGTTCGGTCTCGTCGGTGCCGGCCTCGAGGTCGAGCTGGAAGTCCTCGACGGGGGTGGAGCGCAGGGCGGCTCCGGTGTACTGGGCCCAGGTCTGGGCGGGGGCGCCGCCGCCGTTGATGCGGGGGAGGCCGAGTGCTCCGTAGAGGGGTTTCTGGGCGCCGGTGTCGGGGTTCTGGCCCATGACGGCGATGACGGTGGCGAGGTCGGGGGTGTAGCCGGCGAACCAGGCGGCCTTGTCCTCCTCGGCGGTGCCGGTCTTTCCGGCGGCGGGGCGGCCGGCGGCCTGGGCGGCGGTGCCGGTGCCGCCGTCGACGACGCTCCGGAGGATCGAGGTGGTGGTGTCGGCGGCTTCGCGGGTGACGGCCTGTCGGGTGGTGCGGTCGGGGAGCTTGACGCTCTCGCCGTCCTTGGTGACCTTGCCGACGAGGACGTGGGCGCCGTGTCTGCCGTGGTTGGCGAGGGTGGCGTAGGCCTCGGTCATGTCGAGGACGCTGGCGGTGGAGGGGCCCAGTGCGATCGAGGGTGAGGCGGTGAGGTCGGGGGTGTTCTTGGGGATGCCGAGGTCGATGGCGGTGGCGCGTACCTTCTCGGGGCCGACGTCTTCAGCCATTTGGGCGTAGACGGCGTTGACGGATTTGTCGGTGGCGGTGCGGACGGTGATGGGTCCGTAGCTGCGGTCGTCCTCGTTGGCGGGGTCGTATCCGGTGGGGCCGTCGGGTCCTTGGACCATGCGTTTGTTGGTGCCGTCGTAGAGGGTGCTGGGGGTGATGCGGCGGCCGTCCTGGGTGGTGGAGCGGTTGGCGACGGCGGAGGTGAAGACGAAGGGTTTGAAGGTGGAGCCGACCTGGTAGTCGCGGCGGGTGGCGTTGTTGACGTACTGCTGGGTGTAGTCGACGCCGCCGTACATGGCGAGGACGCGGCCGTCGGCGGGG
Source organism: Streptomyces sp. NPDC050422 (assembly GCF_044458665.1). Classification (NCBI taxonomy): domain Bacteria; kingdom Bacillati; phylum Actinomycetota; class Actinomycetes; order Kitasatosporales; family Streptomycetaceae; genus Streptomyces; species Streptomyces sp. NPDC050422. The sequence continues at coordinate 143,253 of NZ_JBITIE010000012.1, forward strand.
TCGATGGAGGCGCCGCCGACGCGGACGTCGCGGTCGGCCTTGCGTTGTTTGCTGGTCTTGGACATGACGTTGTCGTCGACGGCTTTGACGAGGGCGTCCTGCTTCTTCTTCTCCAGCGTGGTGGTGATGCGGTAGCCGCGGGTGGCGAGGGTCTTCTCGTCGAGGATGTCGTTCTGGATCAGGTAGTCGTCGACGGCCTGGACGATGTAGCCGCGTTGTCCGGAGAGGCTGTTGGCGGGCTTGACGGGGCCGGGCATGGGGAAGGTGAGGGCGGCGCGTTCGCCGGCGCCGAGCCAGTCCTCCTTGACCATGCCGTCGAGTACGTAGTTCCAGCGGGCGAGGGCCGCGGGTTTGTTCTCGGGGTGGGTGATGACGTCGTAGGCGCTGGGGGCGTTGAGCAGGGAGGCGAGGTAGGCGCCTTCGGCGGTGGTGATGTCGCCGATGTCCTTGCTGTAGTAGGCCTGGGCGGCGGCTTGGATGCCGTAGGCGTTGCGGCCGAAGTAGCTGGTGTTGAGGTAGCCCTCGAAGATCTGGTCCTTGGATTCCTCGCGGTTGAGTTTGATCGCGATGAAGAATTCCTTGATCTTGCGGACGACGGTCTGTTCCTGGCCCAGGTAGTAGTTCTTGACGTACTGCTGGGTGATGGTGGAGCCGCCCTGTTTGCCCTTGCCGGTGAGGGTGTTCCAGCCGGCCCGGAACATCGCCTTGATGTCGACGGCGCGTTCGGAGTAGAAGTCGCGGTCCTCGGCGGCGAGGACGGTGTGCTGGACGGTGCGGGGGACCTGGGCGAGTCTGACGTTCTCGCGGTTCACCTCGCCGTCGCGGGCGATGACGCTGCCGTCCTTGTAGAGGTAGACGTTGGACTGGGCGGTGGCGCTGGCGTTGGCGGGCGGGATGTCGACGAGTTGGTAGCCGGCGATGAATCCGCCGATCAGGACCAGTGCGATGAGGAGGATGGAGCCGAGGACCATGCGCCAGGTGGGGATGGCGCGGCGCCAGCCGGTGCGTTTGGGGCGTTTCGGCTTCTTCTGTTTCCCCTTCCCCGCGCCGTTGCTGGCGGTGGCCGGGGTGCCCTGTTCCGCGGGGGCGCCAGCGTCGGCAGACAGGTCTCTGGGGGTCCAGCCCCGGTCGTCCGGGTCCCCGTTCTGCTGCTGTGGCTCGTCGCTCATGTCGGTGCAGACTCCTCGGCCGCGGTCAGTTCTCCCATACTGCACTTTTCTGTGGAATAACTACCGGATCGACCTCCGTAAAGCGGTCGCGGCGGTTGCCCCGGCTGGACTAGGCTCCTGCGCTTTGGTGTCCGCGCGCGGCGGGGCACCCCGATCGCGGGGGGTGGTTGTGGTGCGGCTCTATGCGGTGGTGGCGGCGGGAGGGTTCCGGCGCTATGCCACGTACCGGATCGAGACGGTCGCGGGGATCTTCACCAACACCGTCTTCGGTTTCATTCTGGCGTACACGTACGCGGCGCTGTGGGACGAGCGTCCGCAGCTCGGCGGTTACGACATGTCGCAGGCGCTCACGTACGTGTGGCTGGGCCAGGCGCTGCTGATGACGTGCGTGATGATGGGCGGCGGCTTCGAGGACGAGCTGATCGAGCGGATCCGGACGGGTGACATCGCGGTCGATCTCTACCGGCCGGTTGATATGCAACTGTGGTGGCTGGCCGGGGACTTGGGCCGGGCGGGCTTTCATCTGCTGGGGCGCGGCATCGTGCCGATGATTCTCGGTTCGCTCGCCTTCGATCTGGCGATGCCCGCGTCGCCGGGGACCTGGGTGGCCTTTCTGGTCGCGGTGTCGCTGGGTGTCGTGGTGAGTTTCGCGATCCGCTATCTGGTGGCGCTGTCGGCGTTCTGGCTGATGGACGGGGCGGGGGCGGCGCAGATCGCGTTCCTGGCGGGGATGTTCTTCTCGGGGATGCTGCTGCCGCTGAATCTGTTCCCGGGGTTGCTGGGTGAGGTGGCGCGGGCGTTGCCGTGGTCGGCGCTGCTGCAGGTGCCGGCCGATGTGTTCCTCGGCAAGCACACGGGCTGGGATCTGGCGGGCGTGTACGCGTTCCAGGCGGGCTGGGCGCTGGCGCTGCTGCTGGCGGGGCGGCTGTTGCAGTCGGTGGCGACGCGGAGGGTGGTGGTCCAGGGTGGCTGAGGTGGTGGACGCGGTCGACACGGTGGTGGATGTGCCGGGGGTGGTGTCCGTCCCGCGGTCGCGTGTGGTCGAGGGGGTCCGGGCGTACGGGCTGATCGTGGCGATGTGGCTGCGCTCGACGATGGCGTACCGGGCGTCGTTCGTGATGATGGCGTTCGGGAACTTCGCGGCGACGGCGTTCGACTTCGTCACGATCCTGCTGATGTTCTCGCACGTGGATGTGCTGGGCGGGTACACGTTGCCGGAGATCGCCCTGTTGTACGGGGCCGCGGGTACGGCCTTCGGTCTGGCGGACCTGTTGATGGGGTCGATGGACCGGCTGGGGCGCCGGGTGCGGGACGGCACGCTGGACACGCTGCTGGTGCGGCCGGTCCCGGTGCTCGCGCAGGTGGCGGCGGACCGGTTCGCGCTGCGCAGGCTGGGGCGGGTGACCCAGGGGCTGCTGGTGCTGGGCTATGCGCTGGTGACGCTGGACATCGACTGGACGGTGGCGAAGGTGGTGCTGGTGCCGCTGATGGTGCTGAGCGGTGGAGCGATCTTCGCCGCGGTGTTCGTGGCGGGGGCGGCGTTCCAGTTCGTCGCGCAGGACGCCTCGCAGGTGCAGAACTCCTTCACGTACGGGGGCGCGACGCTGCTCCAGTACCCGCCGACGGTCTTCGCGACGGACCTGGTGCGCGGGGTGACGTTCGTGGTGCCGCTGGCCTTCGTGAACTGGCTGCCGTCCCTGTATGTGCTGGGCCGGGACTATCCGCTGGGGCTGCCGGAGTGGGTGGCGTTCCTGCCGCCGCTGGTGGCGGCTGTGTGCTGGGCGTTGGCAGGTCTGGCGTGGCGGGCGGGGCTGCGGGCGTACCGCAGTACGGGAAGTTGACGCAGTACGGGAAGTTGACGCGGGGCGAGCGGGAAGAGGCGGCGGGCATGGGTATGGGTATGGACTTCATCGAGCTCGACGGTGTCGAGAAGGTCTTCGACGTCCGCCGCAGGACGGGGTTCCTGCGCAGCGAACGGCGTGAGGTGCGGGCCGTCGACGGGATCAGTTTCCGGGTGGGGCGGGGTGAGATGGTCGGTTACATCGGCCCGAACGGGGCCGGGAAGTCGACGACGATCAAGATGCTGACCGGCATCCTCACTCCGAGCGCCGGGTCGCTGCGGGTGGCGGGCGTCGATCCCTCGCCGGAGCGTACGAGGCTGGCGCAGCGGATCGGTGTGGTGTTCGGGCAGCGTACGACGCTGTGGTGGGACCTGCCGCTGCGCGACTCGTACCGGCTGGTCCACCGGATGTACCGGATTCCCGATGACCGGTTCCGCGCCAACATGGACCGCTGTATCGAACTCCTGGACTTGGCCGAGCTGTTGGATGTGCCGGTGCGTCAGTTGTCGTTGGGGCAGCGGATGCGCGGTGACATCGCGGCGGCGCTGCTCCATGATCCGGAGGTGTTGTACCTGGATGAGCCGACGATCGGTCTCGATGTGGTGTCGAAGGCCAGGGTTCGTGGATTCCTGCGGGACTTGAACGCGGAGCGCGGTACGACGGTGCTGCTCACGACCCACGATCTGACCGACATCGAGCAGCTGTGCAAGCGGGTGATGGTGATCGATCACGGTCGTCTGATGTACGACGGTGCGCTCGCCGGGCTGCATGAGGTGGGGGAGAGCGAGCGGACGCTCGTGGTGGATCTGGAGCGTGAACTGCCGCCGATCCGGCTGGAGTCGGAGCCTTCGGTGCGCACGGTGAAGGTGGAGGGGGTGCGGCAGTGGCTGGCGTTTCCGGCGTCCGCGTCGGCGGCGCCGCTGGTGGCGCGGATCGCCGCGGAGTATCCGTTGATGGACCTCTCGGTGCGGGAACCGGACATCGAGGCCGTGATCGCGAAGATGTACGCGTCGGCCGGGCCTGTGGCGCGGTGACGGGAGCGGACGGGTTCAATAGGCTGCACGGTATGACAAGCGAACTTCCGGATATGCGCGCCTCCGACGCCGAACGTGAACGGATCGCCGAGGTTCTGCGCGAGGCGGTGGCCGAGGGCCGGCTGCGGATGGAGGAGTTCGAGCAACGGCTCGACGCCGCCTACAAGGCCCGTACGCACGGTGAGCTCGAACCGCTCGTCCGCGATCTGCCTTCCCCCGGTGGTGCGGCGTTGGCGCCGGTGGCCGCGGGGCAGCCGCGTACGGGTTCGATGGCGCGCTGGTCGGACCGGATCGGCAGGCCCGCGACGTCGAAGGGCGCCTTCGCGTTCTGGGGCGGGTTCTCCCGCCGGGGGCACTGGACGGTCGGCCGGGTGTTCACCGCGTTCGCGATGTGGGGCGGAGGCGAGATCGATCTGCGCGAGGCGAGCTTCGAGGACCGCGAGGTGGTCATCCGCTGCTTCACGATCATGGGCGGCATGCAGGTGACGGTCCCGCCGGAGCTGAACGTCGAAGTTCGAGGCATCGGCATCATGGGTGGTTTCGGGGAGCACGCGAAGGACGACGGGATCCCGGCGCCGGATGCTCCCCGGGTGCGTGTCACCGGCTTCGCGCTGATGGGCGGCGTCGGGGTGGAGCACAAGCGGAGCAAGGCGGAGAAGCAGCGGTTGCGGGACGCCGAGCAGCAGCGCCTGCGTGACGCGGAGCGTCCGCGGCTGGAGAAGGGCGACAGCGAGCGTTAGGGCAGGCCCGGGCCCCGTCTCAGCGTCCCGTATCCCTCACAGCGCGTTCGACGACGGCCGGGGGCGCAGCAGGTCGGGCACGTCGGCCAGGGAGCCCAGGCGCCGGTAGCCGGTGTCGTTGAGGTGGAGGTGGTCGCCGGAGTCGTAGCCGGGCAGCAGCCGGTCCGGGTGCGACGGGTCGCGTGCCGCACGGTCGAAGTCGAGGACCTGGTCGAAGACCCCGCCGGCCCTGATCGTCTTGTTGACCCGGGCGCGTACGGCGTTCTGCGCGGGAGTCCAGTTGCGGTGGCCCTCGTACGGCATCAGGGTCGCGCCGATGACCCGCAGCCCGCGGGTGTGGGCGCGCTCGGTCAGGGAGCGCAGGGCGTCCGTGATCCGTGCGGGGTCCGTCTGTTGGGGGAAGGCCTGGATGTCGTTGATGCCGAGGGCGATGACGACGGTCTTCGCCCCGGTGACGGCCAGGACGTCGCGTTCGAAGCGGTCCAGCGCGCGGGGGCCGGAGCCGTCGCGCAGGAGGCGGTTGCCGGCGATGCCCTGGTTGACCACCGCGTACCGGCCGGCCAGCCGGTCGGCGAGGACGTCGGGCCAGCGGCTGTTGGCGTCGGTGGTGGAGCCGGCTCCGGCGGTGAGCGAGTCGCCGAACGCCACGAGTGTCCCGGCGGCGCTCTCGCCCCGCACGTCGACGGCGGTGAGGTAGCGCCAGTCCGTGGTGCGCCTGGTCCCCTGCGGGTCCTCGGTGGAGGACGTCTGGTGGCTGTTGGGGTGGAGGGTGACCGGCCCCCGGGCGGTGGGGGCGCGCAGGGTGACGACGAGGTCGGCGTCGGCGGTGACCGGGACGACGACGGGGTCGCTGACGATCTGCCCGCCGGCGGCCACGGTCACCGAGGGGGCGCTGCGGAACGTCACCGGGAGGGTGTTCACGGTGACGTGGTCGATGAGCAGGGGATGCGTACCGAAGAGGTTGGACAGGGTGACGCGGGCCGCGTCGCCGCCGATGCTGGTGTGCACGACGTTACGGATGGTGCGCAGGCGGGGGTCCGTGCCCTGCTCCGGGTCGGTCTCCCCGCGGACGGGGGCGGCGGCCCAGGTGGCGAGCCAGAGGCCGGTGGAGTGCGCGGGTGCGGCGGGGGTCCGGGTCACACCTTGCGGGCCGGGGGCGGCGACCGTCTTCACCCGGGGCGGCCCGGAGAACAGCAGGGAGCCGGCGAACGCCACGACGGCGGCGAGCGCGGCGGTGCCCACCACGAGGGCTATGAGCAGGGCGTACCCCTGGCGCCTGGGCATGGACGGTGTGTCTCCTCATTCGTTCGTGGGCCGGATCCATGATGCGGCAGGGCTGGGGGAACTCGACGTGCGGCCCGGGAGTAGGTCAGGTAGGCACAATGCGTACGGGACGCCGGGGGCGACGGGTACGCGGACGGGTGGAGCGGATGGAACGGATCGAAGGCACGGCCGAGGATGCGGCGGCCGGCGCGGCGGACACCGGCGCGGGCGGCCCCGGGGAGGGGCCGGGGCGGCGGACGGGCACCCGCCCGTCGGCCTCCCTCGCCTCGTTCGCGTACACCGCGGCCGATGAGGAGAAGCGTCGTGGCGTACGCCGTATGAAGACCACGGCCACCGGCCTCCTTCTGCTGGTCGCGCTGGTGTACGTCCTCGCCACCTGGGCGAAGAACGAGGGGGTGGGCGGCTGGCCGGGCTTCGTCGCGGCAGCTGCCGAGGCGGGCATGGTGGGTGCGCTGGCCGACTGGTTCGCCGTCACTGCTCTCTTCAAGCGTCCACTCGGTCTGCCGATTCCGCACACCGCCATCATTCCCACCAAGAAGGACCAGCTGGGGGCCTCCCTCGGTTCCTTCGTCGGCGAGAACTTTCTGTCGGGCGGGGTCGTGCGCGACCGGATCCACTCCCTGGCCATCGGTGGCCGGCTGGGGGCCTGGCTCGCGGAGCCGGAGCACGCGGACCGGGTCACGGCCGAGCTGTCGACCGCGCTGCGGGGTGCGCTGACCGTGCTCCGCGACTCGGATGTGCAGGCGGTGGTCGGTGAGGCGATCACCCGGCGGGCGAACGCGGCGGAGGTCGGCCCCGGCCTCGGCAAGATGCTGGAGAAGGTCGTCGCGGACGGCGGCCACCGCAAGGTGGTGGACCTGGTCTGTGTCCGGGCGCACGACTGGCTGGTGCAGCACGGCGACTCGGTGATGGACGCGGTGCAGGGCGGTGCGCCGGGCTGGACCCCGCGGTTCGTCGACAAGCGGGTGGGTGAGCGGGTCTACAAGGAGCTGCTGCGGTTCCTCACCGAGATGCGCGACATGCCGGGCCATCCGGCACGAGGCTCGATCGACACGTTCCTGACGGACTTCGCGGCCGATCTCCAGACGGATTCGGAGACACGGGCCCGGGTGGAGCGGCTGAAGTCGGAGATCCTGGGGCGCGGCGAGGTCCAGGACGTCATCGCCTCCGCCTGGTCGTCCGTCCGGCAGATGGTGATCGCGGCCGCGGAGGACGAGCGGAGCGAGCTGCGGCTGCGGGCCCGTGCCTCGCTGATGGCGCTGGGGGCCAGGCTGGCGACGGACGGGCGGCTCCAGGCGAAGCTGGAGGGCTGGCTGGAGGACGCGGCGGTGTACGTCGTGACGACGTACCGGGCGGAGATCACGTCGCTGATCAGTGACACGGTGGCCGGCTGGGACGCGGACCAGACGTCGAAGAAGATCGAGGCCCACATCGGCCGTGACCTGCAGTTCATCCGGATCAACGGCACGGTGGTGGGTGCGTTGGCGGGGCTGGTGATCTATTCGGTGTCGCGCGCGTTCGGGGCCTGAGGCCGAGGGCCGCCCCCGTCGCGGACGCTGCCTCCGCCGTTCCCGCTGCCCACGCTGTTCCCGAGGGGCCGGGTGCGTATCCGCCCTGTCGATTCGTTCGGATACGCACCCGGGTTACGCGGGGGAGTGCCCATCAGTACGCGGACCGCGCCGCCCGCGTTCATCCCGCGCCGGAAAAGATTCCGCACCGGAAAGGATTCCGCTCAGGAAGAGGTTCCGCGCCGGAAGAGGTTCCGCTCAGGCGGCGCGACGCGTGACGGCCCACGACGCGGCGGCCACGGTGCCTGCCACGGTGAACACCGCCGGCCAGGCGCCGACCTTCTTCGCCAGCGGGTGCGACCCGGCGAACGCGGCCACGTAGGCGGTGGTCAGGGCGACTGCGGCGCGCGGGCCCGCCTGCCGGTTCCACTCGTACGCGGCGACGCCTCCCGCGGCGGCGAGGGCGACCCCGCCCAGCGGCCGCTTCCTGGTCCACCGGGCGACGGCGTAGCCGCCGACCAGTCCGCCCGCCGCTACCGCCGCTGCCGGAACCTTCGCCATCGCAGCCACCTCAGCCTTCTCGTAGGTATCGCCGTACGCGCGGCGCATCGCCCGTACCGGCTCTCGGCTCCGAGGCTAACGCGGTCTTCCGGCGTCCCGTCGCCGAGGGGGTGCACAAGCGTTTACCCTGGGGGTGAACGCTTGTGCACCCCTTTGTTTTCCGGCCACCGAGCAGCGTACGGAGACACATGCCCGCGGACATACCGGTCCCACCCGCCCTCGCGCCCCCCGGCGTCCGGGCCCCGCACCCCCGCTTCGCCGTCGGCGTGCTGGCCTTCTGCGGGGTCGTCGTCGCGGTCATGCAGACGATCGTCGTGCCGCTGCTCCCGCACATCCCCGAACTGACCGGCGCCACCCCGGCCGCCGCGAGCTGGCTGGTCACGGTCACGCTCCTCACCGGCGCGGTCTTCACCCCGGTCCTCGGCCGGGTCGGTGACATGTACGGCAAACGCCGGGTGCTGGTCGCCTCGCTCGCGGTCCTGGTCGTGGGCTCGGTGCTGTGCGCGATCAGCTCCCACATCGGGGTACTGATCACCGGCCGCGCCCTGCAGGGGGCCGCGATCGCCGTCGTACCGCTGGGCATCAGCATCCTGCGTGACGAACTGCCGCCCGAGCGGGTACTGTCCGCCGTCGCCCTGATGAGCTCGACCCTCGGGATCGGTGCGGCCATCGGCCTGCCCGTCGCCGCCCTCGTCGTGGAGAACTTCGACTGGCACACCATGTTCTGGGTCTCCGGCGTGATCGGCCTCGTCGACATCGCGCTGGTGCTGCGCTGCGTACCGGAATCCCCGCTGCGCAGTCGCGGCCGCTTCGACGCGGTCGGCGCGCTGGGCCTGTCCGCCGCCCTCGTCTGCCTGCTGCTCGCGGTCACCCAGGGCGCCGACTGGGGCTGGGGCTCGGTCCGGACGGTCGGCCTGCTCGCGACCGCTGTGGTCGTGGCACTGCTCTGGGGCGCGTACGAGCTCCGCGCGCCGACCCCCATGGTCGACCTGCGGGTCTCGGCGCGTCCGGCCGTCCTGTTCACCAACATCGCCGCCCTGCTGATCGGCTTCGCGTTCTACGCGAACTCCCTGGTCACCGCGCAGATGGTGCAGGAGCCGAAGGCCACGGGTTACGGGCTCGGCGCCTCGCTCGTCGTCAGCGGACTGTGCCTGCTGCCGGGCGGGGTCGCGATGGTGGCGCTGTCGCCCGTCTCGGCCCGGATATCCGCCAAGCACGGCCCGAAGGTCAGCCTGGCGCTGGCCGCCGGGATCATCGCGGTCGGCTACGGGGTGCGGTACTTCACCAGTCACAGCCTGTGGCTGATCATCGCGGGCGCCACGGTCGTCGCCTCGGGCACGGCCATCGCGTACTCGGCGCTGCCCGCCCTCGTGATGCGTGGCGTCCCGGCCAGTGAGACCGGCGCGGCGAACGGTCTGAACACGCTCATGCGGTCGATCGGGCAGGCCTTCTGCAGCGCGACGGTCGCCGCCGTCCTCGCCAACATCACCTTCCGGGCGGGCGGCAGAACGGCTCCGACGCTCCACGCGTACCAGTTGGTCTTCGTGATCGCGGCGGCCGCGGCACTCGCGGCACTGGCCGTCACGCTGTGCCTGCCGGGCAGGGGGCCGGGCGGGGCGGGTACGGTCGAGGCGAGCCGCAAGGCACCGGACACCCGCGAGGGCGGTGTGCGGACGGCAGAACTCCAGGAGGGCGCATGACCGGCGGCCGGGCCACGGCGACGGCCCCCGTTCCCGCGGAGGCGGGCAGCGGCCGGGACGCGATCCTGCTCGCCGCGCGACGTGCGTTCACCCAGCGCCCGTACGCCGAGGTGACGATCCGCAAGATCGCCGCGGACGCGGGTGTGAGCCCCTCCCTCGTGGTCAAGCACTTCGGCCGCAAGGAGGAGCTCTTCAACACCGTGGCCGATTTCGGCCCGGCGGCCGCGGAACTCTTCGACGCCCCGCTGGACGTCCTGGGCCGCCACATGGTGGTCACGTTGGTGACGTATCGCCGCACGTTCAAGTCGGACCCGCTGCTGCGCGTCGTCTTCTCCCTCGGCAACCAGGACGAACGCTCCCTGCTCCGCGCCCGCTTCCACGAACAGGTCACCGACGCCCTGACCGCCCGGCTCCCCGGTCACGACCGTGCCCTGCGCGCCGAACTCCTGGCCGGTCACCTCCTGGGCCTCGGCGCGACGCTCAGCCTCCACCGCGAGGGCGCCGGCGCGCTCGCCACCCCGGAACGCATCGCCGACCTCTACGCGCCCGCGCTCCAGAAGCTGATCACGGGCTGATCGACGGCTGCCCCGGCGCGGTATGGTCTGGGCCATCCGACGAGGGGGGCCTCACATGTCGTTCCGCATTCGTAACCGTGTCCGCACGTCCACCGCCGCACTGGCGGTGACGGCCGCTCTGGTGACGGCCCTGGCCGGCTGCACCGGGGCGAGCACGTCCCAGGGGCCCGGGGGCGATGTCCCGGACGTGGCCCCGTCGGTGAACGCGTCGGCGGCGGCCGTCGCGGCCGACAAGGCCGAGGAGTCGGAAGCGGCCGAGTCGGCCGCCGACGCGAACGCGGAGCGGGGAGCGAGGATGAACCGGCCGGAGGAAGTGCGCGACGCCTTCGCCGGCCTGCAGGCCACGCTCGACGACACCTGCACCCCCGGCGCGGGCGACTGCGGCTACTTCCTGGGCCGGGTGAACGAGGAACTGACCGGCCTGGACAAGTCGATGAAGGCGCAGAGCGGCGGCCCGGACCACTTCAAGGAACCCCTGCGCTGGCTGAGCATCCTGCACGCGAAGGTGGCCGACGACAGCTCGACGGCCAACCTGGAGAAGCACTTCGACGACCTGGTCGGCACGCGCGACCGCATCAACACCTGGATGCAGGGCCACCCGGAGGACTACCGCTGAGGCCCGTCGCGCAGCTCCAGCCGCATTCCGCCCGGTCGACGACATCCCCTAGAGTCGTGAACATGATCGATTCGGAGACCGAGGACCGTCTGGCTGCCCTGGAACAGTCCCAGGAGCGTATGACCGCGGAGATCGCGCGCCTGGAGGCGCTGGTCCACAGCCGGAGAAACCCGGGCATCGGCTTCGTCGTCCGGGTGGCGGCCGGCCTGGTCGTCCTCTGGCTCGCTCTGCAACTCGTGCCCGCCGTCGTGCTGTTCCTCGGCTCCGCGGTCTACGACTACGGAGGCCGGGCCGGGGTCTGGTCGGTGGCGCTGGTCGTCGTCCTGGCGCTCGTGGCGGCGGTCACGCTCCGCGCGAGATCCCGCCGCCCCCGCTAGGGCGTGTTTACGCCAGGTCCAGCTCCGCGACCACCTGGTCGCCGCTCAGCTCGCCGGTCGGGCGGAAGCCGAGCTTGCGGTAGAACTCCGCGGGTCCGTGCGCGCCGGGCACGTACGTGACGGTCGTCCGTGCGCACCCGCGCCGCCGGAGCTCGTCGTTGACGGCCCCGACGGCGAACCGCCCGTATCCGCGCCCCTGTTCCGCGGCGGCGATGTTCAGCCGCCAGAGTCCGGAGCGGAGCGGGTCACCGGCCTCCGCGGGGTTGAACCGCACGTCGAGGAAGGCCATGACGAAGCCCACGAGTGTCCCGCCGTCGGCGATCAGCCGCGGCCACGCCCTCTCGGGGGTCGTGTAGGCCTGGGCCAGCGACCAGGCGACGGGCTTCACGAGCTCGTTCTGGTCGGGCCGGACGGTGAGGGCGCAGGCTGCTTCGACGTTGTCGGAAGTGACCGGCAGGAGCCGGAGCGATGAGGACATCCCCGCAAGGTACCTCTCCGGCGTGGCGTAGGGGCGGGGAGGCGCGGTGAGGGGCGGCAGCCGGGTCTTCACCCCAACTGCCGCCCCGCGTCCGCCCGGTCAGCCGGTGGCGTTGCGCCAGACGGTCAGGTCGATCGTCATGTATTCACTGGGCGAGTCCTCCGGGGAGTGGCCCTGGTACGTCAGGAGCGCCAGGTGCCCCGTGCCCGTCGTGATGCAGACCTGCCGCCCCTTGGAGAGCTTGTCCACGTAGATGCTGCTCATGAAGCGGGTCTCCGAGCGGCAGGTGGCCAGTGACCCCTCCTGCCCCGGGTCGAGCAGGGCGAGGCGCCCGCCCTCTGCCTCGGCGTCGAGGTATCCGCCGGTGTCGTAGGACAGTTCGTACCCGTTGTCCTCGCCGTCCTGGGGGCGGACGTCCTCCTCCCCCAACGTCAGGTGGTAACCGGCGGTGAGGTTGATGCCGGGGTAGTCGGCGGGCTCCGGATCGGCCTTGGCTGAGGGCTTCGGATCGGTCGAGGTGCCCGCGCTCGCCTCGTCCGCACCCGGTGACGAACTGCCCGTCTTCGGCGTGCTGTTGTCCTTGGGCGACTCGCTGCTCCGCGACGTCTTCCCGTCGTCCTTGAGTAGGAAGTACGCCGTCCCGCCGCCCGCGATGCCGAGGACGAGCGCGGCGGCGATGACGATGCCGGCGACCCTGCCGCCGCGGCCCTTCGCGGGCTGCGGCGCCGGGCCCGGCCCCTGCGGCGGAAGGTGCCCGGGGTACGTCTGGGCCTGTGCCGGGTACGCGGTGGGGAACTGCGTCGGGGCGTGGGTCTGCGGCTGAGGGGCCGGCTGGTACTGCTGGGCGGGCTGCGTCGGATGCGCGGCCTGCCCCTGCCCCTGAACCGGATCCGGGGTCGGCGGAACCTGCGGTGACTGGCCGGGCGGCGGCGTGACCGGCGGACCGTACCCCGGGGGCGGCGTGCTCGGGGCCGACGGTGTCGTCGGCGAATAGCCGACCGACGGGGCGACGGTGGGGGCGGCGGCCGGGGGCGGCGGCGTCTGGACCGGGGCCGGGGCGGCCGCCCGGACGGTGATGTCGGCGGCGACCGGACTCGGCAGCCAGTCCTCGGGGCGCCGCAGCACCGTCTCCGCGTTCGCGGTCTGGCACAGCGCGATGACCTCGGCGACCGAGGGCCTGGCCTCCGCGTCCTTGGCCAGGCAACGGCTGACGAGCTCCATCAGCCGCTCCGGGACACCGGTGAGGTCCGGCTCCTCGTGGACGATCCGGTAGAGCACCCCGTGCGAGGTCCCCTCACCGAAGGCCGGTGACCCCGTGGCCGCGTACGCCGCGACCTGACCGAGCGCGAAGATGTCGGTGGCCGCGGTGACCCGGCGCCCCGCGGCCTGCTCCGGGGCCATGAACGACGGGGTGCCGATGGTGACGCCGCTGCCGGTGAGCGAGGTCGCGTCGGCCGCGTACGCGATACCGAAGTCGATGACGCGCGGCCCGTCCGCCGCCAGCAGTACGTTCGACGGCTTGAGGTCCCGGTGCACGATGCCCGCCCCGTGGATGACGTGCAGCGCCTCCGCCATACCGGCGATCAGCAGCAGCACGGCCTCGACCGGCAGCGCCCCGTGCGCGATGACCGCGTCGGCGAGCGAGGGCCCCGGCACGTACGCGGTGGCGAGCCACGGCTGCGCACCGTCGGTGTCGGCGTCGATGACGGGCGCGGTGAACAGCCCCTGCACACGCTGCGCGGACTTCACCTCCTGCGCGAACCGCCGCCGGAATTCGGGATCCTCGCCGAACTCGGGCCGGATCACCTTGATGGCGACGGGCCGTCCGCCGGGCGTGTACGACAGGTACACCTTGCCCATGCCGCCGGCGCCGAGCTTGGCGGCGAGCCGGTACCCGGCGATGGTGGCGGGGTCGTCACCCGCCAGTGGCTGGAAGACCTGGGACGCGCTGCCCCGCTGTGGCTGCTGACCGCTCATGAACTCGTGACTCCCCCGGAGAACGCTGTTGTCGACACGGCACCCTATCCAAATCCGGGCTCCCTGCCGCCGTTCGCGCGCGCTCCCGGTGATGAACGCCGGTCCGCGTCGTCAGACGGAGGTGGGGAACGCGAACCGCACGCCCGTGGCCTCCTCCGACAACTCCCACAGCCGCCTCCCCGTCGCGGCGTCCGCCGCCCCGGCTGACAACTCCACCCGCGTCGGTGCGCCGCGCAGTTCCCCCATGCCGCCCGGACCGATGAACGCGCCGCCCTCCGTGCCCGGGTCGGTCGCCGCGTACAGCTGTGGCAGGGCGCCCTGGTCCGGGGTCTGGGACAGCGGGGAGAGGACGCGGCCGAACAGCAGCCTGACCAGGGCCACGGGCCCGTCGGACTGCAGGTTGGTCGCGGCGTAGCCGGGGTGGGCGAGCACGCTGCGCACCGGGCTGCCGGACGCGGTCAGCCGGCGGTGGAGCTCGTGGCCGAAGACGGCGTTGGCGAGCTTGGACTGGTTGTAGAAGCCCATCGGCGCGTACCGGTGTTCGCCCGTGATGTCGTCGAAGAAGAGCCGGGCCTTGCGGTGGTTGGCCGAACTCACCGTGACGACCCGGGGATCGGCCCCCGCCGTCAGGAGGTCCAACAGCCGTCCGGTGAGGGCGAAGTGGCCGAGATGGTTGGTCGCGAACTGCGATTCGTGCCCCTGCGGGCTCAGGGAACGGGGCGGTGCCATCACACCGGCGTTGTTGACGAGCACGTCCAGCCGGGGGTGGTCGGAGTGCAGCCGGTCGGCGAAGTCCCGTACGGAGTCGAGGTCGGCCAGATCGAGGTGGCGCGCCTCAAGACGCGCGTCCGGCTGCCCGGCGGTGATCTCCGCGACCGCGCGACGGCCCTTGTACTCGTCGCGTACGGCGAGGATCACGTGCCCGCCCCGGCGGGCGAGCGCCCGGGTGGTGGCCAGCCCGAGGCCGCTGTTGGCTCCGGTCACGACGAACACGCGCCCGGTCTGGTCCGGGATCTGCTCGGAGGTCCAGCCCTGCTGCTGTGTCATACGGCACAGGCTGCCCCTGATGACATCAAGCGTCAATATGGCACTCGATGCCACAGAGGGCATGGAGTACCGTGCAGGAGTGAGCAGTCGCCCCGAAGTGACCATGGCCCAGCGCAAGCGCCAGCTCGTGTCCGACGAACTGACCGAATCGGCACTGCAGTTGCTGGCGCTCAAGGGTTTCGACGCCGTCACGATCGACGAGATCGTGACGGCCGCAGGCGTGTCCAAGCGGACCTTCTTCCGCTACTTCGCGTCCAAAGAGGACGTGGTCGTCCAGTTCCTGGCCGACATGGGCACCGGCATCCGCGCCGAACTGGCCGCGCGCCCCGCCGGGGAGCCGCCGTCCGTCGCACTGCTCCATGCCGTATGGGTCCCCCTCGGCGAGTGCGCCGACCACGGGGACCGGGCGCTGCGCGTCGTACAGCTGATCCTGCGGACCCCTGCCCTGCTCGGGCGCTTCCTGGAGCGGCAGGCGCAGTGGCGGGACGACCTGGCGCTGGAGGTGGCGCGGCGTCCGGGGGTCGACGCCGACCCCGACACCGATTTTTATCCGCGGATGGCGGCGGGTATGGCGCTCAACGCGTTCGACGCCGTACTGCACCGATGGAGTGCCGGTGACGGTGCCGAGTCCCCGGCCGACCTGCTCGACCGCGCTTTCGCGGTGATCGCCCCGGCGCTGGACGCCGCCACGATCGCGCGGCGCGGGCCCGCCTGACCGTCTCCGGCCCGGACGCGTCCGTCCCGGGTCTCGGCCTCCCGCGTGCCGGGGCCCGGGAATCGGAGAATGGCTTGTTCTTGTCGATGCGGTGGGTCGAGGTCTTCGGATCAGCGAGGTCTCGGAGGTCTCGAAGGTTTTCGAGGAGCCGCGGGGCTGAAAGTCATCGGTTTGCATCACCGTCACTCCGTCACCATTCCTTGACCCGATGTTTACGCGACGCTTACGGTCGCGGTTTGCGACCGGAGGCCTGACCAGCCTCCTCGGCCGCCATCGAATCGATCGCGCGGGTGACCGCCCGCCGGCACGGGGGAATGGCTTTGCAACTGCCACCGAACAGGCCCGGTACGCCTGACACACCGGGTACGCCGACCACGCCAGACGCGGCGAACGCACCGGACACGCCCATCACGGCAAGCGCGCCGCACGCGCCACACACACCGCACACACCGCACACACCGCACACACCGCACGCGCCACACACACCGCACACACCGCACGCGCCACACACACCGCACGCACCGCACGCGCCACACACACCGCACTCCCGCGACGATCACGAGACGGGTCATGGCTGCAACGTGCCGCCATGGGTGCGGAATGCGGATCTTTCGCTCCTGACCGCACGGGAACACGAAGTCCTCGTCGCGTTGGGCGACTGCCTGTCCAACAACGCCATAGCGGGCCGTTGGTGCGTGGCCGAAAGAACCGTCAAGAAGCATGTCACCAGCGTTTTCATCAAGCTGGCGATCTCCTCACGGGCGGAAGCGGCCGTGATAGCGACCTACCGGAAATGTGCGGCACGGTGCCACTGAGGTGCCCTTAGGGACACTAGCGTCCTCCGTTTTGTGCATGACACCTTTCGCCAGGTCGATATCAATCACAGGGGAGAACAACCGTGTCTGCATCAACTCTGGTCCGGGAATCCGTCACCTCCGTCGAGCCGGTGGAGGCGAAGGCCGTCAGCGCCTACACGTCCGCGTCGATCAGCGCGTACGTGGCGGCGACCACGGCGCCCGAGCGCGCCCTCGCGTCCATCAAGTCGAAGGTCGACAAGGGCCTCGTCCGGTACGACGCCTGGTTCCTGATCTTCACCGCTGTCGTGCTCGGTCTGGGCGCCAGCATCTTCGCCGGCCTGGTCGTCTGGTGTGTGGTGAAGCAGCACAAGAAGTTCAGCGGCTCCTGGTCCTTCAAGAACTTCGGTCTGAAGGTCAGCGCCGAGTGCAAGTAGTCGCCTGACGCAAGGTGCCCAGGAAGCTCCGGCTTCCTGGGCACCGCCCTGGTTCCACGGACTCGGTAAAGGATCAACGCGATAGTGTCTCTCCTGAATGTCAACGACGTCAGCTATTCCTATGACGGCATTGTCAACGTCCTGTTGGACGTGTCCTTCACGGTCGAGGAAGGCACGATCGTCGGTCTCGTCGGGCCGAACGGATCCGGCAAGTCCACGCTGATCAGAAACATCTTCGATCTGGTGCGCCTGCAGACCGGGACCATTCTCGTCGGCGGCCACGAACACGCCCGGTCCGAGGCGAAGCGGCTGGGCATGTATCTGTCCAGCAACGACTACCTTCCCGAGTTCCTCACCGCCCGCGAATACGTCTCGATGATGGGCAAACTGTTCGACGTCGAGGTCGACCACGACGAAGCCATCGCCCTGTTCCGCAAGTTCTCCATGGGGGGCCGCTACGACGACCTCATCGAGGACTACTCGCACGGCATGCGCAAGAAGACGCAGTTGGTCTCCTCGCTCGTCATCCGGCCGCCGCTGACCGTCATCGACGAGACCCTCAACGGCATCGACCTCGAAGCGCTGCACCTCGCGGAGGAGGAATTCCGGCGGGTCCGCGACGAGGGCCGCTCGATCCTGCTGTGCACGCACGACTTCGCCGTGCTGGAGCGCCTGGCGGACCGGACGCTCTTCCTCGACCTGGGCTTCCTGGTCTGCGACGAGCCGACGAAGGACCTGGTGGAAGAGCACGGGTCCGTGGCCGCCATGGTGTTCGACTATCTCGAAACGGCGGAACGGTGAAGGGGATGGCGGGGGTGAGGCTGGGGCATTCCGCCGTCCTGGCCCGGATGCTCCTGGTCTTCTTCAGCCGCCGGGTGCTGCGGGTCGGCGTCCTGAAGTCCGCCCCGGTCCGCGTGTTCGTCGCGGTGGCGGCCGTGGTGCTGCTCGGCGCGATGTGTACCGGCTCCTACTTCTTCCTGCGCCCCCTGGCCGGCGAAGCCGGCGTGTGGCGGCTGCTGTTCGACACCGCGACGGTGTCCCTCCTGCTGTGGGTGCAGATCGCCTTCCTGCTGGTGAAGGTGTTGTTCATCAACGCCGAAGGAATGCTCCGGCTCAGCTACCAGCTGCCGGTCACCAACAGGGAGCGTGCGACCGCGTTCCTCATGTACGAAGCGGCGATGACCGCCACGGTGGCCGCCGCCGGACTCGTCTCCCTCGCCGTGAGCGCGCTGATCCTCCTCGGCCCGTCCGCCGCCGGATACATCACCACCGCGATCATCGTCCCCACCGTCCTGACCTACCTGACGCTGTCCGTCCTGTACCAGGTGCTGACCCGGCTGTGGATGCTGATCGGCCTCAGCCGGATGGCGGGCGTCCTCAACGCGCTCGCCCTGTTCGCCGTGCTGGCGTACTACTCGGCGCGGATGACCCCGATGATCCAGGACATCTCCGGTGCGTACCTGAACAAGCGGACCGAGTACACCTGGGTCACGTCGGTGTCCTGGGCCTGGCACGAACTCGGTCCCCTGCTGACGTCGGCCGCCGCCGTGGCCCTGTCCGCCGTGCTCGTCGCCCTGACCTTCGCGCTCGCCCCCAACCAGCACGTACGCCAGTCCCGTTATCTGAAGCTCCCCGGAAGCGTCCGGCTGCGGGGCGTCCTCGGGCCGTACGACTGGTGCCTGCTGCGCAGCGCGCAGACCGTGGCCGCCGCCGCGATGGCCCTGGCCGTGTTCGTCTACCTGGTGGTCAAGCCGTCGGTG
Source organism: Streptomyces sp. NPDC050422 (assembly GCF_044458665.1). NCBI lineage: Bacteria > Bacillati > Actinomycetota > Actinomycetes > Kitasatosporales > Streptomycetaceae > Streptomyces > Streptomyces sp. NPDC050422. Next base: position 161,866 of record NZ_JBITIE010000012.1, read on the forward strand.
CACCCCCTGTGGGGGCTCGCGGCCCTGTCCTTCGGCGGGCTGTACCAGTTCACCGCCACCCAGCAGCTCCGCATGCTGCCCGGGGTGCAGGACTCGGCCTGGCGGGTCTACGCCCGGCTCATCAGGGCGCAGGTGGTCCTGCTCGCGGTGTTCGCCGTACCGGCTTTCGCGCTCACCGTCGCGATCTACCCGGAGCGGACCGCCGCCGGCGCGGTGGCTCTGGCGTCCTGCCTGGGCGGAGCGGCCATGACCACGTGCATCAGCATCGTGTTCCCGGCGGAGAAGGACAACCCGTTCTCCGTCTTCCTGGGGCTGTCCGTGGTCCTCATCGTCCTGGGCCTGTCACTGATCGGACTGGGACTGCTCAGTCTCCCGCCCTGGGCGGTGGTGGTCTGCCTCACCGGGGCAGCCATCGCGTTCGTCTGGTACGCGGTTCAAGGAATCCACGCAAGCGAGTCGAGGAGAAGGAATGTTCAAGGCACGGTCGGTAGTGACGTCCGCCGTAGGGGCCGCACTGCTGACACTGGGCATCGTGGCGGCGACCCTGCTCACGCTCATGTTCTCCACGGGCACTGACGAGATCGTCGACCGGAAGGTGTTCTTCGGCTCGATGATGTTCCAGACCGTGAAGAAGGACGACGGGGCACTGGGCATCACCACCGGGGTCGAGAACCCGATCCCGCTCATCGTCCTGTTCCTCGTGATCACCGGCGTCCTGGTGATGATCCAGACCATCTACCGGGGGTTGAAGCAGCGCCGTGAGGAGCTCCTCAGCGGGTCGGGCAGCTGACCTGAAGGTCCGGGCCGTCGCCTGGGCGGTGGCCGCCCAGGTGTGGCCACTGCTGGCGTTCGCCGGTGCCCTGCTGGCCCTGGCCCTGTTCTGGTGGGCGCGCTCCGGCGACGCGGTGCCGGCCACGATGGCGTGGGTGCTGCTGGTCAAGCCGGCCGTCCTCGGGCTGGTGGTCCCGTTCGCCCTGCACGAGTCGGCCCATGTCGTCCTCCTCAAGCGGATTCCCACCGTCACGCGGATCGCGCTGGAGCGGACCGCGTGGCGCACATCGGTGATCCCGGAAGGGGAAATGACGGCACGTCAGGCCGGGGCAGTGGCTCTTGCGGGGCCGTTGGCCTGCGCGGTGGTGGGCGCCGTCCTGTGGCTCTCCGGCCTCGACCGGCCCCTGGCCTGGTGGTACTTGGCCCATCTCGCGCTCCTCCTGCCCTTCTTCGGCGACGGCCGGGCGCTGTGGCGCAGCGTCCGCGATCTCCGCTCCTGCGGTATCCGCGATTCCCGTTGCGCGGACGAGGGGCCTGTTTGATCATGGCTGCCGAGGACCGCCCGTCCGGCGGCGGCCGACCAGCGACGAAAGGCCCTGCGTGCGCAATCTCGTCTACTACATAGCCTCCACTCTCGACGGCTTCATCGCCGGTCCGGACGGCGCCGACCCCACCGGACCGGACGGGTTCTGGCCGATCCCGGAGGACTACGTCGGGCACATGATCGCCGAGTACCCGGAGACCCTGCCGGGACCGGCCCGCGCCGCGCTCTCGATCACAGCGGAGGGCACGCACTTCGACACGGTCGTCGAGGGGCGCCGCTCCTACGAGATCGGCCTCAAGGCCGGCGTGAGCGACGCCTACCCGCATCTGCGGCACATCGTCTTCTCCCGGACGCTGGGTGAGAGCCCCGACCCGGCCGTGGAGATCATCGCCACCGATCCGGTCGAGCGGGTAAGGGAGTTGAAGCAGGAGGAGGGCAAGGACATCTGGCTGGTGGGCGGCGGCGAGCTGGCGGGCTCCCTGTACTCCGAGATCAGCACGCTGATCATCAAGTTGAGCCCCATGACGATCGGGTCAGGCATCCCGCTCTTCTCCCGCAAGGCCACGTTCCTCCCAGACGAGTGGACGCTCGCGCACCACAAGGTCCTCGACAGTGGGGCGGTGTTCCTCACGTACGAGCGCGTCACGACCAGCATCCGGCTCACGGTCACCGACGGCTGACCGGCCGGCGGAGGCGATGGCCTCCACCGGCCGGCGTCACATCGCTGCGGCGTTACGCCGCCGGGCTCCGCCTCACGCGGCGGCGCAGGTCGCGCCGCTGAGGGTGAAGGCGGCCGGGGCCGCGTTCGTACCGCTCTGCCCGCCGGTGAACCCGACGGTGACCGAGCCGTTCGCGGCGATCGTGGAGGTGTACGACGCCGGGGCGACGCTCACCGAACCGCCGCTCTGCGTGGGGGTTCCGCCCCACATGTTGGTGACGGTCTGGCCGTTGGCGAAGGAGAAGCCCAGCGTCCAGCCGTCGATGGTGGTGGTGCCGGTGTTGCGAATGGTGATCTCGCCCTGGAAGCCGCCCGGCCACTCGCCGACGACGCGGTAGCCGACGGAGCAGCCGGTGTCGGGCGTGGTGCCGCCCTCGTCCGTGGTGACGCCCACCGTGGCCGAGCGCGCCGAACGGTTTCCGGCCGCGTCGCGGGCGTACACGGCGAACGTGTACGCGGTGTCGGCGGTGAGGCCGGTGACGGACACGCTGTTGGTGGCGGAGGCGGCGACGGCCGTCTCCGAGGTCCCGCTGACGCGGACGACGTCGTAGCCCGCCACGGCAACGTTGTCCGAGGACGCGGTCCAGGTCAGGAAGGCGGAGGTGGCCGTCACCGCGGAGGCGGTCGGGGCGCCCGGAGCGGTCGGGGCCTCGGTGTCCGCGGAGGCGCCGCCGTAGACGGTCGCCTCGCGGGAGGTCTGGGCGATGCCGTTGGCGCCGTGGAAGATGCGCTCACCCCAGGAGCTGAGCTGCGTGGGGTCGAAGCCGATCGTCAGGTCCAGGATCGGGTCGGTGTTGCCGCTCCAGGACCAGGCGATGTAGCCGAGCCCCAGCTCCTCGGCGGTGGCCATCATGGTGTCCTCGTCCGGGTCGCCGTACTGGTCGGCAGGGCCCCCGAACTCCCCGATGACCAGCGGCAGTCCGGCGCCCACGAAGGCGTTCAGGTAGTCGGTGACCTTCTGGGCGGTGTTGTAGACGCTGTACATGTGGATCGAGAAGATCAGGTTGCCGGTGGTGTCGGCGTCGTACACGGCCTGGGCGTTGTCCCGCATGACGCCCTGCCAGTCCTGACCCCAGTTGGGCGCGTCCACCATGATCGTGTGCGCGAGTCCGGCGGCGCGCAGCTTCTGGATCGCGGCGGTCGTGGGCGCGGTCCAGCCGGCCGGATCGGTGTTGCCCCAGGGCTCGTTGCCGATGTTGATGACGACGTAGTCCTCCTGGCCGGCGAGGACGTCCTTCAGGCTGATCCAGTAGTCGGCGGCGTGGTCGAGCGTGCCGGCGGCGGCGTCCTCTCCGTAGCCCGTGGTGTCGTGCACCTCGAGTACGCAGATGAGCCGGTTGGCCTTGCACTGCGCGATGACGGCGGCCACGTCGTCGGGACCGTTCTTGCTCCAGCGGAAGCCGTCGGATAGCACGACCCGCACGGTGTTGGCGCCGGTCGCCTTGATGTCGGCCAGCGACTGGGTCTGGCTCGGGTACCAGGTGTGGGCGTGGTTGACCCCGCGCATGACGAAGTCGTTGCCGTTGCCCTCGACGAGCCGCCCGTCGCTGATGTGCAGCCCGGTCGCGGCGGCGGCGGGGGTGGCGGTGGCGGGGGTGGCGGTGGCGGCCTGCGCCGGGGCGAGGCCGCCGAGGGCGAGGAGCCCGAGGAGGGTGACGAGGGTGGTCAGGAGGACGGTGACGGGACGCGTGCGCGCTGGGTTCTTCGCCGTGCTTCTTGCTGTTCTCACTGCGGCTCCAGGGGGTGGGCGGGATCAAGAGCTGAGCATCGACAGACGTTCCGCGGCTGCATGGGAGCGCTCCCATATTTGCGCGATCCCATGAAGCCATCCAGTCAGGAGCACGTCAATACATCGGACGGATTCGGTGGCCGGGACCTCCGCCTGACGGAGGTTCTGCGACGAGTGAGATGTGTCGGCGCCCCTGTCCCGGTGGAGCACGGTGCGGCGGCGGTGCGGATGCGGGCGCGTCCTACGATGCACGCATGGACATTCCCTGCCGTGAGCTGACATCCGAGGACCTCGCGCTCATCGCCTTCGCCAAGCGTATTGTCGATGCGAACACCGATGGTGAGGAGGGGGCTCACACCATGGGCGCCGCCGTGCGCGGAGCCGACGGAAAGATCTACGGCGGCATCAACGTCTACCACTTCACCGGCGGCCCGTGCGCCGAACTCGTCGCCCTGGGGCATGCCCGCGCGTCCGGCGCCAGGGAGCTCACGACGATCGTTGCGGTGGGCAACTTCGAGCGGGGCGTCTTCGACCCGTGCGGCCGGGACCGCCAGGTGCTTTTCGACTACCATCCGGGCATCCGCGTCATCCTCCCCACGCCGGACGGCCTGAGGAGCGTCCGGATCAAGGACCTCATGCCGCTCGCCGCCGGGTGGACCATCGAGGGCGGGGCGCAGTCCCTCGCCCAGGAACCCACCGTCGTCGCCGAGGACGACGACCACTCGGCGACGTGAACACCACCTCCCCCGGTTCAGGAGACGAGGGCCGTTCGCCGCCCGCAGCGCAGGGGCGGACACGCATGCCGGCGCCGGCCTCCGCGTCGGAGGCCGGCGTCGGCAGGGACGCTGTCGTGTCGTGACTAGAACGGCGGGTTGTAGCACATGACGAAGTCGACGTCCCCGTTGTCGGGGTCGCGGTAGTAGTCCGGCCACAGCATCGCCCGACGGGTCGCCGGTCCGTAGACGCCGTCGGCGCTCACGCCGAGACGGTTGGCCTGGAGCCACCGAACGGCATTCACCGTGCCGGTCCCGTAGACCCCGTCCACCCCTCCGGAGGCGCGGATCTGCTTTGCGGCATAGGTGTCGCCGTAGCAGTGAATGACGGCCTTCTGCAGCGCCTTCACCGCGTTCGTGCTGCCCGTCTGCCATTGCATGGAGCAGTTCAGGCCGTTACCGGTGCGCGCGGGAACCCTGTAGTAGTTGTTGATGGCCACCCCGTCGGTGCGCTTCACCGTGGTGTTGCACGGGCCGTACGCGGCGTGGGCCGGCGCAGTCATCATCGGACTGGCCGTCAGGCCGGCGGCGAAGAGGAGGGAGAGGGTCCCCAGCACTCCGATCCGCATACGGAGCGTTGTGGATACTCGTTGCACGATGCCATCCTTCTGGTCGGTGACGTCATCTCGGTTACTGCCTCGCTCAAGGAACGTAGGCTCATCGAGGGCTCCGGGTTACGTCATCCGTGCAGGAGTCTTTGTCGGTAGTGCACAGCTCCACAGCTTCAGGTCGGCGCCGCATCGGGGGAGGGGACTGGTGAGGGAACGGGTTGAGGTGCCGTCCGGCCGGCTCGATGACGGACACGGACGAGGGGCTGGCTCATGAGTCCGGTCCTGGACACCGCGTTCATCCCGCCGCGGGACCGGGAGGAGGTGGTCCGGGGAGCGGTGTGGGACTCCGTGGTCGCGGTTGACATCGACCACGGTCCTCCGGCGGAGGACATCTCCGTTCGTATCGGGCTCGGCGCCGCCGGGCCTCTCAGGATCTGTTCGGCACGGGCGACCGCGGTCACGATCCGCCGGACGGAGCGGCTGGCCCGGAACGACGAGGAGCCGGCCGTCTTCCTCGGCCTGCAGGTGACGGGCACCAGTCTGGTGACTCAGAACGGTCGCGAATGCGTGCTGAGGGCTGGGGAGTTCGCCGTCTACGAATCGATTGCTCCCTACACGCTTCTCTTCGAGGAGGGAGTCGACCACCACTTCCTGCGATTCCCGCGTGAGTTGCTCGCGCTCCCCGACCGACTGCTGCGGGACACCGGCACAGTCGCCCTGGGGCCTGGCAACCCCGTCGCCCGTCTCGCCTTCTCCTATCTCTCTCGACTGGCTGTCAGCGACGAGTTGCGCCAGGGCGTGCACGGCGACGCCGTCGTGGAGCCGAGCGTTGAACTGCTCCGGGCCGTCCTGACCTCGCAGCATGGCAACAACCGCCTCGCGCGAGCGCCGTTGGAAGCGACGCTCGGCCTGCGGATCACTCAGTACATCCGGAATCACTTGACCGATCCCGACCTGACGGCCGCACGGATCGCCGCCGCACACGACATCTCCGTACGTCACCTCTACGCTGTGCTCTCCCGTTCAGGAATCAGCCTGGGGGACTGGATCCGTTCACGCCGGCTGGCCGAATGCAGGCGAGAGCTGGCTGGTCCGCACGGGCGGCTGCGGACCATCGCGGCGACAGGCCGGAGATGGGGCTTCGTGAACGCGACCCACTTCAGCAAGGTGTTCAAGCAGGCATACGGAATGTCGCCCCGGGCCTGGCGCGACGAGAACGACCCGCGCTTCTCGGCGTGATGGTCGGCACGCGGCCTCGTTTCGCGCGACCCGCGTCGGGTCGAGGGCGGACCGGAGGCGTTCGGTGCCAGGTGCCTCAGCCGCGGTCGCGGAGGTACGTCTCCAGCTCGGCGGCCCCGGTCAGCATCGCCCGCCCGCGCGTCGACAGCCGGGCGTGCCAGTCGTGCAGTGCGGCCTCCAGCGGCTCCGGTCCGCCGGCCGCCCGCACCTGGGCGATCAGTGGGGCGATCTGCTCCAACAGGTAGCCGCCGCGCCGGAGTTGGTGGGTCAGTTGGGCGTCCCGTACGTCCGCCTCGTCGTAGAAGCGGTAGCCGGTCTGCGGGTCGCGGTGCGGGTGCATCAGCCCGGCGCGCTCCCACGCCCGCAGCGTCGCGGGCCGCAGGCCGAGCCGCTGTGCCAGCGGCCCGATGAACGTGGTGCCGGAGCCCCTGACGGGCGCCACTTCAGCGGGCCCAAGGTCGCGGAGCGCGTTCTCCACGGCCTGGAGGGTCCGGCGGTCGTCGAGGAGCTGGGCGTGGCTCTCGTCGATGAGGCGGAACGCCTCCTCGGCCGCGCCCCGGTTCACGGCCTGCATGATCGCCGTCGCCGTCGGGTGTCCGTGGCCGGGCACCAGGGCGAGGAACGCGCTCAGGGCGCCCGCGTGCAGTGAGGTGTACGTGCGGTAGCCGTGGGCGGTGCGAGCGGCGGCCGGGAGGATGCCGGCCTCCTCGTAGTTCCGGACGGCCTGGGTGGACAGTCCGTGCCCGCGCGCCAGATCAACCGGCCTGAGCCGCTCACCGCTTTGAGAGTTCTGACCCACGACCCCGCCCCCATTCCCACTCATGCACGAGAAAGCCTCAACCGAGGCTTCAACGATACCGTTGAAGGCATGGCTACCGATATCAAGGACGCCGTCCACGCCGTCCACGCCTTCGAGGCTTCCGCCGTCATGAGACTGTTCCCGGCCCGCCCCCGACTGCTTGCCGTGGGTGAGCCCACCCACGGCGAGGACCATCTGCTCGGCCTTCGCAACGAGCTCTTCCGGCAACTCGTCGAGCAGGAGGGCTACCGGACGATCGCGATCGAGAGCGACTGCCTGAGGGGCCTGATCGTGGACGACTACGTCACCACGGGCACCGGCACCCTCGACGAGGTCGTGGAGCACGGAATCAGCCACGGCTGGGGCGACTTCGCCGCCAACCGCGAGCTGGTGGAGTGGATGCGTGTCCACAACGACGGCAGACCCGCGTCCGAGCAGGTCCGCTTCGCCGGCTTCGACGGCCCGTTGGAGATCACCGGCGCCGCGAGCCCGAGGCAGGCCCTCACGGCGCTCCACGACTACCTCGCCCGGGCCGGAGTGGACGCGGATCTGTTCCCCTGCACCGCCCAGTCGCTCGACCGCCTGCTCGGCGCCGACGACCGGTGGACCGAGCCCGCCGCGATGATGGACCCGTCCGCCTCGACGGGACAGTCCGCCGACGCCGGCCGGCTGCGGCTGATCGCCGACGATCTGGTGGCCCTGCTCGGCGAGCACCTGCTGCACCTGATCACGGCGACCTCGGGGGAGGCCCGTGACCGGGCCCGCCTGTACGGGCGCACCGCCACCGGCCTGCTGCGCTACCACTCCTGGATGGCCGACACCTCACCCGGCCGCCTGGCCCGCCTGTTGGGCGTACGGGACCGGATGATGGCCGACAACCTCCTCGCCCTCGCTGCGCGGGGGCCGGTGCTCGTCCACGCCCACAACGCCCATCTCCAGCGGGAGAAGAGCTCGATGCGGATGGGTGGGGAGCCGCTGGAGTGGTGGAGCGCCGGTGCGCTGGTGAGCACCGAACTCGCGGACGCGTACGCCTTCGTGGCGACGGCCCTCGGCACGATCAGGCACCAGGGAGTGGGCACGCCGCCCCCGGACACCGTCGAGGGAATCCTGTACGCGCTTCCGGAGGACCAGTACGTCATCGACGCCCGCCGACTGGCCTCCGCCCTCGGGGACATGATGCCCACGCACCGCGAGTCCCCCTGGTTCGGCTACGCCACGTTCGACCCGGCCCACCTGGCGGGCAGTGACGGGATGGTGTTCGTCAAGGACGTCCGCCACAGCTGAGTGACGGTGCGTCAAGCGGCGGGCCCACCTTGCCGGTCGCCCAGGATCCTCTCCCAGAACACCTCGTCGCGCCATGCGCCGTCGGCGTAGAAGTGCTCATGGGCGGTGCCCCAGGAGGTGAATCCGTGCTTGCGGAGGATGGCCTGGGAGGCGAGGTTCTCCAGTTGGGTGTGCGCCTCCAGTCGGTGCAGGTTCAACTCGTCCTCGGCGACCCGCAGGACGAGGCCGACAGCACGGCTCGTGTGGCCGAGTCCCTGATGGAGGGACGAGACCCAGTAGCCGAGGAAGCCCTTCTGGAACGGGCCGCGCAGGATCGAGCTGATGTTGACCTGCCCGATGGCGGCCCCGTCGGAGACCACGACGCCGGGCCAGGCGAGCCCGCTGCCATGGGAGGCCAGCAGGGACTCGATGACCGAGGCCTGTCCGTCGGGCGTGTAGAACTCCGGCGGCCTCGGGGGCAGCCAGCGCGCGTACGCCTGCTGGTCCCGGGTGTGCAGGCCGGCGAGGGCGGGGCCGTCGGACGGCTCTATCAGGCGAATCGACGTGGAGTTCATGGGAGTCCCGCTGTCCTGGTCCTGGTGGCATGGGAGGGGCGACGCGGTGGGGGTGGCCGGGGCCGCCGGTGTGCCCCTCTCGCGAGGGGCACACCCCACTGTTACAGGCTGCGGGCGGTGATGTCGCCGTAGGAGGTGGTCGCGTGGATGTTCAGCGCGGCCACGCCGTCGGCGTTCCTGAGTGCGTTGTGGATCCGGCCGTACGAGGAGCCGGCGTCCAGCGAGGCGGAGACACCGCGGGCGGCGCCCACCGAGATCTCGCCCTGCTCGGTGCGCAGTGTGACCGTGCCGCGCACGGCCTCGGCGATCCGGAGGTCGCCCTTCTGGGTGCTGATCTCGGCGGGGCCGCCGAGGCGGCCGACCGAGACGTCGCCGGACTGGAGGGTGAGGCGCACGCTGTCGGCCTCGTCGAGCTTGACCGACCCCTGCGCGCTCTCGAAGACGACGTCACCGAGCTGTCCGACGCCGCGGAGCTCGGCACCGGCGGCCTTCGCCTCGACCCGGGATCCGGCGGGCAGTTGGACGGTCACCTCGATGGAGCCGGAGGCGCCGAGGATCTGGTTCCTCGCCTCCGGGGTCGTGATCCGCAGGACGCCGTCGGTGTACTCGACCAGGGTCTGCTCCGCCGCCTTCACGTCGCGGCTCTTCGAGGCGTTCGAGGGGCGGACTTCGACGGTGGTGTCGGCACGGTCGGCGCCGATGAACTGGATGCGGCCGGCGGTGATGTCGAGGAGGGCGGTCACCTGGGCGGGGGTGGCGAACTTCTGCATGGTTTCTTTCCTTCGGCTCGGTGTTTCCGATGATGGAAAGCTACGTTGCGTTTTGATAAGTGGCAATGAGTTAGTTGCGCCTCGTTCCCATAAATGCAGGCCAGGGCTCGTATTTCGTTGCAATGCTCTTGCGCTCTAATGCAACGCCTGACCGCCCATGCGTTGCAATGGGTCGGGAGTGAACGCTAAGCTGGTCACCCGACGGACCACGAAGGAGACCGCGATGCCGGGAGGCAGACTCACCGAGCAGGAACGCCGGCAGATCGAGCTGGGACTGGCTGACGGGCTCGCCTACGCGGAGATCGCCAGACGCCTCGACCGTCCGACCTCGACGATCACGCGTGAGGTGATGCGCAACGGCGGCCCCGCCTACCGCGCCGACCTGGCTCACCGCTCCACCGAACAGCGCGCCCACCGCCGCAAGCGCGTCGCGCCCCCGGACCCCCGCACGCCTCCGCAGGCCCACGGGCGCGACGCCGACGCCGTGCGCGCGTACGAGGAGGTGTTCGCCACCGTCTTCATGCAGTCGGGTCTGCCGAAAATGACGGCTCGCGTGCTGGCCGGCCTCTACATGACCGACATGGGCAGTCTTACCGCCGCCGAACTCGCCGGGCGCCTCCAGATCAGTACGGCGTCCGTCTCCAAGGCGATCGCCTTCCTCGAGAGCCAGGGCCTCGTCCGCCGGGAACGCGAGGAAGGCCGCCGCGAGCGCTACATCGTCGACGACGACGTCCTCTACCAGTCGACGATGGCCAGCGCCCGCGCCACCGCCCACCTCGGCGAGGTCGCCCGGCAGGGCGTAGGCATCCTCGGCTCGGGCACCCCGGCCGCCGCGCGCCTGGAGAACATCGCCCGCTTCATAGACTTCGTCTCCGAGAGCATCGCCCGCGCGGCGGACCAGGCCCGCGAGATCCTCCACACGAGACCGGAGGAGACGCCACCGACCTGACGGGCGGCCGGAGCGGGAGTCGAGCGCGAAGCGCGCGCCGCAGCCGCGGACGGGGCTGCGGCGCGCGCCTCATCCGCCCCGCCCCGCTGCGCCCCGCCCTGCCGCGCCCCGCCCTGCCGCGCCCCGCCCTCAGATGTGGAGGTCGGGCGGAAACGCGTCCGCGCGAAGTTCCGTGGGCAGGTGCCCGGTGTCGTTGTAGAGGAGTACGGAGGCGGGCCGGCCGGGTTCGTACCGGATGACGGTCAGCGCCGCATTGGCGTGGTAGAGCCCCATCCAGCGCCACTTCGGAGCGTCCAGGGCGGCCCGCACGAACCAGCCGACGAGGAAGTTGTGCGTCACGACCAGTTCATGGCGGGGCTCGTCACCGTCCACAGGACCCGTGAACCGGGCCAGAGCCGCTCGGGCCAACTCCGGCCCCTGCTCGCGCTCTTCGGCCGGGAACTCGGCCAGCCGGGCGACCATGGCATCGGCCGGCACCGGGGGCAGCTCGTGCCGTTGAGGCAGGTACGGGAGGTAGTCGCCGGCCTGCTCGGACACCTGCAGGGGCACGTCGCCGAGCTGCTCGCGGATCAGCTGGGCGGTCTGCGCCGCCCGGGGGAGCGGGCCGTGGTGGATGGCCGTGAGAGGGCTGCGCCGGAGCCGCTCGCCCAGCCGTACGGCCTGTCGGCGGCCGATGCCGGTCAGCTCGCTCTCGTCCGGTGAAGCCTCTCCGTGCCGTGTGACGTAGAGGTAGCGGGTGGCTGTTCCGGTCATGGGGGAGATCCTCGATCAGGGTCGGGTGATCTTGCGCATGCCTGGACGGACGCCGTCGCGCGGCCGTGCGGTTCCTGCCGCGGACGAAGGCGTCGTAGAGAGGGGGCGGGGGCTGAGGGCCTCTTCCGACGGGGGCTTGACGTTGCCCCCGGGGGCAGGGTTTACGTTCATCGGACCATGAGGATCAGCGAGGTCGCGCGGCGCGCGGATGTGACGACGAAGACGGTTCGCTACTACGAGTCGTTGGGGCTGATCACGCCTGCCCGGCTCGCGAACGGCTACCGGGACTACTCCGCACACGACGCCCGCCTGGTGCGCGAGGCCCGGGAACTCAACCGGCTGGGGATTCCGGTCGAGCGAACGCGCCCCTTCCTCGAATGCCTGAGCAACGGCCGGGACCACGCGGACGACTGCCCGTCCTCGCTGGCCGGTTACCGCGACGCCATCGACGACCTGACCCTGCGGATCGAGGAACTCACCGCCCGCCGGTCCGTACTGGCCCGGCACCTGCACGAGGCCGCCCACCGCAACAGCCACGCCCGCAGCTCCGGGGCCGAAGGGGACACCGTGAGCCGTCACCTGACCGATCTCCCCCCGGACCTCCCCGTCCCCGAGGACGACGGGGCGGCCGCGCACCTCCCCGGCCGGGCGGTGCCGGACCTCGAACTGCCCGACACCGCAGGCGGCACCGTCGCGCTGCGCGCACTGGGAGAGGGCCGGTCGGTCATCTACTGCTACCCGCTCACCGGGCGCCCCGACGCCGATCTCCCCGAAGGCTGGAACACCATCCCCGGAGCACGGGGATGCACCAGTGAGGCGTGCGACTTCCGCGACCACCACGACGACCTCGAGGCCGCGGGCGCGACCCACGTGTTCGGCCTCTCCAGCCAGGACACCGCCTACCAGAAGGAGGTCGTGGACCGGCTCCGACTGCCGTTCCCGATGCTCTCCGACACCGGGTTCCGCCTCGCCGCCGCGCTCGGGATGCCGACGTTCGAAGCAGACGGGGCGCCGCTCCACAAGCGCCTCACCCTCGTCCTTCGCGACGGCGTGATCGAGCACGTCTTCTATCCGGTCTTCCCGCCGAACACGCACGCCCAACAGGTGCTGCGATGGCTCCAGGACAACCCGGCGTCTTCGCCGAGCGCCTCCGGAGCTGTTCCACGGCGGGATTAGGGTGTGGATCATGCCGGACGACCCCCTCTCATGCAGAGCCTGCGTACCGCGGTCGTCCGGGCCCTGGGCGCCCTGCTGCGGTACCCCCGCCTGCGCGCCGGTATCCGGGTCAATCTGCCCTCGCTCGTCCGGCGTCCGACCTGGCCCCGTGTTGTCCTGGGCCAAGCGGCGTGGGCGATGCTCTGTGCGCTGCTGATCACCCGGATCCCCTGGACGGAACGCACGGTCCCGATCGTGCTCTTCTGGGCCTGCCTGGTGCCGTCGGTGGCGACGATGTGGTTCGACCGGCCGAGGAGCAGTTGAGTATGGATGAAGGAGGAGCCCGAGTGACATCGACATCGGCATCGACCGTGACCGCGGCATCGACGGTGACGGCGCCCTGCGTGATTCTCGACATCGGCGGAGTGCTGGAACTCACACCGCAGACGGGATGGGTGCAACGCTGGGAAGAACGACTGCAGTTGGCGCCGGGCGCGGTGCACGAGCGGATGAGCGACGTGTGGCAGGCCGGGAGCGTCGGAAGCATCAGCGAAGGAGAGGTGCACGAGCAACTGGCGACCCGCCTGGGGCTCGACGCGCCCCAGGTCGAAGCGCTGATGGCGGACGCCTGGGCGGAATACCTGGGCTCGCCCAACGAGGAACTCATCGCCTATGTACGCGGCCTCCGCGGAAAGTGCAGGCTGGGCATCCTGAGCAACAGCTTCGTCGGTGCCCGGGAGAGGGAGACGGCTCTGTACCGGTTCGACGAGCTGGTCGAGGAGATCGTCTACTCACACGAACTCGGCATCGAGAAGCCGGACCCACGCGCCTTCGAGGCCGCGTGCGCAGCCCTGGGGGTGCAGCCGGAGAGCTGCCTCTTCATCGACGACCTCGCGGTCAACGTGGAGGCGGCCCGGGCGGTGGGCATGCAGGCGCACCTGCTTGAGGACAATGCCGGAACGATCGCGCGCATCGCGGCACATGTGGACGCGGGACTGCGCTGAGCCTGCGTGCGACGCCCCACCTCGGCGCGGCTGTTCGTATCGGATCCTGTACGGGCGGCCGGGTGTCGGAGAGGCGCCCTCGGGTTCCGGGGGGACGACCGAGCGGTATGTTCCGGCCGAGGGGGGGAACATGGCCCACCACAACTGGTACGACGAAAGCGACTACGACTACGACTACGACGACGCACTCCAGCAGGCCGAGCACGCCGAGCGGTTCGGCTGGGCGGCGAACGCGGGCACGGCAGGGGCGCTCGGCTGCGCGCTGGTCGTGCTGGCCGTTGTCTGGCGTGGGTGCGGCCGTCGCGTGCCTGTACGTCGTGACGGCAGCGGACTATCAGGGCACGCAGAGGCCCCCTGCCGACAGCGAGGCAGCGAGGCAGCGGGGCCGCGACCCACGAGGAACCGGAAGGTGGCATGGGAGACATGTGGACGGGCGAGAAGGTACGCCTGCGAGGTGTCGAGCCCGAGGACTGGGAGGGCTTTCGCGACCTGGCCCGCAACACCGTGGACACCCGCAACGCGGACCTGGTCGAACCTCCACGCTCCGCCGAGAGCTTCCGCGCGTGGACCGCCGAGAGGGCCGGGCGGCCGCCGGGAGGCGAGGCGTTCCGCCTGGTGGTCGAGGGGCTGGCCGACGGCGCGTTCGCGGGATCGGTGACGGTCGGAGAGACCGACGCCCGCGCGGGACGCTTCCGGACGGGCATCGAGATCGCCCGCGATCACCGCCGCAAGGGGTACGCGGCCGACGCGACGGAGCTCGTCCTCACCTACATGTTCGCCGAGCAGCGCCACCACAAGTGCGAGGTCGAGGTCTACGCGTTCAACGACGCCTCCCTCGCCCTGTACCGCAGGCTGGGCTTCGTCGAGGAGGGACGGTTGCGCCGGCACGAGTTCTTCGCCGGTGGCTACCACGACGTGGTGCTGCTCGGTATCACCGCCGACGAGTACTGGGCGAGCCACGAGCGGCCGTCGGTGCGGTGATGTCGCGGAAGGCCGCCATGAGCTGAGTGGCCCGCTCGCTGCGGCAGGGACGAGCGAGCCCGTGCAGCCCGCAACGGGAGAAGCCGCGAAGCCGCGAGGCCGTGAGGCCGCATTGCTCGGCAGACCGGCCGAGCAATGCGGCTTTCACTCCCCGTAGTTCACCGTCGCGGACCGACCCGAAGGACTTCGTGCCCCGGCGCCTGGCGGACGGCTCAGTAGTGCCACCGGTTCGCGCTGGACTGATAGCTGCACGTGATCCTTCGCCCGGCCGCGTCCGTGGTCGACGACCCGACGTCGGCGTTCCGGCAGAACTGCCCGGCGCGGTAGCAGTTGCCGGCGTTGGACCGGATGCTGCACACCTGTGTCGTGGAGGAGCCGCCGCCCGTCGTCGTACTCCCACCCGAACTGGAGCCGCCGCCACTGCTGTTGCTACCGCCGCTGCCGCCGGATGAGGAGGACCCGCCGCTGCTCGACGAACCGCTGGACGAGGCGCGCGGCGGGTGCGCACATGACTCGGCGGCCTCCACGATCTTGAACGCGAGCTCGGTGGAGGTGCTGTAGGTACCGGCGGACGGGCTCTGCGAGCACACCTTCCAGTTGGAGGTGTGCACCACGGAGCGCTTCAGCTCGCTCGCGTCCGCGTACGACACGGACTTGACGTGGTGACCGTGGGCATCTGCCACGGCCTTCGCGAGGTTCCACCCGGCGTAGGTGCTCACCGTCGCCATGACGACGGGCTTCTTCGTGGGAGTCGCGGACGGGGAGGCCGAAGCGGTGGCGGGCGGGGACGTCGTGGCCGCGGCCGAGGGGGAGGCCGAAGCCGTGGCGGAAGCCGAAGCCGACGTGCTCGCCGAAACCGAAGACGCCCTGACGGGGTGCTCCACGATCCTGAACGCCTTGTTGATGGGCGCGGCGCCCTCGTCGGGGCACTCGGCGTGCTGTCCGTGCTCTCGGTGCTGGCCGTGCCGTTCGTGGGGGAGGACGAACCCCACGCTTGATCTTTCGGCTACTGGGCCCACGGCATGCCGACCAGGACGGACTGCCTACTCGCCGCGGTGGCAGATGACGAATCCGGGGTAGGGATACCGGCCCGGTCGGTCGCCGATCTCATCGATCGCCGTGCGGATGTCGCGCAGTTGACTGGTGGTCATCTGCAACGGCGGCTCGTCCGGCTGGTAGGTGGTAAGGACCGGATAGTCCACGCCGGGCTCGTTGGTCATTTCGATGTGGCAGCCGAGGATGTGGGTGACCGGCCGGGTGCCGGCGAACGCGATCAGGCGGTCGACCGTACTGCCGAAGGCGGCCCAGTCCGCTACGTACAGCCGCCCGGGATAGACCGTGTCGCCGGTGAGCAGAACCCCGGTGTACGGGTCGTAGTACGTGACGGCCGCCTCATGGTGGCCGGGGGTGGCAAGGCACTCCAGCACTCGGCCGCCGAGGTCGACCAGGGCCACCCGGTCGGGGTCGTCCGCGAATCCGAAGTACTCCC
Source organism: Streptomyces sp. NPDC050422 (assembly GCF_044458665.1). NCBI lineage: Bacteria > Bacillati > Actinomycetota > Actinomycetes > Kitasatosporales > Streptomycetaceae > Streptomyces > Streptomyces sp. NPDC050422. The sequence goes on from NZ_JBITIE010000012.1 coordinate 177,929, forward strand.
AGGCACTGTCCAGGTCCCCCCGAACGACCACGGTGTGAGGGCGGTCGGCGAACTGGGAGTCGCCCGCGATGTGGTCCCCGTGGGCGTGGGTGTGCAGGACTAGCAGCGTGTAGTCGTCCCGGGGGTGCTGGGTCAGCCATCGCTCCAACAGGTCATCGACGACCCGGCGCAGCGGAAAGAACGCGGCGGACTCTGTGGCTCCAGTGTCGATGAGCACGGCTCGGGCATTCCCGAAGATCAGGAACAGGAACGGGGCCTCGTAGTTGACCGCCATGTTCTGGCGCAGGACGAACGTGTGCTCGTCGTATGCGTGGACCTGGATGTCGGGATCGTTGTTGTGCTTCGCAGACGGCGATCCGTGGATCCAGTCGACGTCCAGCACACGAGGCTCGGGGGCCTCGGGCCCGAAATTGACGAGCTGCGTACTTCGGTCCATGGCGCCTCCTGGGAACATCGCCCCGGCAGGCCGGGGACGGCGCACATCTCGTCCGGGGCAGGCGCTGACGCCCAACCGAGCGGAACCTGCTGCGCGCATACTCGGCTGATCTACCATTCAGCGCTCAGACAACCCTCACACGGGCGGCCTCGGGAATCGGCCGAATGCACTGCAAGTCCCTTTCGTAGACGTCTCCCAGAACGTCTATGACCTGGATTCTGATGTCCAGCACGGAAAGCTTCTCGAGAGCCTTGGGGCCGAGGGCCAGCAGTTCCATACCTTCCTTCCTGGCGTTGGTCATCGGCACGGCCGCACCCGAACCGAGGTGCAACATGACGTAGTCGTCACCTCTGTGGAGCCCCAGCGAGGCCAGTGACCCGATGGCCGTGGCCCGGGGCACCCAGCCGGACGGGATGACGACATTGTCCGAACATGCCGAGGACGCCTGGATCCGGTAGGCGACGGAGCGGACCACGGCTCTGCCCCCGCCCGCGTTGAGCAGGGAGACCGTCCGCAGCGAATCGGCCAGTTCGCTACTGCGCCCCTTGACTCCGGACCAACCCAGCACAGGCTGCATGGTCTGGGAAAGCTGAGCTCGGGTCACAATGATGCCGGCCAGCAGAGCTACGACGGCTGCGCATGTCGAGGCGTCCAGCACTGTGAGCCGCCACGGCCAGTCGTCGCGGACGTCTGTATTCAGATTGGCTTTGACGATCTCCCAGGCCAGATTGACAAGGGCGAGTACGAGTAGCGCTCTTGGCCATCGCAGAGTCCTACCGCTGGTCGAGATCCGCCGCTGGTCCCACTGTGACTCTTCCACGTGCCCTCCCGCATCCGCGTCCCCTCACCATGCAGCGAGCCGCTTCCTCTGAGCAACAGTGCACGGCCGGAGGGGGCCTGGGCATCGCGGGGCGGGCGGTCGGCGCTCAGCATCCGGGCCGCCCGGGATCGTTCACAGGATTGATGCGGCGACGACTCACACACAGGGGGCTGCGAGGTGATCCCCAGCCGACTCACCCGCCAACCTCCGAGCGCCGACCGGGAGAGCCCATGTGAAAGGCCCCGTCCCTGCCGTGGCAGGAACGGGGCTTCGAGTGGAGCGCTGGGCAGGCCTTGCACCTGCATTTCCCCGCAGGAAGCGGGGCGTCTTTCCTTGGACGACCAACGCACAGGCAACGCACCGCCGAAACGGTCCTCGCCCTCAAGATCAACTATATCCCACGCTCCCGGTCGGGGGACAGGCCCTGGCAGGAGAGGGAGGCGGACGCCACGCCGACCGGCAGGCAGCGGAGGCAAACCGCCGTATGCCCTGCCAGTCCCGCTGTGTGCTGATTGAGCGGGCGCTTGCTGGGCGAATGGTGGCGGTACGCTCCACCGCATGACGAGAGCCGGCACGCCCGATGCCCTTCTGAACCGGCTGTGGGGCGCCGTGTGTGCATGCGTGGGCGTCTTCCTGCTCCTGTGGGGGCTGTCCTGGGTCAAGGCGAACATGCTCAACGAGGATCTGCAGAACCACTGTGGGGCAGTGCACACAGCGAGCTTTCCCTTCGAGAAGTCCTGCACCCACGAGGACGGCAGGGTCGAGGGCGCGAACAGCCTGCTCTTCGACGGGATCTTCTTCGGCTCTATGGCCGCCGCTGCGGCATGCTTGACAGCCGTGTTCACGATCGAGGCCGGCCGGAGGAAGTAGTACCGAGCCGCGGGCGCGACGCTCCGATATGCGGTGAGGCCGGTCCGGCACGAGCCGCGAGCCAGCCGCTCATGGGGGAACGCCTCGACAGCCCGCGTCAGTTGCGCCGGTTCCACTGCGGAGGCCGGAACGCACCGGCTGCCGCACCGGTCACGCACTACGCCCGCGCTCCGGCCGGCTTACCGCTTCGAGCCACCGTAGGGCCCGAGCCCAGCCACCACATGACGTGGTGACCCCAGCTGTTGCGCGTGGGAGGCTCGCTGCCGACGCGAACGGACAATCCTCTGGTTCACCGCTGGTTCCCGTCCTGCGACGATCGCTGAGGGTTCGTGCGCACGTGCGCACGAACCCCTTGCAGGCCGAACAGGATGAGAAGCTCGACCACGCCGCCATCGGCGCTGCCCAGCCAGTGCGGCAAGGACGTGTCGAACTCCGCTGCCTCACCGGGCGGCAACGTCAGATCGCGCTCGCCGAGCACGAGCCGCAGGCGACCGCTGAGCACATAGAGCCATTCGAACCCCTCGTGGATCTTCAGGGTCGGTTCGAGTCGTTCCGGCTGGGCGGGGATGATCATCTTGAACGCGTGTACCCCGCCTGGCCGCCGCGACAAGGGCACGAAGGTCATGCCGAACCGCTTCATCGGCTTGAGGTGGATCCGAGGGTCGCCGGTGCGCGGGGCGCCGACGAGGTCGTCCAGCGGAACGTCGTAGATACGGGACAGCGGCAGCAGCAACTCCAGGCTGGGCCGGCGCTGCCCGTTCTCCAGCCGGGACAGAGTGCTCTCCGACACGCCGGTCGTCGCCGCGAGGTGAGCAAGGGTGATGCCGCGGTCACGACGCAGTGCACGAAGCCGCGGCCCCACCGCGTCGAGCACGTCGTCGTCATGAAGGTCATCCATGGGGCCACCTTGCCGTAACCGCAAGATTCCGTGCCACGTCGTGGGCGTCCGGTGAGACTGAGCGCGCACCGACACAAGGGAGGCTTGATGAACACCACCGATGCGGTCGAATTCTGGGACGGGGTCTACGCGGGGCGGCGGGAAGCCAACTGTCCGCAGCCGAACGCTCGACTGACCGAGACGTTGACGGGCCTGCCGCCCGGTGACGCACTGGACCTCGGGTGCGGCGACGGCGGCGACGCATTGTGGCTCGCCGGCCAGGGGTGGCACGTCACCGCCGCCGACATCTCGGCCGTGGCGGTCGAACGGCTCGCCGCCCTCGCTTCCTCACATGGCCTGGGCGACCGTGTCATCGCCGTGCGGCACGACGTGCACAAGTCCTTTCCTCCGGGCGGATTCGACCTGATCTGCGCCCACTACCTGCACACCCCCTTCGACCTGGACCGGGCAACCGTCCTGCGCTCGGCCGCGTACGCACTGCGCGCAGGCGGGCGACTGCTGGTCGTCGACCACGGCTCGGCCGCGCCGTGGTCGTGGAACCCGGATCCCGACATCCGGTACCCAAGCCCCCGGGAAGTCGCCGCAGGTATCGATCTGGACCCGGCCACATGGACGGTCGATCGGGCCGACACACCCCACCGGATCGCGACCGGCCCGGACGGGCAGACCGCCGAGGTCACCGACCACGTCCTCCTCATCCGCCGCACTGTCTGAACCGGGCGACCAGCCCCTTTCGAAGGCAAGGAGTCCCCTATGCCCAGCACCACGCCCCACAATCGCCGCCGCGACACCCCACCGCCCCGGACCACGAACAGCGAGACCGAGGTCCTGCGCGGATTCCTCGACTACCTCCGGACCTCGATTGCCGCGAAGGTCGACGGCGCTCCCGAACCCCGGGTGCGTACGGCCGCAGTGCCGTCGGGCACGAACCTGCTCGGCCTGCTCAACCATCTGGTCTTCGTCGAGCGCTCGATGTTCCTCGGGGACGATGTCACCAACTGGAAGGCGACTTTCCAGGCCGCGCCGACGGACAGCGTGGCCGATGTCGTGGCCCGCTACCGGGACACGGTCGAGCGCGCGAACAAAGTACTTGACCGGTGCACCGATCTCGGCGCACCGGTCCCTCGGCCACAGCCGGACCGCCCCGCTCCCAGCGTCCGCTGGGCACTCACCCACATGATCGAGGAGACCGGCCGTCACGCGGGCCACGCGGACATCCTCCGTGAGCTGATCGACGGCTCGACCGGCCGCTGAACCAGCCCAGCCCGTCGCGCAAGAAGATCTCGGCCGAAGACCGCAGCCACCTCGCGCCGTTCCCCGAGGCCGTGCTGCTGACGCACCTGATCATCGACGTCTCCACCACGAGCGAGACGCTCAAAAAAGGCCAGGTCGAATGCGAACCCCAAGCGCACTCCGAAGTCGAGCCCGTAGGACCGGCCGAGAATCGGTGCGCCGTCACGACGCATCTGTTTCACCGCCTCGCCCAAGCACGTGAACCGCGTTTGACCGCGTAGCCGCACAGGCGGGTGCCGTAGAGGTCCAGGGCGTCGTCGGGGTCCGTGGCGTAGTGGTCGGCGATCTCCGCCCATCGGTCCCAGCCGTGGAGGCGGGCGTGGCGGCGGTCGTCGTCGGTGCGCTGCGGTTCGTGGAACTCCGGTGCCGTGGCGCGTTGTCGAAGCCATGCCTGCCATGCGGGGTTTCCGGTGGGCTCGGCGGTGTGCGGGTGGGCAGTTTCGGCCGACTGGTCTTCGTGCGGAGCGTCAGTCATCCGGTCACGGAGTTGCGCGGTGATGTACGCGGCGGGGCGCGCGGGCCGCCAGCTGATCCACCAGGAGGTCAGCTCGGCGGCGATGTCGTGGGCGCCGAGGCCCTGGTCGATCAACGGCCGTAGCGCGTAGGCGAGTCGACGTAACGTCTCGCTTTGCGTCCAGGGGACGTGCGGCCGGACCTGAGCGGCGATCCGGATGTCGGCGGCGACCTGTAGCGGGCTTCTCGGCATCGAGTTCCCGGGGCGGGAGGCGGGCCGCGGCCTCGCGCGCCTGCGCGGGGTGTCCTTAAACCACTCGTCTGCCTCAGCTACGGGTTTGCGGGGGCGGGCGGCGAGAGATTGGGGCTCACGCACCCGGCGGCCGGAACCGCCCGCCGCTGCCATGCGCACGGGCGGCACCGGCACCCCGACCACCCGGGCCCCGAAGCCCCGACCCTCGACGCGGTTGCCGTGCGCCCGGTCGTAGGCGTACGGGATGGTGGCCGCGTAGATCGTTGCCGTACCCGCGTACGGACGCCCGGGAAGCCGCAGATTGCGTCGCGACCCGTGCCGTACCCAGACCAGCGCCCCCAACTCCCGCAGATATCCGACGTGACGCTTGACCGTCGCCCTCGACAGAGCACAGCGGGCAGCCGTTCCGTCGAGGTCGTACAGCACGGTCCCGGCGGTGTAATCCATCCGCCCGGCCAGGTCCCGCGCGATACGTAACGTCGCCTCGCCCGCCCTCGGATGGAGCCCGGCCTCCTCGACCAGCCACACCACAGCACGCAACCACGCCCGGGGCTGGGCGTGCCGGGCGGCGGTCGTGGAGACCTCCTGGAACGGGCCAGGGACGAGTTGCCAATCTGGGTCCGGGCATGGCTGAGGGACGCGGCACGGGGCCGCGTCGAGAAGTCGGCGCATCACTGTCCAGGGAGGGGAGGGAGGAGGCACGCCGGGGCGGAAGCGCCGGGCGCATGATGGGAGGTGCGGCAGGAGGTCTGGGTAAGAGCGACTCCCGACACAAGAATGATCCCTTCGAGGGGGCAAATGCGTGGCGAATCAGAGAGGTACGACAAGGGCAACGCCGCTGCCGTCCGCCAACCGCTCGGTATCTTTGCCTCCACGACGCGGAGGCAAAGGAGAGGCATGGACAGCCCACCCGAGCGACTGCTCGACACCGGGGGTGTCGCGGAGATCGTGGGAATCACGGCAGCCACCGTCCGCCTGTATCTCAAGCGCACCCGCAGACGCGTGACCGATGAACTCCGCCTCAGACCAGCGGACTTCCCTCTCCCCGACGTTCAGTTCGGCCGCTCGCCCGCCTGGCGGGAGAGCACCATCAGGGCTTGGCTCGCCGTTCGGCCGGGGCGGGGGCGCGCGACTCCGGGCGTGTAGGTGAGTCGCGGCGGACTACGGCTCGGACGGTCCGTCGTCGAGCCGTAGGTCCGGGCGCTACGCCCACGACCTCACGCCGCCCCTTCCGCCTCGGATTCAACCTCGAAGAGGAGTTGCGCACGGTCAAGCGCCTCGTCAGCGTCGTAGCCGTGTGCCCTCAGCCAGAGCAGAAGGTCCGTGATCAAGCCGGTCGCTGTCTCCGCGGCTTCCTTCGCACTCATCCGCCCGGGCTGTGAGGGCCCCCGGCGCTCCCCCAGCCCGCAGAGGCCCAGGAGCGCTTCCGCCCTGGCTACTTGTTCATCAGCGGAATGACCGTCGGCCGACTTCAGACCTGTGGCGAGTTCACACCACGTCGTCTTGGAAGCGCCACGCACGATCACTCCCCACCGGGCAGCCACTCCCTCCACCAACTGCATGCCCCGCCCTCGCTCGTCCAGACCGGCCGTCCTGATGAGCGTCGGAAGTCGCTGCCCGTCGGAGTCGTTCACCTCAATACGCAGGCAACCCCCGTTCATGCTTACCGTCAGGCTGGCTGAGGTCCCCGGGCCCACGTGCTTGATCACGTTGCTCGCGAGTTCAGTTACGCAGACCTGAGCCGTGTAGGCCATCGACGAGAGCCCCCATAGTTCAAGGCGGAGACGCATCGCTCGGCGCAGGCCAGCAAGCTCCTCCGCCTCAGCCAGGAACGGAAGTTCCCACCTCTGACGCTTGACACCAAAGCGGCACCCACTCATTCCGATCACCTCTCGCGCTGACCGGCGGTCGCCCAACGCACCCGCCACACTCCATACGGTGACAGCGGGACTCTCAAAATGGAACTCTCATCTTGCACCTTCGGGGGCGCGCTTCGTTGGCGCACGCCCCCGGCGTGCGCCACCTTGCCTGCGAGACTCGTCCCCGTGCACCCTCTCGAAGACCGACTTGAAGGGCCGAAGACATGCCAGTTGGACCGACAACGCGCAGGCGTCAACTGGGAGCCGATCTGCGCCGACTCCGCGAGGCGAAGGGCCTCACTTTGGAGGACGCAGGCGCCCGCGTAGGCATCTCAAAAGCCACTCTGAGCCGGTATGAGACGAAGGAGGGAACGGTCAAGTGGCCGGCCGTAGATGCCCTTTGTCGCGAGTACGGCGCCTCTGACCAGGAGCGGGATTCGTTGGTTGACCTGGCCAAGGGGGCTCGAATCCAAGGCTGGTGGCGCTCCCTCGCTGATCCCATCCCTGAGTCCATGAACCTCATGCTCACCCTCGAAGATGAGGTGGTGAGAGAGGGACACTACGCCTGCATGTACGTTCCCGGGTTGCTTCAGACGCGTGCGTACGCAGAGGCAGTTCACCGCGCTTCAGAGATGCGATGCACTGACCAAGAGATCAATCACATGGTGGACATCCGGATGAAGCGCCAGGAACTTCTTACGCGCGACGAGCCTCCGCACCTCTGGGCAGTGATCGATGAGGCCGTCATCCGCCGGATGGTCGGGGGTGCCTCGGTCATGCGCGACCAGTTGCAACACCTGCTCGGCGTCTCGTCCGAGCCCAACGTCACCATTCAGATCCTGCCGTTCGCGGCAGGTGCACACGCTGCGGCTGTTGGCAGCTTCGTCATCCTGGGTGGGGCAACGCCTGAACTCGATGTGGTCTACGTGGACATCATCGGCGGCGGGCTGTTCATGGAGAAGCCGCAGGAACTCGAACGCTATAAGTTGGCGTTCGAGTACTTGCGGGCACAGGCGCTGGACCTCGAGTCCTCCGCCGCGCTCCTGAACCAGGTTTGCGAGGAGCTGTGATGGGTCACGAAGACGCTCAGTGGTTCAAGTCGTCATACAGCGGCGGCAGCGGCACGGAGTGCGTTGAAGCTGCCCTCACCACCGTTGGCACCTTCGTGCGCGACAGCAAGCGTCCGAGCAGTGGTGACTTTCACGTCGGCTCTGGCGCGTGGGCCCACTTCGTCGGAGCGCTACGTGAGGGCGAGTTGCACTGACGCAGCGCTCCGTTCGGTCAGTCGCAGCCCCCGCGAGCTGCCCATCGACGCATGGTTGCGGATAGACCACAAACCCGCCATGGACGACACTGACCGTCCCTGCCGCCGTGCGTTGCACGAGCTTGACCACTCAGGGGGGCTGCGGTGCGTGTCTTTGGCTTCACGTCGATCGGGCCACGTGGAAGGTTGGGGGTCATGCCGCACCTTGCTCGCCACCTCCGCCCCCTCAGGTTCAAGCTCGGGCTTGCCCAGACGAACTTCACGGCGTGCCTGGAGACAGGCGCCCCGGCTCTGTGGCACGCCTTGACGGCGGACGAGGTGACGCTCTGCGGCATCCCTCAACGCCAAGTGATGGCCTACCGGCATCTGTTCGTTGCGAAAGGGTCCGAGACGTGCTCGGGCTGCCGAGCGAAGGCAGTCGAGGCGTCGTCCTATTCCTAAGCCAGGATCTCCCTGAACAGCGGGAGTCCTGGGCGTCCATGAGTAGGCCGCGTCTCCGAGGACAACATCAGGTCGGGTTCGTGGCCTTCCCAGGGCGGTGCGCGGGACCCCGATGCAGGCCATGATCGGCCTCGAAGGCCGGAGCGTCCCCGGCCTGGCCAGCGGTGACATGAACGGAAGGAACTGTGGATCTGCGACGTTCCGGTGTCGGCGCCTTCCTGGAGGTAACTCGAGCACAGCCCATCAATCTTCGATGTGACAGTCTGACCTAATTCCAACGCTTTCCGCTAGGCCAAATATTCAATGCCAGGGCTGCCAAATCTTCTTGCCGCTCCATGATTCCTTCGACTCGCCACCAACCCGTCTCTGAGTTCCATATTCGCGAGGTCCCCGTTTCTGCTGTTACGAGTAGGATGGATTCCTCATAGATGGAAGATTTCTGCGGGTAGGGAAGGTTTGACATTGATTGGTTCTTCCTTCCATTCAGTAGGGTCAAATTGCCTATTTGGTTCACCCAAGTTTCGTGTTCGTCGAGGCGCCATTCGGGGCCGGGCTTTTGGGGGTATATGTGTTCTATGTGCACTATCGATGAGTTGGCTACAACGACTTCGTCGACGCCGGCAGTGTTTCGCAAGTATGCTTCAATCTTTCCAAGCAGGTACCTTGATTGCGAGGATTTTGGGGTCGAAGCTTCCATGAAGTCGGCACGGAAAGCCTCATCGTCTGGAATCCAATCGCATATGTGACCAGTTATGGAATCAATTTGTGTGCCTTCAGAAACCGCTTTCGCCGCGCCAAAGACCTTCTCTTCAAGGAGCGTAGATTCACGACGCCCTACGACGGTCCAGCGAACGTAGTAGCTTATTGACGCATCGATCAGGTCTTGCAGATCTGTATAACTCCTTCTTTCTGACGCTGCGAGCAAGAGCGGGTAGAGGGCATCTGCGCTTAGGCTTTTAATTTCAGTGAGCGAGGCGTCGAAATCGGCGTCTCCGGTGTTGCAATTAATTAGATCTATGTAGCGATTGGAGGCGGCCTCGAGTTCGGCGGAAAAGGCTCCAACTCCGTAGGATTGTGGGATTCTATTAAAATGGTGACTCAAGTTCTGTCGAATAGTCGAATATAGGCTATGGGACTTCACGTCTCCATGTCGCGATACCCAGAAGTGGCGCAAGAACCTTTCGATTTCCTCACGCTTCTCGAAACCGTCCAAGATGACGCGCCACGCGTCATTGACTCTCTGCTTCTCAGTTTCGCTCTTGCTTTTTTCCATCAAGAAGTTGCGCACGAGATCAACAGTGGAAAGGTCTTTCCCGCGTGAATTAATGGTCTCGAAAACCTCATTGGCGTCGCTAGAGGTTGGTGTCTGAATCTCCACGAACACGAGGCCATTTATTAGGCATTCTCGCAGACCGTCGAGCCAGTCGAGTCTTTCTTCATCATCGGCGTAGGACGAGAGTTCTGCTGAGATCTTGCTAGTGAAGTTCGAATAGGCTTCGCTGATCAATTTGTGTGAGGGGCGAGTGGCTCGTTCGACGCCAGGGCATCGCCCTGTCGATTCGTTCCAATCTTGGATGTAGTCGCGAAAGAAATCTCGATCAAAAAGAGAGAGGACGAGGAAATATTCCATAGGATCGCGACGTCCAGCTTTACGTGCGATGTAGTCGCGGTGCAAGTTGTTCGCTGTTGAGGATCCCTCTACGGAACCTATGCTCCATAGTGCGTCGCGAATTGCGGCGATGAGAATGGTGGAGGTCGTAAGACGCTGCTGTCCATCGAGGAGTGACCTTGTACTCACCTTTTTATCTGTGATCGTCACGATCGGGCCGATGAAATATTCGGAAGCCGAGTCTTTGCCGCCATCACGGGCTGTTTTAAACTTTTTGATATCTGACCAGTAGATATCTACTTCCTTCTTGGTCCAGGCATACTGCCTTTGGCTATCGTCGGGAACGGTGACAGCAGGGTTATTGGCCCCGATCAGTTGCCCAAGAGTCTGCCGAGCCGCTTGCTTGATGATTGCCATGAGCGTTCCTTTGTGAACCAGTGAGGACTCGAGCGAGGATAGCTGGGGATGAGGAGGGGCGTCGACAGGAGTGGCAATCCGTGGCTGGACGGCTTGATATAGCCGTCTGGATTCGTGCACAGACATACCATTTTGCGGAGAAGTGCTTCAGGGTGGAGGGTGGGTGCTAGGTTTTGGGTTGGCCTGGACTGCACCCCTCTTCTCGACACGGACAGGACAACGGTGGATTCATGATTCAGAGCACTGCCCCGCATCACCTGCACGCGATATTGACCCGGGTTCGCGACTCGGGGAAAGGGCAATACGCTGAAGGTTGGGTGACGGCACTTGAGGCTGACTGGGGCTCGGCGGAGTTCAGTAAGAGACATGCGGAAGTAGTAAATCTGTTGTCGCTCACAATCCACCAACTGCAGGCTCTCCCGGAGCGATCTCGTGATCGATTCATGAGGCATGTGCCGGCGTGGTGGAGTGCTGTGACTCAGCCCAAGGTTAATTGGGCCGACAATGGGCGCGCCGCGACCCAAATCGTAGACCTGGATGTTCTTGATCACCTTGAATCTGCTGCCGACCTTATTTCGGCCAATCTGTCGGGATCCGAAGGCGCCCCGGTGGGGGCTGACTTGAGCGAGATATCTCAACAGTGTCAAGAGTGGGTGGAGTTCCTCTTGGGGATGAGTAGCGAGGACCTTGGTGACGCTCTCAAGGGTCAATTGATTTCGCAGCTGAGACATGTGGTGTGGCTTATCGAGCATGTTGATCTATTCGGCGAGGCGAGGGTCTCAGGGGAGGTCAGCCATGCGATTGGTTCACTTGCGCAAGCGGGCTCAGTGGTCGGGGGCAGGAATCCCGAAGCGGCAGGAAAGTGGACGCGTGCTTTCCTTTCTCTGATGGCTGCATTCGCCATATTTAATGCGGGCGCTCCAGTTGTGCAAGAGGCGATCGAAGTCGGTAGTTCCCTTGCGGGAGAGATCGTCGCCGTCGTGCAAGATGTTCAGAACTGAGGGAAGTGTCGGCTGAGATCAGCCAGCTGAAATTGCTGAATATGCGAGAACATCGGCCGGCATTTCGTGACGGAGCGACCAAGTGACGCCCATGGGCTTGCTGCCCTTGTGCTCGATGTACTCAGCGGGGCCCAACAGCATCCAGGACTGCGGGCCGCCGATGTCCGTCTTCTTGTAGCGGCGCACGAAGAGCAGCACATGGGAGCCGTTCTCCTTGTGGCGCTGGTAGCGAAGGCCCGTCGGAGACGTCTCCGATGTCTGGTTCTGTGACTCCCAATGGAACAGGGAATCATTCAAGGCGTAGTCCTTGTAGCGCGTCTCTGGAGAGAAGTCCTTTTCGTCTTTCTCTAGCGTGACGAGAAGAGCATCCGACTGAATGGCCTCGCACCACTTCACGCCCTCGCGGAAGTGTCCGGGCATGAAGCCGCCCACGGTGGACTGGTTCAGCGCGGGGAGGATCTCTTCGCGACTGTACGAGGCGTGGACGGACAGCGGTAGGGCAGCGTGCGTACCGAGTAGCGGGAGGGGTAGATGGTCGGTCAGGCCAAGAACGTGGCCCAAGACCTGGCGTACCTCATCCCTGAACGCGTGTTGCGCGCGCAGGGTGTCGAAGCCCTCCTGGTAACTCGCGAAATCGCCGCCCAACGGCCAGAGAGAGAAGAACAGCATGTGGGCGTACGCCTGGTCATGGGCGGTGAGTTGGTCGTACGTGGGGGCGTCTTCCATGAGCAGCCTGGTGTATACCGAGGCACGCGCAGGGTCGTCCACATGGAGGAACGCGGATACGCGCTTCAGGAGCGCGGCCTCACCATCGGGAGCGGTCGGATTGAGGAGCTTGGTGCGGCGGAGGAGGCCCGTCCAGGAGTTTCCGCTACCTCGGTAGAGCTCCCTGAGCTCTCGGCCGCTCTCCTTGAGGTAGTCCGCGAGCCGCGGCTCCGCGTACGCGGCGACCTCACGAGCGAGCTGGACGACGTTGACCCCGATCTGATTTCGAATGTTGTTGAGGATCAGAGCCTTGGCTTTCCTCTCAAGGATGATCTGGCAGCCAGAAGGTAGCTGGGGGAAGTCATCCTCGATGTTGCTGAGGAGGCGGTTGCGTGTCAGGTTGGTCAGGGCACGGAACTGGTCCTCGAAGCGGAACTCCTTGCGGTGTTGACCGATGAAGTCGAGGACGGTGAGGACGGCCTTGTCCTCGGTGCGACGTAGACCACGCCCCAGTTGCTGGAGGAAGACCGTGGCGCTGGAGGTCGGCCGGAGCAGGAGCAGGGTGTCGACATCAGGAATGTCGAGCCCTTCGTTGAACAGGTCCACGGAGAAGATGACTTGGAGCCTTCCGGCGCGAAGCTCTTCGAGCGCTGCCTTGCGCTGCGGGGGTGGGGTCTCGCCGGATAGCGCGACGGCGTTGAGCCCGGCACGCTGGAAGAAGTCGGCCATGAAGTGGGCATGCGCCACAGACACACAGAAGCCCAGAGCCCGCATCATCCCGGGTGCGGTGACCTTGTCCTTCACGGCCTTGACCACGAGCCGGGCCCGGGCGTCGTTCCCCGTGAAGAGATTGCTGAGCGCCGTTACGTCGTACGCTCCCCGCTTCCACGTAACGGCGCTCATGTCAGTGTTGTCGCTGATGCCGAAGTAGTGGAACGGGCTCAGTAGCTCGTTCTCAAGCGCCTCCCAGAGCCGCATCTCGGCTGCGATCCGGCCGTCAAAGAACTCACCCAGGATGTCCAATCCGTCCATCCGCTCGGGAGTGGCCGTGAGCCCGAGAAGCTCCTTTGGGGCGAAGTGCTCCACAATCCTTCGGTAGGTCGTCGAGGTGCCATGGTGGAACTCGTCGATGACGATGACATCGAAGTGATCGGGAGCCAGCCCCTCCAAGGCACGTTCGTTGAGCGATTGAACACTCGCGAAGACGTGATTCCAGTCATCGGGCACTTCGCCGCTGTAGAGGAGCTCACCGAAGTTCGCGTCAACCAGCACGTTCTGGTAAACCCGGAGGGACTGCTCCAGGATCTCTTTGCGGTGGGCAACGAAGAGCAGTCGGAGATCTTTGCCAAGCTTCTTCCGGAGGTGCTTGTAGTCGAGGGCTGCCATCACCGTCTTCCCCGTACCAGTGGCGGCGACAAGTAGATTGCGATTCCGTCGGTGAACTGCGCGTTCGACTTCGAGTCGTTCCAGCATGTCTCGCTGGTGAGGATACGGGCGGACTTCGAGTCCGGAGAGCGTGATGACATTGCGGGCCTGCTGGCCGGAGGGGCTACCAGCGTGGGAGAGGGCCTGATCCAACCGCTGCGCGTCGCGATCGGGGTCGTACGACTCAAAGGAGCGCTCGCTCCAGTAGGCGTCGAATGTTGCCTCGAACTTGCGCATCACTGATGGCGTGGCGATTGACGACAGGCGCACGTTCCATTCGAGACCATCGAGGAGCGCGGCCTTCGATAGGTTCGAGCTGCCGACGTACGCGGTGTCGAAGCCACTGTTCCGACGGAAGAGCCACGCCTTGGCATGCAGGCGCGTCGAGCGCAGCTCGTAGTTCACCTTCACCTCGGCGCCGAACTCGCGGACGAGGCGGTCGAGCGCACGACGCTCTGTGGCTCCGATGTACGTGGTCGTGAGAACTCGGATGGGCACGCCGCGATCCCGGGCAGACGTCAGCGACTGCTCAAGTACCCGCAGGCCATGCCACTTCACGAAGGCGCAGAGCAGGTCCACACGGTCAGCTGTTTCCAATTCCTTTCGAATCTCAAAGCCCAAACTTGGATCTTCGGGCGAGTTCGTGATGAGCGCAGTCTCGGAGAGAGGAGTGGCAGGTCGGATGGCGTAGACGCCCGGAGCTTCCTGCTCTGCGACTGCGAGCAGCTGCCGAGGTCCGTCGATGACCGCATCAGCCCCCTCAGCGGCACCTTCAACAGTGCTGAGAGATTCAAGGATGTGGTTCGCGGCCACGACCTGTTCCGCGGGCTTGAGGCCTTGAAGCACCTGACGCACGGTGTTCGCGATGTGGCGGGACAGAACGTGAGGCGTGGACTCAACTCCCACGATGCCGTCGATCGCGTGCCAACCCGCCTCGTCGAGCTGCTTCAGTTGTTCCTCGAGCCGCCGGGTGATCAGCGTCTCGTGCAGCCCGGCAACGGGCGCCGCGTCCCCTGATGAAGCCTGGCTGGGCATGGCCGATTCCCCCTCATCGCGATACCTATGTACGCAGTTGTATCAAGGGAGACTGACAAGTCCTGCTCGAGCGGGCGTGATGAGAGCGGCTAGCCCCCGAACCACGCCCGGCACTCCGGCCGGTTCGGCCGGACGACGAGCAGGATCGCGAGGACGAGCCAGACCAGGGTCAGGATCAGGACCGGCAGGAACATCAGCAGCACCACTGTGAAGGCCAGGGCTACCCGGCCGTAGGCGATGGCCGAATTGCGCACGCTGGGGTGGCGGGTCGGGAACTTGCGGGCCGTGAGGATGCCCCAGGTGCCCATCGCCATGATGAGCAGGCCGACGAAGACCACCACGCCCGAGTGGGACGTGGCGATGTCGGTGCTGTTGGTCACGAGGGCGAGGCCCATGACCGCCTGGAGGCCGCCGACCACCATCATGAGCGTGCGCAGGCTGCTGACCGGGGCGGGCATCTGGCCGCCGACGGGGAGGCCGGCGCCGGAGCCGGGCGGGTGCGGCGGGTTCGGCGGGCGCGGCGGGGCGTCGGGGCCCGGGTTGCCGCGGGCCCAAGAGCGTTGGGGCCCAGGGCTGTTGCCGTCGCCCCGGTCGTCCGCGTTCATGTGGTGGCCTCTCCCCGAGGTGGTCCGCCGTTCAGGAGGCCATGGTCGGGGGGCTCCGCACCCTTGGCCAGAGGTAAGTCGGCCATGTTCGGCACGGGTGCGGGCTTCGGCGCCCCCGCATCAGTGCTTCACCGGCCGCCGCCACCAGCAGGTGCCAGTCGCCGGTGCGGGCGAAGGGGGACGCTCGGCGGCGGCACGCGGGTTCGTCGCGTCCGGCCGACGGCTCACCTCACCGGCACAGCTTCTCCAGGTCCTCCTCGAACGTGGGGAACTCCGCCTGTGCCGCCGCGATGATCTCCCGGGCCGGCCGGCGCGGCGTCGTCGCGTGGCGTTCGGCCAGCTCGGTCAGGGCCGCGTCGGGGCGCGACGCGTGGTCCTGGAACACGACGACCTCGCACGGGCCGAGCCCGTCGGCCAGGACCCACAGGAAGTCGGAGAGGCTGCCCGCCACCACGCCGTTCTCCCCCTCCGAGCCCATGAAGACCACCGGCTGGTCGGCGAGCGGCAGGCCGGGGCGGGCGAGCCAGAGGGCGGCGAGGCCGCCCGTCCCGTCCTGGCCGAAGACGCGGTAGGCGGAGCCGTCGAGCTCGTCGTCGCCGGTCCATTGGCGGAGCCAGGCGGTAGTCTTTTCGGCGGGTTCGAAGGCTTCGTACGGCTCGAAGTCGATGCTGTCGTCGTCCTCGTAAGGGAACTTCGTCCGGCCCACCTCGGCCAGGGCGGGCGGGAAGCTGCGGTCGTCGTCACCGGTCGTCTCGGTCATGTGCGAAGACTAGACACGGCTACTGACATCACCAGGTGACGGCCGCCTGCCCCGCGCTGCGACCGGCCGTAGCCCGGTGGGCCTGCGGCCGCCCGCCTGGCCCGGGTACGGAACACGGTTCAGCCCCGCACCCTGATCCGCAGCGGAGCGACCGGCCGGAAGCCGTGGCGGACGGCGAGCGCCGGATCCTCCCCGTGCTCGTAGCCGACCACGGGGAGGCAGGGGAACCGTCGGTGCACCGCCTCCGGTACGCCCGGTCAGGCCGTGTTGGGGCCGTCGTCCAGGGCGAAGACATTCGGGCGCAGCGTGCCCGTGTCCGGGACCGATTCGTCGGGCGGTTCCCGATCTCGAAGGGATCGGTAGGTTGGCTGTATGCCTACGCTGCCTCTGATCCTCTTGTTGTCCGGAAGCCTGCGCACCGGTTCGTCCAACGAGACCGTGCTGCGCACCGCACAGGCCGTGGCCCCCTCGCAGGTGCGCACCGTCCTCTACGACGGCTTGGCGGAGCTTCCGCATTTCAACCCCGACGATGACACCGATCCGCTGCCGGCTCCCGTGGTTGGGCTGCGCGCGGCCATCAGCGAGGCGGCTGCGGTGTTGATCTGTACCCCGGAGTACGCGGGCACTCTGCCGGGCTCGTTCAAGAACCTGCTGGACTGGACGGTCGGCGGCACCGAGATCTGCGACAAGCCCGTGGCCTGGGTGAACGCGGCCGCCCCGGGGCGTGGCCAGGGCGCGGAGGTCACGCTTCGGACGGTGCTCGGCTACACCGGTGCCGCCATCGTGGAGTCGGCCTGCGCGAGGATTCAGGTGGCCCCTCGGATGGTCGGCGCGGACGGACTCTTCACCGATCCCGGGGTCCGCGAGCAGCTCAGCCAGGTTCTTGGGCTGCTGGCCGGGCTCCACGGACGGGCCTCCGAGCTCGACCGGGCCTAGGATCCGCCCATGTGTGCCGAGTCCGCCCCCGATCCTCGTCTCCAGTCCTTGATCAATACGCTGCGGCCCGGTCCCGTGCGGAGCGTGCGAGTCGTGGAGTTCGATGGAGCGGACGTGCTGGTCCTCGTCGGGGAGCCGGATGCGGAGGACGCCGAAGTCGGCCGCATTCCCGAACATGAGGTGTCGATCAGGCGCGTCGACCACCCATCCCGGGTCCTCGCGGTCGGCCAGCAGATCGATGCCGAGGAAATCGGCCGCCGACAAGGGGAGTTGACGCTCTCGGCCCGTTCCTGTGAGAACCCGGAGCTCCGCGCCTACCTGGTGGCCGTTCAGCCAGGTCAGGTCGTCTCCGGAACCGTGTCAGCGGTGCACGGCTTCGGGGTCTTCGTCCACCTCGACGGCGAACCCGCAGGCCTCCGCACCGGGTTCGTCCGCCTGCCTGACCTTACGTGGTCCCGCATCGATCACCCCTCGGAAGCGGTGCAGGCCGGTCAACGGGTCACCGGTGAGGTGATCATGTCCGAGACGCGTGACGGCAGAGTCACGCTCTCCTTGAAGGCCCTGCTGGACGACCCCTTCGTGCCGTTCGCCGCGCAGGAAGGGCGCGTCGTCTCCGGGACGGTCACGAAGATCGTCCCGTTCGGCGTCTTCGTGCGACTCGGCCCCGGCATCGAGGGGCTCCTGCACGTCTCCGAGATGCCCGGCGCGTCCCCTGGAGGACCGGGCCGGCTTGTCGCCGAGGGGGAGCGGATCAGGGTGCGGGTCGCGGAGGTCGACCTCCAGCGGCACACGGTCAGGCTCTGCGCCCACGACTCCTGAGGCAGGGGCCGCGATCGGCTCGGTGGCCACCGGCCCCACCCCCTGCGATCCCTCAGCGTCTGGACGGCCCGCCGGTCAGCTCCCGTACGTAACCGGTCCCGGGCTTCCCTCCCAGCAGCAGTTCCTCTCCCGTCGGGACGAACCCGTTTCGGGTCAGGACCATGCGGGAGGCGGTGTTGGTGAGCGCGGCCGCCGCGCGCACCGTCGTCAGGGCGTACGTCCTTTCGCACGCCTTGAGTATCTGGCGGACCGACTCCGTGGCCAGGCCGCGGCCGGTGGCCTTCTCGGCCAGGCGGAAGCCCAGGTCCGCGGCGCCGTCCGCCACGTCCACCACGTTGAACCGGCCCAGCACCTCGCCGTCCTCCGTCACCAGCACGTGGAAGTGGCAGACACCGTCGGCCTGTTCGGCGAGGAGCGCGGCGTGGCGGGCGGCGAAGTGGGTGAAGTAGTCGTCGCCGCGGTCCGGCACCGAGGCCGCGAAGAACGCGCGGTTCTCCTCCTCGAACGCGAGGAGGGCGGGGGCGTGGTCGGGGCGCAGGCGCTGCAGTTCGGGCATGGCGGCAGGGTACGCGGGCGGACCGGCAGGGTGCCTGGGGTTTTGTGGGCGGCGCCGGTGCCCGGTCACCCGGGCTCGACCGTCTGCGAGCGACCGTTGTCACCGCCCACCGGATGAGGTGCGGGCTGTTTGTCCTCGAACTGGGCCGAGGGCTGCTCGCCCGCTACGATCGCGGCTCGTCACTGGGGAAGGAGTGGGGCCATGACAGAGGCGCGAAGTACGACGGAGAGCACCGTCGTCGAGTTGAGGTACGAGCTGGGCCGGGCGGACTGGTCCGACGCATTCCGCGCACGCGGGAGGATGCGGGGGATCAGGGGGCGGCTGCAGAGACTGCTGGTGCCGGTGATCTTCGCCGCGTCGGCCTGGTTGATCTCGGGCACCCTCTCCGTGGCGGGATGCGCCTTCCTCGGCTGCCTGCTCGGCCTCGTCGCCAGGGCGGGCGTCCTGGCGACGAGGCACGCCAAGATGGGCGCCACGATGGGCCCTTGGACCGTTACCGTCGGCGACTCCGACGATGCCGTGTGCTTCGCGGGCGCTGACATGACGACGCGCCGGGGCTGGCGAAGCCTCGGCGGGTACGTGGAGACCGCTGCCGGATTCGTCCTGCTGTCGCCCGCGCCCTACCTGCTCGTGGTGCACTATCTGCCGAAGCGCGCCCTGGGCAGGGACGACACCGACCGGCTGCGCACCATCCTCGACCGCCGCCTGCCCCGGAGCGCCGCCCGTCCGCCTCGGCACTAGGTTCGGCAGGAGCGGCGGGGGGCAGGGCCGCGGCCCCGCCCCGTACGACGGCTACGCGCCCCCGTGGCAGTCCCGATAGGACCGCCCCGAGCCGCACCAGCACGCCGCGCTCTTCGCCGGCGGCCAGGAGACCGCGCGGCCGCGGGCGGCCAAGGTCGTCGCGTACTGGGGGAGCAGGTCTGGGTCGGCCGGGGAGGCGGCCTCGGAGGCGGCGAACGCCTCGTACGACGGGACCGTGCCCGTCACGATGCCGAGGTTCGGGGTCCCCGCCGCATGGAGGTCCCGCAGGGCCGCCTCCAGGCGGGCCTGGTGGTCCGCGTGGGAGGTGTACTCCGTGGCCAGCCCGGGGTACGCGGTGAGGAGCTCGCGCAGTTCGGGCTCCGGCCAGTGGAGCACCGCCACCGGGAACGGGCGGGACAGGGCCGTGCGGTACGTGCCCAGTTCGGCGCGGAGGCGGGTGATCTCGGCGCGGAGCTCGCCCGGGTCCGAGGAGCCGAGCGCCCACAGCCGCTTCGGGTCGTGGAGCTCGTCCAGCGGGACGGCCGCCGTGTGGAGGGTGTCGGCCAGCTCGTCCCAGGCGTCGTGCGTGACGCCCATCAGACGGCGGACCCGGTGGCGGCCGGTCAGCAGCGACTGGGTGGCGTACGGGACGTCCTCGCCCGGGGCGATGAGCAGGGTGAGGGCCGTCGAGA
This sequence comes from Streptomyces sp. NPDC050422, assembly GCF_044458665.1. Taxonomy (NCBI): domain Bacteria; kingdom Bacillati; phylum Actinomycetota; class Actinomycetes; order Kitasatosporales; family Streptomycetaceae; genus Streptomyces; species Streptomyces sp. NPDC050422. The sequence continues at coordinate 197,817 of NZ_JBITIE010000012.1, forward strand.
AGTAGTCGTGGGCCGCTTCGAGCTCGTCGTGGGCCTCCAGGGTCTCGGCCGCGATCTCCCACGGGGCCGCCTCCTGCGGGGCGGCCGCGCGGATTCCGTCGATGATCGCGCGGGCCTCGGCCTCGTGGCCGTACTCCCACAGGTTGGCGGCGTTGAGGGCCTTCACCAGGTGGGGGTGTTCGGTGTCGGGGTCGCTGAGCAGGGCGTCGTAGAGCGTGGTGGCACGGGTGCGGTCGCCGGCGAGTTCCAGATGGGCCGCCGCCTGGAGGAGCAGCGGTTCGTGGTCCTCCGGGTACTGCGCCGCGGTGCGCAGCAGGCGCTCGGCTTCGGTGGTGTGGTCGGCAGGCGTGTCGGGGCGCATGGACCACACGGTACTGCCGCCGAGGCGCTGTACGGAGGGGTGCTGTGTGGAGAGGTGTGGTACGGAGGCCTGTTCCGGCCCTGGTGAGTTACGGGCCCTGGGCCTATCGTGCGGCCCGTGCGTCAGCGGATACGTGAGCGGATACCGGTGGTGGTGCAGCGGGACCGGCGCGGGAGGCGGCTGGCCGCGCGCGGGCTGTGGACGGGCGCGGAGCTGGTGATGACCCTCGGCGTCGTCCTGCTGCTGCTCGTCGCCCATCAGCTGTGGTGGACCAACCGGCAGGCCCGCGCCGAGGCCGCCGACACCGTGCACGCCCTCCAGCGGGACTGGGGGGAGCCCGAGGAGGCGGAGGCTTCGGCGCCGCCGGCGTCGGCGTCGGCGTCCCAGGAACCGGCGGACGACAGCCCCGCCGTGGGGGCGGCGGACGGTGACGCGCCCGCCGCCGCGTCCGCGCCCCGCCGGTCCCAGGCGTACGCCGTCATCCGCATCCCGCGCATCGGGCTGACCGCGCCCGTCGCCCAGGGCATCAGCAAGCACGGGGTCCTGGACAAGGGGTACGTCGGCCATTACCCCGGCACCGCGCAGCCCGGCGGCGCCGGGAACTTCGCGCTCGCCGGGCACCGCAACACCCACGGCGAACCGTTCCGCCACATCAACCGCCTGCGGTCCGGTGACCGGATCACCGTCGAGACCCGGGACGCCGTGTACACGTACACCGTCGACAAGACCCTCGCCCGGACACAGCCGGGCGACAGCGGTGTCATCGCCACCGTGCCGCGCAGCAACGTGAAGCCGTACGTGGGCTACCGGGTGGCCGGGTCGTACGTGACCCTGACGACGTGCACGCCCGAATTCACCTCCCGGTACCGGCTGGTGGTGTGGGGGAAGCTGACGGATGTGCGGGGGCGCTGAGCGCACCACGTGTGAGGTCTAAGCTTCTCCGACGTGCTGAGACGACGTCCGCAGTTGTTGTGGTTGCTGGTCCCCTACGTGCTCTACCTGGGGGCGCTGCCGTTCGTGAACCGGGTCCGTCCCGTCGTTCTCGGGCTGCCGTTCCTCTTCTTCTGGCTGCTCGGGGCGACCCTGCTCACCCCCGTCGCCGTATGGCTGACCCGGCGGGGTGACCGCCGGTGAACGCCGCCGTCGCGACCTCCGTGTTCGGGGTCTTCATGGTCGCCACCGTGGCCCTCGGGCTGCTCGCCGTGCGCGGGCGGCGCGGGACGAAGGGCGGTGGGCTCGCCGAGTGGTCGGTGGGCGGGCGCAGCCTCGGGACCGTCTTCATCTGGGTGCTCATGGCCGGTGAGGGCTACACCAGCTTCAGCTACCTGGGCGCCGCCGGCTGGGGCTACAACTACGGGGCGCCCGTCCTGTACGTGGTCGCGTACATGTCCTGCGGGTACGCCGTCGGCTATGTCGTCGGTCCGATGCTCTGGGCGTACGCGCGCAGGCACGGTCTCGTCGGGATCACCGACATGGTGGCGCACCGCTTCGGCCGGCCCTGGCTCGGCGCGCTCGTCGCCGTCCTCGCGACCGTCTTCCTGCTCCCGTACATCCAGCTCCAGATCACCGGCATGGGCGTCGTCGTCTCGACGATCTCCTACGGCGCCATCAGCCTGAACTGGGCCTACTTCATCGCCTTCGCCGTCACCACCGGCTTCGTCGTGGTCAGCGGGCTGCGCGGCAGCGCGTGGGTGTCCGTGCTGAAGGACGTCATGGTGATCGCCACGCTCGGCTTCCTGGCGATCTACGTACCGCTGCACTACTTCGACGGTTACGGGCCCTTCCTCGACCGGCTCGTCACCGAGAAGAGCGAGTGGCTGACCTTCCCCGGGCACGGGGACAGCGGTCTCGGGCAGGCATGGTTCATCACCACCTCGTTCCTCAACTCCCTCACCGTCGTGATCTTCCCGACCACCGTGGCCGGCTACCTCGGTGCGAAGAACGCCGACGTGCTCCGGCGCAACGCGATGTGGCTGCCCGCCTACAACGTCCTGCTCTTCGTCCCGATGCTGCTCGGCATGGCGGCCCTCTTCGTCGTCCCCGGGCTGGTCGGGGCCGAGTCGAACCTGGCGCTCTTCAAGCTCGTCGTGGACTCGCTGCCCGCCTGGTCGGTCGGGATCATCGGTGTCGCCGCCGCACTCTCCTCGATCGTGCCGATGGCCGTCTTCATGCTGGTCATCGGCACGATGTGGGGACGCAGCGTGCTCTCGCTCGTACCGCGCTGGGAGCAGCGGCAGAAGGGTGCGGCGCAGCTGGTCGTGGTGATCGCGGGCGGCTTGGCGCTGCTGCTCACGTACACCGCGCCGAACACCCTCGTACGGCTCTCGCTGATCTCGTACGAGGGGATGGCGCAGCTGCTCCCCATGGTGCTGCTGGGGCTGATGTGGCGACGGCTGACGCTGCTCGGGGCGATGAGCGGGCTGGTCGTCGGGGTGGGTGTGGTGTGCGGGTTCGTGTTCACGGAGAACGACCCGGTGTGGGGGGTGAACGCCGGCATCGTCGCGCTCGGCGCCAATCTGGCCGTCGCGCTCGCGGTGACGTACGCCGGTCCGCGCGAGCACGACGAACGGCCGGACGACGAGGTGCTCGCGCGGGACGAGATCGAGGACGAGGCGGAGCTCGTTCGGGCGGGGTGAGGGCGCGCGGTCAGCTCCGGTCCCGCAGCAGCAGGACGCTGACCGTCGCCACCAGGGCCAGCCCCACCGACAGCAGCATCGCGCCGTCCGCGCCCGAGCCCGTCGTCGCGACGGCGATCGTCACGGCGACGCCCGCCGACGAGCCGATGTAGCGGGCGGTGTTGTTCGCGCCCGAACCCATCGCCGCCCGCTCCTGCGGCACCGACTCGATCGCCAGCCGGGGCAGCGCGGCGTTCAGCAGACCGCTGCCGGCGCCGGACACGACCAGGGCCGGGATCAGCCTGAGCCACACCGTCGCGTCCGGACGCCCTCCGGCGTCCAGCGTGCCCAGCAGGGACACCACCCCCACCGCGTGCAGGACGAAGCCCGCGGCCAGTTGGTGGCGGGCCGGCACCCGGCCGGCCAGCCGGCGCGACTGCAGGGCCACGACGAACGCGGTGCCCGACCAGAGCAGGAACAGCCACGCCGCGTCGATCGTCGACAGCCCGAGCGCTCGCTGGAGCAGCGTCGGCAGGAAGCTGAACAGGCCGATCACCGAGAGGCCCGTGAACAGCCCGCCGGCCGACGAGGCCAGGAACGGGCGGCTGCGCAGCAACGCCGGATCGATCAGCGGGGCCGATGCCCGGCGCTCCACCGCGAGGAACACCAGGGCCAGCGCGACGGCGGCGAGCAGCAGCAGCGCGACGGGGGCGCGCAGCCAGCCGTCCCGGCCGAGCGTCAGCGCGGTCAGCAGCGCCGTCATCGACAGTCCCAGCACCGCCGCGCCCGCCAGGTCCGGGCGGCCGCCGCGCGGGGCCCGGGACTCGTCGAGCGTACGGAAGGCGAAGGCGGCTGTGAGGAGGGCGGCGAGGCCCAGTACGACGTACGTCAGCCGCCAGTCGACCGAGCCGAGCGACCCGGCCAGCAGCGGGCCGAGCGCGATTCCGACGCTCACGAACGCGCCCCAGACCCCCGTCGCCCTGATCCTGGCCGCACCGGCCGGGAACGCCCCGACGAGCAGCCCCAGGCTGGTGGCCAGGATCGCGGCGCTCGCCGCCCCCTGGGCGACCCGGGCCAGGGTGAACGTGAGTGTGTCGGTCGCCAGGGCACCGAGTGCGGTGGTGAGGCCGAGCGCGAGCGTGCCGATCAGGAACAGTCTGCGCCGGCCGTAGTCGTCGGCGAGGCTGCCCGCGACCAGCAGGACGACGGCGAGACCGAGCGGGGTGCCGTTGAGCAGCCAGGCCTGGCCCGAGGGCGGGGTGGCCAGGGCGGCCGAGATGCCGGGGAGCGTCGTCATCGGCGCGGTGTAGTTCATCAGCGCCACGGCGGTCGCGACGGAGGTGATCGCGAGGGTCGGTCCGGGGCGCGGGCGAGCGGGCGTAAGGGGTGCGGAGCCGGTCGGTGGCGCGGGGCGGGGGCGTACGGGCTGGGCCATGGCATCGCTCCGGGGTTCGCACGGTCGTTGCGCGATCGGGTCGCGGCACTTCCGTAGTGGGTTCAGTGAATGAACTCGCGTCGACGGTGCCGACGCTAGCACGGTCAGTTCATTCATCGAACCGTGAAGGAGTAAAGTGATCCCATGGCACTCGGCAAGGACTACGCGAACCAGCAGTGCTCCATGGCCCGCGCACTCGAAGTGGTCGGCGAGCGCTGGACCCTCCTGGTGGTGCGCGACGCCTTCTACGGCGTACGCCGGTACAACGACTTCCTCGTGCACCTCGGCATCCCGCGCGCCGTCCTCGCCACCCGGCTCCAGTCCCTCATCGATGCCGGGGTCCTGGAGAAGCGCCGCTATCAGGAGTCGCCGCCGCGCGAGGAGTACGTCCTGACCGACAGTGGCAAGGCGCTCTGGCCCGTTCTCGGCACCCTCGGGATGTGGGCGCGCGAGCATCTCCCCGGCACCCTCCCGATGCGTGTCTTCGTCCACGCCGACTGCGGTACGGAACTGGGCGCGTACGGCACCTGCCCGGCCTGCTCCGTCCCCGTACCGCCCGAGGACATCGAGATGAGGCCCGGCGACGGGCTCGACAGGGACACCGACAATCCGGTCAGCCGCGCGCTGCTCACGCCCCGCCGACTCCTCATGCCCCTGGAAGCCGATCGTGTATAACGGTTAACGGTTGAAGTTTCGCGCGCGCCCGTGCGGACGCCGGAGGCGTGGGAGGGGGAGGAGCCATGGTCGCGAGCGCCATGAACCGCATGCGCGGTGTCCTCGCCCGGGTCCTGCGGCCCGCCGGGCTCCTGCTCTTCCTCCTCACCGAGGTCCTGCTCGCCGAGGGCGGCAGCCTCTCCGCCGCCGTCGCACTCGCCGCCACCGCGGCCGCCGGCACCGCGCTCGTCGCCTGCTCGGTCATCAGCGCGCGCTGCGCCGTCCCGGTGCCCCGCACCCGGGTCCGTACCGCCATGCGCGACCGGGAGAAACGCACCGCGTTCCTGCCGCAACGGGACCCCGACGCCAAGGGGCGCCGACGCCCCCGAGCCCCCGGCCACGTCCTCCTGACGGCCGCGTAGGGCTCTTTCCTCCCTCTTCTCCGCCCCAGGTGCGTACGCCATGTGCGCGTACGTACGGGCGCCCCGCGCGGATCGTCATGCCGAAGCTGATCCACTTCCCGGCACGACGAGACCCCCGGAGGGCTCATCCATGTCCGCCTTCATGTCCGCATTCGCCAGCCTGGTCGGCGCCCTCGCCGACGCGCTGCACCCGCTCTTCCAGAACGCGTCAACCGCCGCCGCGATCATCCTGTTCACCGCACTCGTACGACTCGCCGTGCACCCGCTGTCCCGGGCCGCGGCGCGCGGACAGAAGGCGCAGCGCCGGCTCCAGCCGCAGATCGCCGAACTGCGCAAGAAGCACAAGAAGAACCCCGAGCGGATGCAGAAGGCGCTCATGGAGCTGCACAAGGAGGAGAAGGTCTCCCCGCTCTCCGGCTGCCTGCCGAGCCTCCTGCAGATGCCGGCCTTCTTCCTGCTCTACCACCTCTTCTCCAGTACGAAGATCGGCGACGACGCCAACGAACTCCTCGGCCACCAACTCCTCGGCGCCCCGCTCGGTGAGCGCTGGCACGACGCGATCGCGGACGGCGGGATCTTCGGGGCGCAGGGCCTCGTGTACGTGGGGCTGTTCGTGATCGTCGCCGCCGTCGCCACGTTCAACTACGGGCGGACCAAGCGCCAGATGGCCGCCAACCCCGTCACCCCGGCCGCCGGCCCCGACGGACAGCCGGTCCCGGGCATGGGTGCGATGACGAAGGTGATGCCGCTGATGTCCTTCTTCACCCTCTTCACCGTGGCCTTCGTGCCGCTGGCCGCCGCGCTGTACGTCGTCACGAGCACCACCTGGACCGCGATCGAGCGGGCCTACCTGTACCGCGACATGCCGGCGGCCGGTGCCGCCATGGCCACGGCGGCGTAGTCCGGGACGCGAGTGCTCCGGTCCAGTGTGTGAACAGGGTCTTGCGGAGTGATCCGATGTCTTGGAGGATCGGACAAGCCTGCGATGGCCGCAACCCATCCGACGGGCCCGATCAAGACCCTAGGGGAGAAGACCGTTGAAGCTGCTTCGTGTGGGTACGGCAGGCGCGGAACGACCGGCGCTGCTGGACGAGGACGGAACCCTGCGTGACCTGTCGGGGATCGTCACCGACATCGACAGCGCGCTGCTCGCCGACGAGGACGCGCTCGCCCGGGTACGGGCCGCCGCGGCCGCGCCCGGGGAGCTGCCCGCGCTCGACGCCGAGGGGCTGCGGGTGGGTCCGCCGCTCGCCCGGATCGGCAAGATCGTGTGCATCGGGCTGAACTACCACGACCACGCCACGGAGACCGGCGCCCAGATCCCGGGCGAGCCGATCCTCTTCTTCAAGGCGCCGGACACGGTCGTCGGGCCCGAGGACACCGTGCTCGTGCCGCGCGGCAGCGAGAAGACCGACTGGGAGGTCGAGCTCGCCGTCGTCATCGGGCGCACCGCCCGGTACCTGGACTCCGCGGAGGACGGGCTCGCGCACGTCGCCGGATACGCGGTGGCGCACGACGTCTCCGAGCGCGCGTTCCAGATCGAGCGCGGCGGCACGTGGGACAAGGGCAAGAACTGCGAGACGTTCAACCCGCTGGGCCCCTGGCTGGTGACGGCCGACGAGGTGGCCGACCCGCAGGCCCTGCCGCTGAAGCTCTGGGTCAACGGAGAGCTGAAGCAGGACGGCACGACGGCCGACCAGATCTTCCCGGTCGGCGAGGTCGTGCGCTACCTGAGCCACTTCATGACGCTCTACCCGGGCGACGTGATCAACACCGGCACACCGGCCGGGGTGGCGATGGGGCAGCCCGAGCCGAAGCCGTATCTGCGGGCCGGGGATGTCGTGGAGCTGGAGATCGCGGGGCTGGGGCGGCAGCGGCAGGAGCTGAAGGGGGCGTAGGGGGCGGGCGGGGCGGTCCCTGGTCCCGGGTGCGCCCGGGGGCCGCCTTGTCCTCAATCGCCGGACGGGCTTGATTTTGCCGGGCTGGGCTGATTCGCAGGCTCGGCTCGATGCGCGAGGGTGCTGGGGTGCTCCGTCCGCGAGGGCGCTGGGGTGCTCCGTGCGTGAGGGCGCTGGTTGGCTACGCGCGCGGCGTCGACGTTGGGTGCGTAAAGATCGGAGGGGTGGGGGCTGTCGTCAGGCAGCCCCCACCCCTCCGCGCGTACCGGAACCGGTCAGGCGCTGATCTTCGTCGCGAACTGCTCCAGCGCCTCTACCACCAGCGCGTGGTCCTCCGCCTGCGGCAGTCCCGACACCGTGACGGAGCCGATGACGCCCGCGCCCTCGACCGCGATCGGGAACGAACCGCCGTGCGCGGCGTACGTGTCCGGGTCCAGCCGCGAGGACTCGTCGAACGTCGTCCCCTTGGCCCGGAACCGCGTCCCGACCAGGTACGAACTCTCGCCGTACCGCTCGACGACCTTGCGCTTGCGGTCGATCCACGCGTCGTTGTCCGCGCTCGAACCCGGCAGCGCGGCATGGAACAGCTGCTGCGCCCCGCGCCGGATGTCGATCGCGACCGGGGCGTGCCGCTCCCGGGCCAGGGCGACGAGCAGGCCGCCGAGCGCGTACGCGTCGTCGTAGCCGAAGTGCGGCAGCGTCAGCCGGCGCTCCTGGGCGATCAGCTCGGAGATGGTCGGAGCGGTGGGGTTCATGCGGACTGCTCCTCGGTGGCGTGAGCGGTGGAGACGGACGCGGAGGGGGCGGGCAGGGTGACCGTGACGCCGTCGCGTGCCGAGCGGCGGGCGGCCTCCAGCACGTCCAGCGCGGCCGCGGCCTGGAGGGCGGTCACCGGATTCTCGCCCTTCCCGCGCAGCGCGTCGGCGACCGCCGCGTAGTACGCGGGGTAGTCGCCCGGCAGCGTACGGACCGGGGCGCCGCCGCCCGTGAGCGGGGACTCGCCCGAGCCGAGCCGGCCCCACAGCGCCTCGTCCTCCACGCCCCACGGCCCGCCGCCCCCCGTCGGGCGTACGCCCTCGCGCAGGGCGGCCTCCTGGGGGTCGAGGCCGTACTTCACATAGCCGGCGGTCGACCCGAGCACCCGGAAACGCGGGCCGAGCTGGGCCGTCGTCGCGCTCACGTACAGATGCGAGCGGACCCCACTCGTGTGCGTGAGCGCGAGGAACGTGTCGTCGTCGGCCGCGGCGCCCGGACGGCGTACGTCCGACTCCGCGTACACCTGAGCCACCGGACCGAACAGGGCCAGTGCCTGGTCGACGACATGGCTGCCCAGGTCGTACAGCAGCCCGCCGATCTCCTGCGGATCGCCCGACTCGCGCCAGCCGCCCTTCGGCTGCGGGCGCCACCGCTCGAAGCGCGACTCGAAGCGTTGCACCTCGCCCAGCTCACCGTCCGCGATCAGCGAGCGCAGGGTGAGGAAGTCGTTGTCCCAGCGCCGGTTCTGGAACACCGACAGCAGCAGCCCGCGCTCCCCGGCCAGCGCCGCCAGCTCCCGGGCCTCGGCGGCCGTACCCGCGACCGGCTTGTCCACGACCACCGGCAGACCGGCCTTCAGCGCGGCCGTCGCGAGCGGGACATGGGTCTTGTTCGGCGACGCGATCACGATCAGGTCGAGCTCGTCGGCGCGCTCCCACAGCTCGTCCGGCGAGGCGGCGAACCGCACGGCGGGGAACTCGGCGCGGGCCTGCTCCCGGCGCTCCTCGTTCGACGTGACGACCGTGTCCAGGACCAGGCCCTCGGTCGCGGTGATCAGCGGGGCGTGGAAGACGGAGCCCGCCAGGCCGTAGCCGACGAGTCCGACGCGCAGGGGTGTCGGGGCCGTTCCGGAGGTCTCGTGCGTCGCGTGGGCAGTCATGCGTTCCACTTTCGCAACGCTGTTGCCAAAGTGCAAGCGCGGGAGACAATGGGTCCGTGAACAGGAGCAACAGCGGCGCGAACCTGCCGACACTGCGCAGCCACAACGCGGCGCTCGTGCTGGACCTGCTGCGGGCGGCAGGTGAGCGCGGCATCAGCCGGCTCGAACTCGCCGGACGGACCGGGCTCACCCCGCAGGCCGTCAGCAAGATCACCGCCCGGCTGCGCGGGGAGGGGCTGGCCGCCGAGGCCGGGCACCGCGCCTCCACCGGCGGCAAGCCGCGCACCGTACTGCGACTGGTGCCGGACGCCGCACACGCGGTGGGGCTGCACCTGGACCGCGACGAGCTGACCGCGGTGCTCGTCGACCTCGCGGGCACGGTGACCGCGAGCCGCACGGGACCGCTCGACCTCGGCGCTCCGGCGGACGAGGTGCTCGGGGCGGCGGCCGGGGCGGTCGCCGCCGTGCGGGGGGACGGCGCGCCGGCGGTGCTCGGGGTGGGCGTCGCCGTACCGGGGCCGCTCGACCACCGGGGCGGGGTACTGCACCGCGTCACCGGGTTCCCGCAGTGGGACGGCTACCCGCTCCGGGACGCCCTCGCCGCGCGGACCGGGCTGCCCGTCGTCATCGACAAGGACACCAACGCCGCGGCCCTCGGGCTCGCCCTTCAGGCCCCCGCCCCCGCCGACTTCGCCTACCTCCACCTGGGCACCGGCCTCGGCTCCGGCCTGGTGCTCGGCGGGGCGGTGCACCGGGGGGCCCGTACCGGGGCGGGGGAGTTCGGCCACCAGACCGTCCAGCTGGACGGGGCTCCGTGCAGCTGCGGCGGACGCGGCTGCATCGAGGCGCTCTGCCTGGCGGCCGTAGGCCGGGGCGACGTCGCCGAGGCCGCGCGGGTGCTCGGGACCGGCGCCGCCAACCTGGTCGGGCTGCTCGACATCGACCGGGTGGTACTGGGCGGACGCACCGTCGCAGCCGAACCCGACGCGTACGTCCGAGGGGTACGCGCGGTGCTCGACGAACGGGCCCGGCAGGGCGGGGCCGACGGGGCGCCCGTACCGGTCGTCGCCGCCGGCGGAGGGGACCGGCCGGTCGCCGAAGGGGCGGCGCAGCTGATCCTCGCCCCGCTGTTCGGCCGCGTCGGCGGCGCGGCCGGGGAGCGGGCGGGCGGAGACCGGGCGGCGGGCCCTGTCGACCCGCTCCCCGAGCGTACGGAACTGGGCTGATCGAGGGGTTCGGGGCCGCCGGGCGGGCGACCCTGCGGCATGTCTGCGGCGAGCGGACGGGGTCCGCATGGCACCGTCCCGTTCCAAACCGGTGAACTCCGGGGCCCGGGGCGCGCCGACCGTTTCGCGAGAAGTGAAGGCTGCCCCACGATGCCCCCCACACCGCCCCCGGCGAACCCGTCCCCCGAACCCTCCGTCCCGCCGCGCCCGCCGTCGCCGCCGCCCCCTGCGGGCAGCCGCCCCCGGCACGGCCTCGTGCTCGGGCTGGCCGCGGCGAGCGTCATGCCCGCCGTCGTGCTCGGCGGCCCGGCGACCGCTTCCGCCGCCCCGCAACGCAACACGGCCACCACGCCCAACCTCACCCCGGCCTCCGCACCGGCCGCCGTCGCCGCCGACCAGCGGCCCGCCTGCGGTGACGCGGGGGCCACCGACTTCCCGATCGACACCCGGATCCACGGCGGCCCGGACACCTACGCGTCCGGCGGCGGCTACGGCACCTGGTTCCTGGACCTGACCAACACCACCGCGGAGTCCTGCCGCGCCATCCACCCCGTCCTGGTCCTCACCGACGAGGACCGCGCCCTGACCTCGGACCAGATCCAGCTGGAGTTCTCCGAGCGCACCCACCCCGGCGTCGAACACCGCGTCAGCTGGGAGACGACCGACCGCGACGAGCACATCGGCGTCTTCGGCGGCGAGGGCGACGACGCCTTCCCCGGCTTCACCGTGCCGGCGGGCCGGACCGTCACCGTCCAGGTCAGGCTGGCGTTCACCTCCGACACCAGCCCCGGCCGGATCACCGCGAACGCCGCCATCGTCCAGCGACAGCGCACCGCAGGCGACTCGGCGAGCAAGGGCCTCGACGGGGAGTGGGTCGGCGAGTCCGAGGACTACCCGTTCACCGTGGTCGAGGACGACGGCAGCACCACCGCCAGGGACGACGACCCGGCCGACGAACCCGAGGAGAGCGGCGAGGTGGGCAAGGAGAAGGACGACGACGGCCTCACCGGCCGTGTCCCCGCACGGCCCGACGCCAACCCCACCACCGGGACCACCGGCACCCCGCGCCCGGTCGCACCCGGCCACGATCCGGCCGGAGTCCCGGAACTCGCCAGGACCGGGATCTCCGTACCGGTGCCGGTCCCGCTGTCCGCCCTCACCGTCTCCGGTCTCCTCATCGGCGGCGGAGCCATCGTCATCAGGGCCCGCCGGACCCGCCGCGCCCCGCGCTGACCGCCGGTCATCCCCTTACCCCCCAATTGCCGGACCCTCTAAAATCGGGGACGTCGGCGCTGCACAACGCGGTGCCGCCGGCGTCCCCGCACCTGGCGTACGGCAACTGGAGTCCCACATGGCAGAGCGCAAGCCGATCTCGTCCTGGCTCACCGACATGGACGGAGTCCTCATCCACGAGGGGACCCCGATCCCCGGCGCGGACGCCTTCATCAAGCGGCTGCGGGATTCGGGGCTCCCCTTCCTGGTCCTCACCAACAACTCGATCTACACCGCGCGCGACCTCCACGCCCGGCTGAAGCGCATGGGCCTCGACGTCCCCGTCGAGAACATCTGGACCTCCGCGCTCGCCACCGCCCAGTTCCTGGACGACCAGCGGCCCGGCGGCACGGCGTACGTCATCGGCGAGGCGGGGCTCACGACCGCGCTGCACGACATCGGCTACGTCCTCACCGACCACGAGCCCGACTACGTGGTCCTCGGCGAGACGCGTACGTACTCCTTCGAGGCGCTCACCAAGGCGATCCGGCTGATCAACCACGGGGCGCGCTTCATCTGCACCAACCCGGACGAGACCGGCCCGTCCGCCGAGGGCCCGTTGCCGGCGACCGGGTCCGTCGCCGCCCTCATCACCAAGGCGACCGGCAAGGCCCCGTACTTCGCGGGCAAGCCCAACCCGCTGATGATGCGCACCGGGCTGAACGCGATCGGCGCCCACTCCGAGTCCAGCGCCATGATCGGCGACCGGATGGACACCGACGTACTGGCCGGTCTGGAGGCGGGGATGCAGACCTTCCTGGTGCTGACCGGTCTCACTACGGTGGCGGACATCGACAAGTACCCGTTCCGGCCGTCCACGGTCGTCGACTCCATCGCCGACCTGGTCGACCTGATCGACGTGGGCTGACCCGGTCGGCGGCGGGGGAGCGGGCCGCTGCGGCCGCTTCCCCGCACTCCACCGGCCCAGTGCCCCGCCCCTGCGGATGCGGAAAGCCGCGGCACACGTGAACCTGCCATAAGGAGGTTCACGATGCGTTCAATACCCCTCACGTTCTGTGCCGCCGCAGTGGCTGCGGCGACCCTGATGCCCGCTTCCGTCGCACTGGCCAATTCCGACTCGGACCACGAGGACTCACGGTCCCGGGCCACGCTCACCCTCTCCCCGGCTTCCGTCTCGCCGGGCGGTGAGATCGACCTGGAGGTCGCCGGCTGCAAGGGCAAGGAGGCCAAGGGGAGCTCCGATGCGTTCGTCTCCGAGGCGCGCTTCTCGCCCGGTGACGACAGGACGCTCTTCGCCGAGGCCCGCGTCCGCTCGGACGCCGAGCCCGGCGACTACGACGTCCAGGTGGTCTGCAAGGGCGACAAGCACGCCAAGGCGTCCGCCGTCCTGACCGTCGTCCACCGCAGCCGGCCGATGCCCCTGGCCCCGGTTCGCGCGGGTGGCGGAGGCACCGCCGTACTCGCCGACCAGGCCGCCCAGCAGGACGGTCCCGGCACCGTTCACGCCGTGGTCGGCCTCGCCCTGGCCGCCGTCGCGGCCGTCGCCGTCGCCTTCCGCAGCGCGCGACGACGCCGCCCGGCCACCGACTGACGTGTCCGCCTCGGACCACTCGGCGGGGCACGGCAGGCTGCTCACCGGAGTGGCCTGGGCCGTACTCCTGCTGGGTCTGTGGCTCTGGGGCCGCGGCATCACCGGAGGCTCCGGCGCCAGTTCCGCGCCGACCACCGGCGACGTGGCCGCGGTCGGGCGGCCCCTCGGCGTACCGCTGCCCCCGGCCCACGACCCTATCGAGGGCGTGGTGCCGCGGAGCGTCGAGATCCCGTCGATCGGGATCCGGGCACCCGTCGTCTCCCGGGGCCTGGACAAGGACGGGGCGATCGAACCACCGTCCTTCGACACGCCCCAGACGGTCGGCTGGTACGGGGCCGGCACCGAGCCCGGCGCCAAGGGCCCGGCCCTCTTCGTCGGCCACGTCGACACCGAGACCAAGCCGGCCGTCTTCTACGGGCTCAGCGCGGCCCGCCCCGGAGCCAAGGTCGAGGTGACCCGCACCGACGGCACCGTCGCCGAGTTCACCATCGACGACGTGCAGGTCTTCACCCGCGCACGCTTCAACGCCCAGAAGGCGTACGGCCCCCGCAAGGACGGCCGGGCGGAGCTCCGGCTGATCACCTGCGGCGGGACGTACGACCGTGCGTCGCAGTCGTACACGGCCAACGTGGTCGTCTCGGCCTACCTCACGGGCGAGAAATCGCAGGAGAAGGCGGAGAAGGCGGAGAAGGACGCCCAGGGGAATGCGGACGCGCAGGCGGGCGCACCGGCCGGCGGCTGATCGCTTCGGTACCCGGCCCGGCCGGCTGCCCGGTTCTCCGGGCGCCGGCCGGGCCGGTCCTCGACCGCGGGGCGCGGGCCGCGGGAGTGGCCCGGCGCGGACACGGGAGGTCGGTGGCGTCCGGGTCCGCCGCACGACCCACTGTAGGGGCCCGAACTCGGGGCGCCCAGCGGGTTTCTGACGTTACGTCGATAACCGGTCACCCTCCGCACGCGGACAGGCGGGGCAGAGTGTGGTGAACCCGCCGTAACAGCTCTTCGACGAAGTGGTGAGGGCCCGGGCCGTTCCCGGGCCCTGTGCCAGGATGGACGGCGATGCGACAGTGCACCGCCGTCGCACCCGAGGGGGAGCAGATGTACGGCAGTCACAACGGCCGGTTCGGCATGCGGGGAGCGTGCGCGGTCGCGGCAGGTGCCGCGCTCCTGCTTGCGGGATGCAGTTCCTCCGGCGACGGGGACGGTAAGGGCGGATCCGGCGGCGGCAAGAACCCGGCCGCCATCGGCCAGCAGCCCAAGGGCACCGATCCGTACTGGGTCAACCCCGACGGGAACGCCGCCCGGCAGGTGGCCGGCTACGCCGAGGACGGCAAGGAGAAGGAAGCCGCCCTGATCCGCCGGATCGCCCAGCAGCCGGTCGGCGAGTGGGTCGGCACGGACAATCCGGAGGCCGAGGCGAAGGGCTTCACGGAGGCGGCCGAGAAGGCCGGCCGGGAGGCGCTGCTGGTCCTCTACAACATCCCGCACCGCGACTGCGGACAGTTCTCCAAGGGCGGCGCCGCCGACGGCGACGCGTACCGCGCCTGGCTGGAGAGTGTCGCCAAGGGCATCGGTGACCGCGGCGCGACGGTGATCCTGGAGCCGGACGCGGTGCTGCACCTGGTCGACGGGTGCACCCCGCAGGAGTTCCACGAGGAGCGCTACGACCTGCTCAAGGGTGCGGTGGAGCGGCTGAAGAAGCAGCCGGGCACGCACGTCTACCTGGACGCGGGCAACGCGGGCTGGCACACCCCGGACGCCCTGTTCCAGCCGCTGCAGCAGGCGGGCATCGGCGCGGCCGACGGCTTCGCGGTCAACGTCTCCAACTTCCAGACCACCGCGGTCAGCAAGGACTTCGGCAAGCAGTTGTCGGCGAAGGTCGGCAACAAGCCGTTCGTGATCGACACCAGCCGCAACGGCAACGGCCCGTACACCGGCGGCGCCCCCGAGGAGACCTGGTGCAATCCTCCGGGACGGGCGCTCGGCGAGACGCCGACGACGTCCACGGGTGACGACCTGGTCGACGCGTACCTCTGGATCAAGCGGCCGGGCGAGTCCGACGGCGACTGCCGGGGCGGCCCGAAGGCGGGCGCGTGGTGGCCCGAGTACGCGCTGGGCCTGGCCCGCGGCACCGCATAGGACGGGGCGCGTCCGGTGCGGTGCCGCGTCCGGCGGCTACGGCACCTCCACCCACGTCCCCTCGGACGGTGTGCCCTTGTCGTCGGTGACGAACAGCATGTACCAGCCCGACGGAACCAGCGCCCGGTTCGCCGGCACCGTCACCGAGATCCCGCCGTCCGTCTGCTTCAGGCCCAGCGCCACCGAGCGCTGGTCGGTGTCCGTGACATGGGTGACGGCGCTCGGCCGCATCAGCTTCGCCGACTTGATGGACGAGGCCTGGTTGGTCGTGAACACCGCAGTGCCACCGCGCTCGATCCTCTTCGGCCCGGCGGTCAGCTCGGGCTTCGAGTCCCGGTACAGGTACGGCGGTGTGTAGATCTCGATGCGCTGCTCGAAGACGCCGGGCCGGGTGTTGGCCTTGTCGGAGTAGAGCGAGTCGGAGCCGAAGATCATGACCCGGCCGTCGGGCAGGAGCACGGACCCCGAGTGGTAGTTGCGGCCCACCGCCGGGTCGGCGACCCGCTTGTACGTGTCCGACTTCGCGTCGTACAGCCGCGCCTGCAGCACGTCGGAGCCGCCGCGTCCGCGGTAGTCGTTGGAGCCGCCGGTGACCAGCAGCGAGTCGTCGGGCAGCAGGGACGCGCTCGGGTAGCGGGTGCCCTCGTCCAGGGAGGCGCCGTCCTTGAACTCCGGGTCGGCGTCCTTGAGGTCGACGAGCCGGGACTTCTCGCTGGACTTGTCGGACTCGCCGACGCCGCCGCCGCCGATCACCATGAACTTCTCGTCCTGGGCCGGGGGCAGCCGTACGGTCGCCGAGGTCTCCATCTTGTCCGGGTCGCTCAGGCCGGGGATCTTGGTGAACTTGTTGGTCGCCAGGTCCCAGACGCCAGGGGCGCGGCCGACGGTGGCGGGGCCGTAGCCGGCGTTCGAGCCGGAGTAGAAGAGCTTGCCGTCGTTCAGCAGGAAGACCGCCGGGTAGGTGGGGAACTTCCGGACGATGCCGGTGTACTCCCACTTCTTGGTCTCGGGGTCGTAGATCTCGTCCTTGCCGGGGACGATCTGCCCGATCTCGTCCAGGCCGGAGAGGGCGAGGACCTTGCCGTCCTCGAGCGTGGTGAGCGTCGGGTACCAGCGGGCCTCGTTCATCGGGTCGACGGTGATGTACTTCTCCGCCACCGGGTCGAACTCGAAGGCCTCGCGAATGCCCTGGAAGTCCTTCTTGTCCATGGCGAGCTTCTGGGCGATCCCGTAGACGTTACGGGTGTCGGAGCCGGACAGGCCCGCTATCCGGTAGTTGTCCTCGGTGCCCGTCTCGTGCTTCGTACCCGATTCCTGCGCCTCGACGTAGATCCGGCCGAGGCCGGGGTCGTTGCGCAGGAAGGCGCCGGTGTTCTTGTCGAACACCTTGGTCGCCTTCTCCACCAGCACGGGGTCCTTCGTGACGAAGGTCTTGCCGTTCTCCTTGCCCGTGAACCGGGTGCCCGCGGGCAGCGTGATGGGCTTGTCCGGGTCCTCGTTGTGGACGATCATCAGGCCGCCGGCCTTGGTGACGTCACCCTTGAGCTTCTCGTACTGCTTGGTGCCGCCGGCTATGAGCAGTTTGCCGTCCGGCAGTTGGGTGTGACCGGCGCAGAACATGTCCTTGGGCGTGGGGATGTTCTTGAAGGCGTTGGTCTCCGGATCCCACAGCACCGACCGGAAGCTCTTCGCGTCGAAGTTCTTCTGGTTGTTGCCCGAGCCCGCGACGAGCAGCACCTTGCCGGTGTGCAGCAGCGCGGCGTGGATCGTGTTGACGCGGAACTCGGAGGGGATGTCCAGGAAGTCCCAGTGACCGTTGGACGCCTTGTAATCCGCCTGGTTGATCTTGTACTCGTGGTAGCGCTCGGTGCTGACGCGGTACAGCCACGGCCCGTTCGCTCCCGCGAGCGCGAGAACCACCGCCGTAGTGATCGCCATGCGGCGGGTACGGCGGTTCGGACGGTACTTCATGGTTTACGTCCCCCAAGGGCGATCTGCATGGTCTGTTCGTTGCCCGCCCAGTGGGGCTTCTCCTGCTGGGCGTGGGCGGGTGGTCCGCTCGGCGGCGGCGGGCCCGCGCGGCGCTTCTTCTTCTCGGCCCGCATCGTGTACCGCCAGCCGAAGATCGGTGCCGCGGTGATCAGCAGCGCCAGCGCGGCCCAGGTGAGCATCGCCGGGTGGCTGTGGCCGAGGACCAAGGACGCCGCGATGGAGCCGGCGAAGACCAGGATGAAGAAGAGGTGGATGCGGAAGGTCCCGAAGAGGGTGTCCGGGCTGGAGGAGTCGCCCTTGGGCGTGACCACGAACGAGCTCTTGCGGCGCAGCACGGCGTCCATCAGGGAGCGTGCGTAGATCGGCGCGGAGAGTGCGGACATCATCATGCCGGCGAGACCGCCGGAACCCTCGGGCTCGTGCGGCGAGACGTTGTGCCGGCGGTTCCAGATGTACAGGCCGATCTGGAGCGCCGAGGCGTTGCCGTACAGCATCATCCAGACGGTCGGGTCGATCTGCACACCCGAGGCGCCCATGCCCAGGAACAGCGCGCAACTGAGGGCCGCGAGGATCCAGTTCATGGCGGACATCGGGTAGAAGATGATCATCATGGTGTAGTTGAAGAGCTTGCCCGCGGGCAGCGAGAAGAAGCCCTTCCAGTACTGCTTGAGGATCGTCTCGTACGTCCCGCGCGACCAGCGCAGCTGCTGGGTGAAGAAGTCCGTCCACGCGGTCGGGCCCTCGCCCACGGCCAGTACGTCCGGGGTGTAGACCGAGCGCCACTTGCGGCCGGTGTGCGGATTGCGGGCGCGGTGCATCTCGAAGCCGGTCGCCATGTCCTCGGTGATCGAGTCGTACAGGCCGCCGATCTGCTTGAGGGCCGAGATCCGCACCGCGTTGCTGGTGCCGACGAACATCGGGGCGCCGTAGCGGTTGCCCGCGCGCTGGATCAGCGCGTGGAAGAGGAACTGCTGCGACTCGGCGGCCTTGGTGACGAAGGAGTCGTAGTTGCCGTAGACCTGCGGGCCGATGACGAAGCCGACGTCCGGGTCGCGGAAGTAGCCGAGCATCCGCTCCAGGTAGTTGGGCATGGGTACGTGGTCGGTGTCGACCGAGGCGAAGAAGTCGTACGCGTCACCGTGGGCGTCGAGCCAGGCGTTGTAGTTGCCGTGCTTGGTCTTCGCCCGGTGCGGGCCCTTGGCCTGGTTCCAGTGCGCCACGCCCTTGCGGGAGAAGTGGTGCACGCCGAGCCGCCGGCAGACCTCCTTCACCGCCGGGTCGTCGCCCTCGTCGAGCAGCCAGACGTGCATCAGCCCGCGGTGGCGGATGCGGACGGCGGCCTCCAGGGTCTTCGTCACCATCTCCAGGGGCTCCTTGCCCGGGACGAACGAGGTGAGGAAGGCGACGCGGGTGCCGGTCTCCGGCACGACGGGGACCGGGTCGCGCGCCACCAGGGTGGCGTGCGCGTTGGAGAGGACGTTCAGGGTGCGGAAGAGCTCGATCAGGCCGATCGAGACCAGCATCACGATGTCGAGGATCAACAGCGTGTCGTTCTTGAGGTTCGGGTCGCGCTGCGTCCAGTGCTCGGGCTGCATCAGCCAGGCGAACAGGCCGAGGGAGACGAGCGGGGCGGCCCCCAGCAGGAGGGCCGCGCGTATCCGGTGGGGCTCCTGGGAGAGGAGCGAGCGGTACTTCACGGTGTACGGCCGGGCGGGGTCGGGCTGGGTCAGAGGCCCGGCGAGCCGGCTGTAGTGCTCGTAGTCGTACCGTGGCAGCGCTTTCCTCTGTCGCCGCCGCTGGCCTCCGGACCGCAGCTGCGCGGGTATCCGGAGCTGAGTCGTCCGGGACGGGTCGTCGTCCTGCCGGGCGCCTGGCGGCGTCGACGTCATGGGTCATCCCCCTGGCACGCAGGCGGGGCTGCGTGGTCGGTCGGTCGTTTCTCTCGCCCGCCGCGTGTCCCCCTGGAACGCGACCGACGGCTCAGTGGCGGGTCACCATTCCTGAGACAGGGAACGGCATCCTTCCGGTTGCATGATGCCTGTTCGGCGTTTGCTTGTGCACGACGCCTCCCCCTCGCATCGGTCACAACCGGAATGCCGTTCTCCGATTCCCCCAACTATGCGTTCCATCGGCGTGGTTGGCGTCGATGGCTCCCAGACAGACTGGCTGACCCCAGCCGTGACCGCAAGGGCGAAAGGGGTTATTACCCGCTCATACGCGCGATTTGTGGGGCTCTTGTGAAGAGGTGGTGTCGGGGCGTATGGGGGCGCGGGTGAGGATCGGTGCGCCGTCGGTCCGTCGAGTGATGGCTGTCCGTCAAGCGGGCGTGAGCTGTGCGTGAGCAAAGTGTTCGCGGTGTGACGCCTGTGTGGCGCGGTCGGGATGGCGCGAGCACGAACAAGGCCCCCTCACGCGTGGTGAGGGGGCCTTGACTCTGCGTGCGCCGCCAGGGACTCGAACCCCGGACCCGCTGATTAAGAGTCAGCTGCTCTAACCAACTGAGCTAGCGGCGCCTGCTGACCTGGAGAACTCTACCCGATCTCCGGCCGTGCTCCTGACCATTTCCCCTTCGCCACGGCCTGTCGGATGGTCGTTTTTACTCTTCTATCCGTCAAAATGCGTTATGTCCGGAGAGTTGAGACACTGACGCCCGTACAGATGCGCCCAAGGATCTTGACGAGTGCGGAGGGGAATCGCATGACTGTGCCGGCCTTCGAGGAGTACGTACCCGCCATCGACTGCACCTGTGCGGGATGCGCCGTCCAACGGCGCACCGCAGCCGCCGGACTGCCGACCCGGTACGGAGGACATCCGGCCGCGCACGGCGCGCGGCGCGCGATGGTGCTGGTCACCGCTGCCGGAGTGGTGCTGAGCGCCGGTCTCGCCGAGGCGGCGGGCGCGGCGGCGGACCCGGCCCCGGTGACGGACCCGGGCCGGGCGGCCGACGCGGCCGCCGACGACGTGGCGGCCGACGACGTGGCGGCCGACGACGTGGCGGCCGACGACGTGGCGGCCGACGACGTGGCGGCCGACGACGTGGCGGCCGGTCCGGTCGAGCCCGGGCCGGACAGCCCGCAGGGCGGACCGGGACCACTGCGGGGCACGGGGGCCTCCGGCCCACCGGCGTCCCAGGCGTCCACGCCCACGCTGCGCACGACCACCCGTGCCGACATCATCAACCGCGCGAAGAAGTGGGTCACCGCGCAGGTCCCGTACAGCATGGCCACGTACTGGTCGGACGGGTACCGCCAGGACTGCTCCGGCTATGTCTCGATGGCCTGGAACCTGGCCGGCAACGAGTGGACCGGCAGCCTGGCCACCTACGGGACGCGCATCGCCCGGGAGGAGCTCCAGCCCGGCGACATCCTGCTCTTCCACAACCCGGCCGACCCCGCGAAGGGCTCGCACGTCACGATCTTCGGCGGCTGGACCGACTACACGCACACCCACTACACGGCGTACGAGCAGACCAAGCCGCACACCCGCAAGCAGACGACACCCATGGCGTACTGGACCAACTCGGGCAGCTACGTCGCCTACCGCTACAAGGGGCTGTCGAGCGGGAGCGGGGGCAGCGGCTCGACGAAGACGCTGTTCCCGGGTGCCGCGAAGTTCGGCGCCGGAGCGAAGAACGACTACGTCACCCGGCTCGGCAAGATGCTCGTCGACCGGGGCGGCAAGCGCTTCTACAAGGTCGGCCCCGGCCCCGCCTGGGGCAGCGCCGACCGGCTGGCCACCCAGGCGTTCCAGAAGGCCCAGGGCTGGAAGGGCAAGGAGGCCGACGGCATCCCCGGCCCCGACACCTGGCGCCTGCTGGTGAACGGAACCGGCCACGACATCCCCGCCGCGGGCGGCTCCACATCGGTCCCGGGCTTCCCCGGACGGGGCTATTTCCGGCCGGGTCAGTCCAACAGCCATGTCGACAAGCTCGGCAGACAGTTGGTGAAGAAGGGATACGGCAAGTACTACCTGTCGGGCCCCGGCCCTCGGTGGACCGAGGCGGACCGACGCAATGTCGAGGCCTTCCAGAAGGCCCAGGGCTGGCGGGGCACGGAGGCCGACGGCTATCCGGGTCCGGAGACCTGGCGGCGACTCTTCGCGTGACACGACGCACATGACGGAGGCGGGAATGCGATCCACGGTGTCGGACAGCTCCGGGAACCCGGAGAACCGGGAGGAACCGGAGTACGGGGAGGAGAGGTACGGGGCGGTCCCGGTACGGGAATGGGTGGGCCCGGAGGGAGCGGGCCGGGTCACGGACGCCTGGGCCGCGGCGGGGGAGCGGGCCGGGTCGGGCGGCTGGGCGGTGGAGGACGAGAAGGACGCGGGGCCGGGCGCGCCCGCGCTCGGGACGCCCGTCGTGGCCGAGGGCTCCGGGCCGGACTCCGTGGTCGACCTCGTGCTGGACCTGGTGCCGGGCGAGGCAGCCCGCGAACGCCGGGGCTCCGGTTTCGGCGCGACCTCGGCGTCCGTCTCGGTGCTGGCTGCGGACCCGGGCCCTGCGCCGGACGCGGTCCCGGCGGTGGACGCGGGTCCGGCGGTGGACGCGGGCCCGGCGCCCGTCGTGGTCCCTGCGCCGGTCGCGATCGCGGTCCCGGCCGTGGGCGTGGCGGCGAGCGCTCCGGTGCTGCCGGGCGTACCTGGTGCGCCCGATGCGCCGGAGGACTCGGTGGCGGCATCCGTCGCCGAGACCGGTGTGCTCGTCATGGTGGGCGGCGCCGCCTCCGAGTCGTACGGGTCGGCGAGGTCTGCGAGGTCGGCCCGCGAGGTCCCCGAGCCCCCCGCCCCCTCCGAGGCCGCCGAGGTCTCCGCGTCCGTTCCCGGGCCGGGGCTCGCCCCCGCCTCCCTCTCCCTGACGCCCACCGGCGAGGACACCGGTGAGTTCCGCACCGACACCCGCGTGGACACCGGCCGGCACCAGGCGGTCATCGCCAACGAGCGCACCGCCTCCATCCCCGTGCACCTGCTCTTCCGCGAGGGGCCCGAGAGCGGCGCGGACGCCGCGGCGCTTCCCGCCACCGTCGTGCGCAAGGCCCCCGCGGGCGAGCAGCCGGCCGGTGTCCGGCGGCCGCCGGTGCCGAGGACCCCGCAGGTGCGGCCCTCGACCCGGCCCGCACCGGTCGCCGACCCCCGGCTCCGCGAACGGCCGGGGCCGTCACTGCCCGGCTGGGTCGCCCTGCTCACCGGCTTCGGCGGGATCGCCGTGATCGGCGGGGCCCTGTGGTGGACCGGCGCGTTGCCGGCCCGGGTGCTGTCGCGGCTCGGGGTCGACCCCCGCCCGTACGACGGACTCGGCCTCGGCACCTGCGCGGGCCTCGCCCTGCTGGTGACCGTGGTGCTCTTCGCGTTCGGCGGCCTGAGCCGGGGACGGGTCGGGTACACCTGGGTGCTCACGCTCTTCGGCCGGTACCGCGGCAGCGTGCGGCGGACCGGGCTGATGTGGGTCAGCCCACTGCTGCTGCGCCGCCGCGTCGACGTACGGCTGCGGCACTGGCGCAGCGAGCCGCTTCCGGCGATGGACGCCAACGGCACCGCGCTGCGGGTCGTCGTCCTCGTCGTGTGGCGGGTCGAGGACACCGTGCGGGCGACGCTGGGGATCGAGGACCACGAGGAGTACCTGCGCGAGCAGGTCGAGGCGGCCATGGCGCGCGTCCTGTCCCAGTTGCCCGCCGACGCCTTCCACGAGGACGCGCACACCCTGCGCAACGCGGAGGCGGTCGGGGACGCGCTGACCCGGATGCTGAAGGCGGACTGCGAACCGGTCGGCGTCGAGGTGTACTCCGCGCAGCCGACCGGGATCGAGTACGCCCCCGAGGTGGCGGCGGCCATGCAGCGGCGCCGGATCGCGGCCATCGACGCCAAGCACCGCGACAGCGTGCTGACTTCGGTGGTGGACGCCGTGGACGACACCGTCAGCCGGCTGACCGCCCGGGGCCTCGTGGAGCTCGACGACTACGAACGCAAGTCCCTGGTCAAGGACTTGACGGTGGCCTTCTACACCGGCCGCACCGGTGGGGAGAGCGCCTGAGGCTTTCTGCCCGGCACCTCGGAGACAACCGGAATCCAGCTCTCATTGGTCTGGACATGTTCATGCCGCGTCAATAATCTAGGCCTTGGTCTAGACCGCACAACACGCGCGTAGCAGTGCTCATGGAACCTCCCCCACGTCTCCGAGGAGCGGCAGCAATGCGTATGAAGGCAAGCGCGGCCCTGGTCGGCCTTGCGGTAGCGGGCGTCTCGATGTTCGCGACCAGCAGTGCCAGTAGCCATGGCTACACGGACAACCCCATCAGCCGTCAGAAGCTCTGTGCCAACGGCACGGTGACGGGCTGCGGCAACATCCAGTGGGAGCCGCAGAGCGTCGAGGGCCCCAAGGGCTTCCCGGCCGCCGGTCCCGCCGACGGCGCGATCTGTTCCGCCGGGCACGGCGAGTTCGCCCAGCTCGACGACCCGCGCGGCGGCAACTGGCCCGCCACGAACGTCACCGCTGGCCAGGGCTTCAGCTTCCGCTGGCAGTTCACCGCCCGGCACGCCACGACGGACTTCCGCTACTACATCACCAAGGACGGCTGGGACCCCACCAAGCCGCTCACCAGGGCGTCCCTGGAGTCGCAGCCGTTCATGACGGTGCCGTACGGGGGCAAGCAGCCGCCGGCGACCCTGACCCAGCAGGGCACCATCCCCACCCAGAAGACCGGGAAGCACATCATCCTCAGCGTGTGGAACGTCGCCGACACGGCGAACGCGTTCTACTCGTGCTCGGATGTTCAGTTCTGACGCCTGGTCGGTTACCGTGCGGCGCCATGGGGAGCGCAGGCACCGTCGCGGAGCTCGTTCAGCGCCAATGGGGCGACCACCGGCCCGGGTTGAGACATGAGGGAACCCTCCTCACTCACCATCAGGTCGCCTCGGGTGCTGCCGCACGGGCCGCGCTCCTGGCGGATCTGCTGCCGGCGGGCAGTGAACCGCACCTCGGGGTGCTGCTGGACAACACCCCCGAATTCCCGCTGTGGTTGAGCGCGGCGGCCCTGGCCGGGGCCGCCGTCGCGGGCATCAACCCCACGCGCCGCGGCGCCGAACTGGCCCGCGACATCCTGCACACCGAATGCCGGGTGCTGATCACCGAGCGCACCCACCTGCCGCTGCTCGACGGCCTGGCGCTGCCGGGTGTACGCGTCCTGGTCACCGACACCGACGCGTACGCCGCCCTCCTCGCCCCCTACGCCGGTGCGCGGCCCGGCGACACCGTCCTGAAGCGGCCGGCCCCCGCGACCCGGATGCTCCTGTACTTCACCTCGGGGTCCACCGGCGCGCCCAAGGCCGCGATCTGCACCCAGGGGCGGCTGGCGGCGGCCGGGCGGTCGCTCGTCGATCACTTCGCGATCCGGGGCGAGGACGTCCACTACATCTGCATGCCGATGTTCCACGGCAACGCGGTGATCGCCGACTGGGCCCCCGCCCTGTCCGCCGGTGCCTCCGTCGCTCTGCGCCGCCGCTTCTCCGCGTCCGGCTTCCTGGACGACGTACGCGGGCACGGCGCCACGTACTTCACCTATGTCGGCCGTGCCGTGCAGTATCTGCTGGCCACCCCCGAACGCCCCGACGACCGTGAGCACCCGCTGCGGATGGGCTTCGGCACCGAGGCGGGCGCCGTGGACGCGGCCCGTTTCCGGGAACGGTTCGGGGTGCGGCTGGTCGAGGGGTACGGCTCCTCGGAGGGCGGCGCGGCGATCCAGCGGACGCCGGACACCCCGCCGGGTGCGATCGGCCGGGCCTCGGACCGTGACGATCTCGCGGTCGTCGACCCTTCGAGCGGCCGGGAGCGGGTCGCCGCGGTCTTCGACTCCGGCGGCACCCTGCTCAACGGGGCCGCCGCGATAGGCGAGTTGGTCAACCGGGGCCGCACCCCCTTCGAGGGGTACTGGCGCAACGAGGCGGCGGACGCCGCCCGGGTGCGCGACGGCTGGTACTGGACCGGGGACCTGTTCTTCCGCGACGCCGACGGTTTCCTGTACTTCGCGGGCCGCACCGAGGACCGGCTGCGGGTCGACAGCGAGAACCTGGCGGCCGCGATGATCGAGAACATCCTGGCCCGCTGGAGCGACGCGGCGGCCGTGGCCGTCTACGCCGTGCCCGACCCGGTCGCGGGGGACCAGGTCATGGCGGCGCTGGCGCTGCGCGACGGGGTGCCGTTCGATCCGGAGGCGTTCGGCGCCTTCCTCCGGGACCAGCCCGACCTGGGGACGAAGATGGCCCCCCGGTTCGTGCGCGTCGTCCGGTCGATGCCGGTGACGGCGACGAACAAGGTGCACCGGGTCGGGCTGCGGCGCGAGGGATTCTGGTCCGGGGGGCCGTTGTGGTGGAACGGGAGCGGTGGCGCGTACGTACCCTTCGGCGAGGGACAACTCGGCCCGCTGGTGCGGAAGTACGAGGAGCACGGGCGCCATGATCTGCTGTCCTCACACGGTGGAGGGTTCTGAGGAGGGCTCCGGGGAGGGCTCTGCGGCGGCCGTCCGCCGCAGGTGTGTCACCGCCAGCACCGCACCGGCCAGCAGGAGCAGCGCCCCGGCCACGGAGGCGTACTGCATGCTGTGCACGAAGGCGTCCCGGCCGACCGCGATCAGCGAGCCGTCACCGGTGGACACCGCACCCGCCAGCGTCTTGCGGGCCACCTCCGGGGCCGCGTCCGGCATGTCCGCGGTGTAGACGGCGGTCGCCACCGCACCCAGCAGCGCCATCCCCATCGCCCCGCCGAACTCCTGTCCCGTCTCCAGCAGCGAGGCCGCCGAGCCCGCCTTCTCCGGCGGGCTGGTGGACATGGCCAGGTCCGAGACGAGCGCCATCACGGTGACGATCCCGCAGCTCATCACGGCCGAGCCGATGAGCAGGACGGCGAGCGAGTCCGTACCCGACAGGGCGAGGACACCGAAGCCGGCGGCGGCGATGACGAAGCCGGCGCTGATCACCCGGGCGCGGTCGGTGCGCTGGGCGATCGCGGTGGCCGCAGGAGCGGCCGCGCCCACCGCCAGTGACGGGGCCAGGCTCCACAGCGCGGCCTCCATGGTGCTCATCCCGAGCACCGACTGCAGGTACTGCGTGGTGAAGAACGACGACCCCATCATGGCGAACGCGGCCAGCGCGTTCAGGCCGATCCCGGCGGCGAAGTTCCGGTCGCGGAACAGCTCCCGGCTGATCAGGGCGTCGGTGCGGGCGCGCTGACGCCGGACGAAGACCCACCCGACGGCGAGCCCGGCGGCGATGATCAGGATGTTGCGCAGGCCCAGCCCCTCGGCGGCGGTCTCCTTGACCCCGTAGACGACCGGCAGTACCGCGCCCATGGACAGGGGCACGCTCAGGAAGTCGAAGCGCCCGGGGTTCGGGTCCTTGAACTCCGGCACCAGTACCGGCACCAGGATCAGCAGCAGCACCATCGCGGGCACGTTGACCAGGAAGACCGAACCCCACCAGAAGTGCTCCAGCATGACGCCGCTGAGCACCGAGCCGAGCGCGATCCCGCCCGCCATGGCGCCGGACCAGATACCGATGGCGCGGCCGCGCTGCTGGTCGTTGCGGAACATGCTCCGGACCAGGCCCATGGTCGAGGGCATCAGCGTCGCCCCGCCGATCCCGAGCAGCGCCCGGGCCGCGATGAGCATCTCCGGGCTGGTGGCGTAGGCGGCGCCGACCGATGCGGTGCTGAACGCGACCGCGCCGAACATCAGGAGCTTGCGACGCCCGATCCGGTCGCCGAGCGAGCCCATCGTGATGAGGAGACCGGCCAGCGCGAAGGCGTACACATCGAAGATCCAGAGCTGCTGGGTGGCGCTGGGGGCGAGGTCCCGGTCGATGGACGGGATCGCGAAGAAGAGGACGGAGACGTCCATCGAGACCAGGAGGAGAGGGAGGAGCAGGACCACGAAGGCGGTCCACTCCCGACGGCCGGCTAGATCGCCGGGACGGGCGGTCGTGCTCGTAGGGTTCGTCATGCCGAGAAATATACGAGTGTTTATGACGTCCGTCTAGTACGACTGTGTAAAACGTTTGTACATGAGTGTGGGCAGCACAAAACACACGAGGCGGTCTCCGTTGAACGGAGACCGCCTCGTGTGGTGTCTGTGCGCCGCCAGGGACTCGAACCCCGGACCCGCTGATTAAGAGTCAGCTGCTCTAACCAACTGAGCTAGCGGCGCCTGCTGACTCGAAAATAATACCTGGTCCTCCGGGGTGCTGATGACACGCGCCCCGGGGGGGCTACAGGGCCAGCGACAGCAGCACCGGCGCCGCCCGCCGGTTCAGTGTGTCGGCCGCCGCGCGCAGGCGGTGCGCGTCCTCGATCGGCAGGGACAGCGCCAGGCATCCCGCCGACGATCCCGCCGTCAGCGGCACCGCCGCGCACACCGTGCCGACCGCGTACTCCTGGAGGTCGAGCACCGGCACCGTCGCCGGCTGGCTGTCCAGCTTGGAGAAGAGGACCCGCTCGCTCGTGATCGTCCGCGAGGTCAGCCGGGCGGTCTTGTGCCGCGCGATGTGGTCGCGCCGCCCGTTCTGGTCCAGCTGGGTCAGCAGGCACTTGCCGATCGCCGAGGCGTGCGCCGCAGACCGGAAGTCCACCCACTCGTTGACCGCGGGCGTCTGCGGGCCGTCGGAGAACTGGGTGACCCGGATCTCTCCGTCCACGTACCGGCTGATGTAGACCGCGGCGCCCACCGAGTCCCGCAGCTGGGCCAGCGTCTGCTGGAGCCTGGCCTCCAGGGCCTGCCGGCGGGCCGCGCCGGAGCCGAGGAGCAGCAGCGAGGCGCCGATGACGTAGGCGCCGTCGGTGATCTGCTCGACGTACCCCTCGCGGCGCAGCGTCAGGAGCAGGGAGGTGAGATGCCCGAGGGGCAGTCCCGTCTCCCGGGCGATCTGGACGTCCATCACGCCGTTGCCGTGCTTGGAGACCGCTTCGAGAACACGAAGGGCGTACTGCACCGAATGGAACGGCGCCGTCGGTTCGGGCTTCAACGCCACGGTTTCCCCCTACCAGGTTGTGACCGCAAGCTTTCCCACCACGATAGCCGCCAAGAGGCCGTTCAGGGGCGGCTGTTGACTACTGACTGGTGCGCCCCGGCCCTGTCAGCAGGGGCGCACCCCTCTGGCATATGCCAGAGTCAAAGACGATCGACGGATGCCGAGGTCACAGCACCGCATTGAGGAATTCGCGGGTACGTTCGTTTTCTGGATCCGTGAAGATTTTTTCCGGCGAACCCGACTCCACGACGCGCCCCGCGTCGAACATCAGTACCTTCTCCGAGACGTCACGGGCGAAGTTCATCTCGTGGGTCACGCACACCATGGTGATGTCGGTGTTGCGGGCGATGTCACTCAGCAGCTCCAGCACGCCCGCCACCAGCTCCGGGTCCAGCGCGGACGTCACCTCGTCCAGGAGCAGGATCTCCGGTTCCATCGCCAGCGCCCGCGCGATGGCGACCCGCTGCTGCTGGCCGCCGGAGAGCTGGGAGGGGTGGGCGTCGATCTTCGCGGAGAGGCCGACCAGGTCGAGGAGCTCCTTGGCCCGGGTCTCCGCCTTGTCGCGGTCCATGCCCAGGACGTTGATCGGGGCCTCGGTGATGTTCTGCAGCACCTTCATGTTCGGGAAGAGGTTGAACTGCTGGAAGACCATCCCGATCTTCTTCCGCGCCTCACGCAGATGCTTCTCGGAGGCCGGCTTCAGCGAGCCGTCCGCCGCCTGCATGTGGGTCAGCGGATCACCGTTGATCCGGATCACGCCGTCGCTGACCTCCTCCAGCGTCATCAGCAGCCGCAGGATCGTGGTCTTGCCCGAGCCGCTGGGCCCGATCAGGGTGACGTGCTCGCCGCGCTCGACCGTGAAGTCCAGCTGGTCGAGGACGACATGGTCGCCGTACCGCTTGACGACGTTGTCGAACCGGACGAGCGGGTGTCCGGTGCTCCGGGGGGCGGGGATCGCGACGACGTCCTCGGGGGCCGTGGCCGCGGTCTTCTGCAGGGGGAGAGGTTCAGTGGCCAAGGCGCTTCTCCAGCTTCCTCATCAGGAGTGACGTGGGGTAGCTCGCGACCAGGAAGACCAGTCCGGCGAGTGTGAACACCTCGGTGTACGCGAAGTGCTCACCCCCGTACTTACGGGCTTCGAAGACCATTTCCTGCACCGTGATCACGGCGAGGAAGGGGGTCTCCTTGAACATCGAGATCGCGTAGTTCCCGAGTGCGGGCAGTACGTTGCGCACCGCCTGCGGCAGGATCACGGCCTGCCAGGTCCGCCGGGGCGTCAGCGACAGGGCCCGGCAGGCCTCCCACTGGCCCTTCGGGACACCGTCGATCCCGGCGCGGTACACCTCCGAGGTGTACGTGGCGTAGTGGATGCCCAGCACCACGACGCCGATGGTCAGCGGCTCCACCGAAGTGAACAGCGCGGCCGCGCCGACCAGTTGGACCAGCAGCGGGGTGGAGCGGATGAACTCCATCACCACCTTCACCGGCACGGTCACGAACCGGGTGGGTGCCCGCCCGGCGACCGCGATCGCCAGCCCGAGCACCGCGGCGACGAGCGTGCCGAGCACCGTGGCGAGCAGGGTGACCTTGAACCCCTGAAGGAGCAGGGGCAGCGCCTCGTCGACCGCGTTCCAGTCGAATCCGCCGTTCATCGGGCACCTCCCGCGGCCGGGGCGGTCACCGCGCTGCGGGACTTCAGCAGGCTGCCACCGCCGGTCGCCAGACCGAGCCGCCGTTTGGCGGACCGCTCCAGCAGGTTCATCAGCAGGGTCAGCGCGTAGGCCAGTACGAAGTAGCAGGCCAGCAGGGTCACGTACGCGGTGAGGGTCTCACCCGTGCGGGTGCGCAGCTTCTCGATCGCGGTCATGAGGTCGGCCGCCGAGATCAGCCACAGCAGTGGAGTGGCCTTCAGCAACTGGATCAGCAGGTTGGTGAGGGACGGGATCATCTGTACCCATGCCTGCGGAAGGATCACCTTGCGCATCCGGTGCAGCGGCGTCATGTTCAGCGCGACCGCCGCCTCGTACTGGGCCCGCGGTACGGAGTTGACCGCACCGCGTACCACCTCGGCGCCATAGGCACCGAAGTTGAGGCCGAACGCCAGAACACCGCAGAGCAGCGGCGACAGTTCGTAGCCAGTGAGCGGCGGCATCGCGTAGTAGAGCCAGAACAGCTGGACGTACAGCGAGGTGCCGCGGAAGAACTCCACCACCACGCGGGAGACCCCGCGCGACAGCAGGAGCCGGCTGAGCGACATCAGGCCGAGGACGAACGACAGGAGCAGCGCGAGCAGGGCGCCCAGGACCGTGGCCTCCAGGGTCACCCACAGGCCAGACCGCAGCTGCGGCAGATCGTCGGCGAAGGCCGAGAAGAAATCATTCATGCGACGGGCCCCGTCCCTGTCAGCCCTTGCACAGATCGGCCGTCTTCAGCGTGGCCGGCGGGAGCTCGGTGGCCCCGAAGCCGTAGTCCCGCAGCAGCTCCACGTAGCGCGACTTGTCGGAGACGATCTTCTTCAGCTCGCGGTTGAAGGCGTCCCGCAGCTCCTCGTTGCCCTTACGGAAGACGGCGCCGCCCGGGCTGTACTGCTTCACCCCTTCGAGCTCCGGCAGGAAGGCCTCGGTGACCTCGGTCTCCGGGTTGGTCTTGGCGAGCCAGCGCAGCGAGATGCCGGTCAGCAGGAACGCGTCGACCCGGCCGCCCTTGACCGCGTCCGCGCCGTCCTGCGCCTTCTGCAGTGACTTGATCTTGTCCTTGGCTATCCCCGCACCCTCGGCGTACGAGCCCTCGACGGCGCCCGCCATCACGCCGACGGTGATCCCGGCGGCCTTCGCGGAGGGGAGATCGGTGACCTTCTTCGGGTTGCCCTTCTTCACCATCAGCGCGGTCGGCGAGATGAACTCCGGCTCCGAGAAGAGGGCGTTGGCGCAGCGCTCGGGGGTGATCGCCATGCCGGCGCTGACCACGTCGTACTTGCTGGCCTGCAGGCCCGGGATCAGCCCGTCGAACTCGGTGAGGGTGGGGCGCAGCTCGTCCACACCCAGCGCCTTGAAGATCTCCCGGTGCAGGGCGGGCGCCTCGCCCTTGAGCGTCTTGCCCTCCATGTAGCCGTACGGGGCCTCGTCGGCGTACGCGACCCGGACGAATCCCTGCTTCCGGAGCTTGTCGAGCGCCCCTTCACCGTCCGCCGAGTCGGCGCCGGTCTTGCTGCACGCGGTGAGCAGGCCGGGGACGACGAGCAGACCGCCCACGGCTGCCGATCGGTTGAGAAAGCCCCGGCGGGACAGGTTCGGGAAGTCAGCCATGGTTCGCAGTCTCCTGGAGGGGTCGAACAGTCCGGACAGGGTTGGCGCCTGCCCGATCCCGTACGTCTATGCAGGAAGAGCCCGCATGTAACCGAACGGTGGCCGGAGGGTGACCTTCCCGTGTCCGAATGCGGGCGGAGTGCGACGAACCGTGTGCGGGGCGTATTGCCTGACGGCGTACGGCGAATGACGGGGTGTTATCCGTAGATGTCCGTCATGTGGTGGTGAAGTGGAGTGCTGGCGACCCCGGTTGGACTCACTCGTCCTTGTCCGTGCCCGGGATGTAGCCGAGCCTCTTGTCCACCACGTTCGGCAACGGCTCACCGTCCGCCCAGCGTTCGTACATCGCGACGAACTGCTCGCCCAGCCGGTCCCGCCACCCCACCGTGTCGCCGCTCATGTGCGGCGACACGATCAGACCGGGCACGTCCCACAGCGGACTGTCCGGGCCCAGCGGCTCCCGCTCGAACACGTCGAGCGCCGCCCCCGCGATCCACCGCTTGCGCAACGCGTCGACGAGATCCCGCTCGACCACCATCGGGCCGCGTCCCACGTTGATGAACCGGGCCGAGGGCTGCATCAGCCCGAAGAACCGGCTGTCGAACATCCCGTACGTCTGCGGGGTCAGCGGCGCCGCGCAGATCACCCAGTCGGCCCGCGCGGCCAGCGGTCCCAGATCCCCGGCGCCGTGGATCGTGCGCCGCGCCGTGCGTCCCACGAGTGCCACCTCGACCCCCAGGGCCATCAGCGTCCGCGTGATCGCGCGCCCGACCGGCCCGGCGCCGACGACCACGGCACGCGAGCCCGCGACCGGGAGGCTCGCCCGGTGGCGCCACCGCCGTCGGCTCTGGAGCTCCAGCGTGCCGGGAAGATCCTTCGCGAACGCCAGGACCAGCCCCGCCACGTACTCCGCGATCGGCTGCTCGAAGACGCCCCGGGCGTTGGTCACCACGGTGTCGCAGTCCACCAGCTCCGGGCAGAGCAGCCGGTCCACGCCCGCGCTCGCCGTATGCACCCAGGCGGGCCGAGGCCCGTCGCCGGGCCAGGCGTTCCGTACCGCGTCGGAGGCGAAGTCCCAGACCAGCAGGACGTCGGCCGACGGGAGTTGCGCGGCCAGGCCGGCCCCGTCGACGTGGCGGATCCGTACCTGCCCGGCCAGCCGGCCGAGCCGCGGCGACGGGTCGGCGTCCAGGACGAGCAGGACGGGCTCCGGCATGGGGGACGGTTCCTCCGCGTCGGCCGAGGTGGGGCGGATGCACCACGCTCGCAGCCGCTCCGGCAGCCGTCAACAGGTCGGAGCGATGACCGGGGCGGATGGGGGAATACTTGACGGAGAGAGCGGGGGAGCTTCGGACTACAGGAAGGGTGGACATGACGACCGTCGGATTCCTCTACCCGGGCCACTTCGCGGAGGACGACTACCCGCGCATGGAGATCCTGCTCGACAGCACCATCAGGCTCGTCGTCCGCCACACGGAGAGCCCCGACGACACGTACCGCGAGGACGCGCTGCGTGAGCTGGGCACACCGGGCCGGCTCGCCGCCGGTGTCGAGGAGCTCCAGCGCTCCGGGGTCCAG
The DNA here is from genome assembly GCF_044458665.1 of Streptomyces sp. NPDC050422. Classification (NCBI taxonomy): domain Bacteria; kingdom Bacillati; phylum Actinomycetota; class Actinomycetes; order Kitasatosporales; family Streptomycetaceae; genus Streptomyces; species Streptomyces sp. NPDC050422. The sequence goes on from NZ_JBITIE010000012.1 coordinate 231,188, forward strand.
TGCGTCGTCTGGGCGTGCGACGCCGGCAGCTTCCTGTACGGACCGCAGGGCGCCCACGACCAGGTCATGGCCGTGGCGCGGGCGGCGGGCGTGCCGGCCTCCAGCACCTCCATCGGCTTCATCCACGCCGTGAAGAAGCTGGGGGCCAACCGGGTCGCGGTCGCCGCGACCTACCCCGAGGCCATCGCCGAGCAGTTCAGCGCCTTCCTCCGGTCCACGGGCATGGACGTGGTCGCCACCCACGCGGCGGGCGTGGCCGGTGCCGCCGAAGCCGCGGGCTGGGGGCCCGACCGGGTGAAGGAGCTGGCCGCCGCGGCCGACCGCCCCGAGGCGGACGCCGTCCTGCTGCCGGACACGGCCCTGCACACCGCCGGCCACCTCGCCGAGCTGGAGGAGTTCCTCGGCAAGCCGGTCCTCACCGCGAACCAGGTGGCCGTCCGGGAGGCCCTGCGGCTGGCCGACCGCCCCGCCTGGGCGCCCAGGCTCGGCACCCTCTTCGAGGCCCGTGAATCGCCTCCGGCCCCGGTGGAGTGGGGGAGGGGGCGGTCCTACGCCCACGGCAGGCGGCGCTGAGCCGCGCCTTCCCGGGATGTTCCCCCCGGGAATAAGCGGAGTCCACCTCCTGTTGCACTGCTCCGGACCAGACGCACCACCGGAGAGGCCAGGACGTGGACGAGATTCGAGGCGACGAGATCCGTGGCAAGGCGGAGGGGACGGCACCTGTGCCGCTCTCCGTCCTTGACCTCGTCACAGTGGGCCAGGGCGGCACCGCGAGCCAGGCCCTGCGGACCGGTGTCGAGATCGCACAGCTGGCCGAGCGCCGCGGCTTCCACCGCTACTGGGTCGCCGAGCACCACTCCATGCCCGGCGTCGCCTCCTCCTCGCCTGCCGTGATCCTGGCCCACACCGCCGCCCACACCGAGCGCATCCGCCTCGGCTCCGGCGGCGTCATGCTGCCCAACCACGCCCCGCTCGTCATCGCCGAACAGTTCGGCACCCTGGAGGCCATGGCCCCCGGCCGCGTCGATCTCGGCCTCGGCCGCGCCCCCGGCACGGACGGCGCCACCGCCGCCGCCCTGCGCCGCACGGAGCGGCTGAACGAGGGCGCGGACGACTTCCCGCAGCAGCTCATGGAGCTGACGCGCTTCCTGGACGACGACTTCCCCGACGGCCACCCCTACGCCCGCATCCACGCGGTCCCCGGACCCGTCCAGGCCACCTCCGAGGGCGGCGTACAGTCCCCGGGCCGCCCGCCGCTGTGGCTGCTCGGCTCCTCGGGCTTCAGTGCCCGGCTGGCCGGCATGCTCGGCCTGCCCTTCGCCTTCGCCCACCACTTCTCGGCCCAGAACACCATTCCGGCCCTGGAGCTGTATCGCGAGTCCTTCAAGCCGTCCGCGGTGCTGGACGCCCCGTACGCCCTGATCGGTGTCGCCGCGCTGGCCGCCGACGACGAGCGCGAGGCCCGCCGCCAGGTGCTGACCGGCGCCCTGTCGATGCTCCGCCTGCGCTCCGGCCGCCCCGGCCTGGTCCCGACGCCGGAGGAGGCGGAGGCGTACGCCTTCACCCCGATGGAGCGGGAGTTCGTCGACAGCTGGCTCGTCAACATCGTCCACGGCACCGCCGACGAGGTCCGCACCGGCCTCGACGACCTGGCCAAGCGCACCGGCGCCGACGAGCTGATGATCACCGCCAACGCCCACGGCGGCGAGGCCCGGCTGCGCAGCTACGGCCTCATCGCGGACGCGTACGGGCTGCCGACGCTCTGACCGACTCCGTGGCCGGTCAGGCCTTCAGGGCCCGGGCGCCCAGCAGCTCCGCGATGCGTTCCGGGGCGACCGCGCGGGAGTAGAGCCAGCCCTGTCCCGTGTCGCAGCCGATCCGGCGCAGCCGTTCCGCCTGGCCGGCCGTCTCCACGCACTCCGCGGTGACGGTCAGGCCCAGGCGGTGGGCCAGCTGGACCATGGCCTCGACGATCGTCTCGTCGGCAGGGCTGGGATGCGTGCCGCCCTCGTACCGGAAACCGCGCACGAAGGCGCCGTCCAGCTTCAGCACGGAGACCGGCAGGCGGCTCAGATAGGCGAGGTTGGAGTAGCCGGTACCGAAGTCGTCGATCGCGATCCGGACACCCATGTCGCTGAGCGCCTGCAGGGCCTGCAGCGGCCGGCCCGCCGACCCCATCACCGCGGACTCGGTCAGCTCCAGTTGCAGCAGCGCCGGGTCCAGGCCGGTCTCGGCGAGGATCTCCGCGACATCGGTGACCAGGTCGGAGTCCCAGACCTGCCGTACGGCGACGTTGACGCTGATGAACAGCGGCGGCTCGTCCGGATGGTCGAGCTGCCACCGCCTGGCCTGCCGGCAGGCCGCCTGCAGCACCCACCGGCCGAGCTGCACGATCGAGCCGTCCTCCTCGGCGATCGCGACGAACCGATTCGGCGAGAGCATGCCGAACTGCGGGTGGTTCCAGCGCACCAGCGCCTCCACACCCCGTACGACGCCGTCGGCCATGCAGACCAGTGGCTGGTACTCGATGGTGAACTCGCCGCGCTCGACCGCCGGGCGGAGAGTGGACGACAGGGCCTGGCGGGTCATCCGGTGCGCGTTGCGTTCGGGGTCGAAGAGGGTCCAGCGGGCCTTGCCGTCCGCCTTCGCCCAGTACAGCGTCGTGTCCGCCGCCTGCATCAGACCGGTGGCCGAGGTGCCCGCGACGGGCCGTTCCACCACGCCGATCGACGCCGAGACCGAGAGCCGCTGACCGGCCAGGTCGAAGGGCTGCTGCAGCGCGGTGAGCACCGTGCGGGCGAGATCGGTCAGCTGCTGCGTACCGGTGGACTCCTCGACCAGGACCGCGAACTCGTCCCCGCCCAGGCGCGCCACCAGATGGGCCCCGGTGGGATGCGGGCCCTCCTGCTCGGCGCAGTCCGTGAGCCGGGCGGCGACGGCGGCCAGCAGTCGGTCGCCGACCCGGTGGCCCAGGGTGTCGTTGACGGCCTTGAAGCCGTCCAGATCGAGGTAGACGAGTCCGATCCGGCCCCGCCCCGGCATGCTGTCGTCCTGGTACGGGGCCGTCTCCAGGACCGCCGAGAGCCGCTCGAAGAAGAGCGTCCGGTTGGGCAGCCGGGTCACCGGGTCGTGCATCTGGAGGTGGCGCAGCCGCTTCTGGAGCTCGCGCCGGTCGCTGACGTCAGCGACCGAGAGCAGTACCTGGCCGGGTGCGGCCCCTTGTGCGGAGGCCGCGGCCAGGGGCACGACGGTGATCTCCGCCCACAGTGAGCGCCCGTCGGGGTGCTTGAGCCGTCGGGTGCAGCGGAAGCGGGACCGCCGGCCGTGCAGCACCTCGCGGTACGCGTGCCAGGTGCGGCCGTCCGCGGCGAGATCGACCAGATCGGACGCGGACTGGGCGGTCAGGGCCGCCGCACCGACACCGGCCAGCGCGGCCAGTGCCTCGTTGGCGGTGACGATCAGGCCCTCGTGGTCGACGACGGCCATCGGGAGCGTGGCGGCCCGGAACGCGGCCCGGTAGTCGTGCGGCTCGGAGGGGGGCCCGGCGGGCGGCCACGCGCCGTCACTCTCCGTGAGGTCGGGTGGCGGGGAAGGGGCTGCTGTGCCTGCCGCGGGCCTGGGCCCTTCGGAGGTTCCGCTCACCGTTCGCTCCCGCCGTGCAGTTCTGTCCCGGACACCTGTGGTCGGACTGGCCCGCCGCGTGGAGCGCCGTCGTCAGAGGCGGAAACCGCGCAGGAAAGCGAGGTGAAGCATAGAGGCTGGCACCTCGGCCGTTCCAGCGCCCCGACGGTTACGGGCCCCGCGTCCGCCGCACTTGAGCCATTCGCGGAGCGACCCGGTTTGCCCGCGACTGATTGTTTCTGCGCGGTTCTGTTCTCTCCCGATGTCTCGGTGATCGATTGTGACTGTCCGTGAAAATTGTGCGCGGTTCGGCCGCTGACCCGACTGGGGCAGCCCAACAGGACGTACCCCTCGAAACACCACAAGGTGGTCAGGAGGGTCCTGGAGCCCGCATCCCGCACCGGAGGTAGATGTGCCGCGTCAGCAAGGGCCCGGAGGGATGGAGAGACCTAGTCCCCGTGCGGTGGCGGCCGGGCTGATCTCCCTGCTCGCGCTGGCCGCCACGTCTCTCGTCGCCGGCCCCGCCGCGGCCGCCACCGGAGAGGCGGGCCCCTGCGCGCTGCCCCGGACCGACGTCCACCACTCGCTCGGCGTGGACGACTGGAACGGTGCCTATCCGCGACCCGATCACGCCCTCGACGCGGTCATGGTCTTCCTCTCGTTCCCCGACGCCCGGCCCGTCACCACCCCCGCCGAACTCGCCGCCGACCACTTCCCCGCCACCACCCAGTTCTTCCAGCGCGCCTCGTACGGAAAGTTCACCCTGCGCCCGCACCCTCAGCGCCAGTGGATCCGGATGCCCAAGCCGTCGGTCTGGTACGGGATACAGCGCGACTGGGACGACGACCGGCGCAGCGCCTACCTGCGCGACGCCATCGACGCGGCCGACCCCACCGTCGACTTCTCGAAGTACGACATCGTCTACCTCGTCGCCGACCCGGACGCCCCGGGCGTCGACTCCGACGCCACCAAGGTCGTCAACTTCGACCGGCCGCTGCACGCCGACGGCAAGGACATCAGGCGCGTGGTCACCGTCTTCGAACAGCACCCGCCCGACCACAACGTCCTCGCCCACGAGACCGGACACGTCTTCGACCTGCCCGACCTCTACCACCGGCCCTCGGACGGCAAGGGGGACTGGGACACGTACGTCGGCGACTGGGATGTCATGGGCAGCCAGTTCGGGCTCGCGCCCGACCTCTTCGGCTGGCACAAGTGGAAGCTGGGCTGGCTGGACGACCGGCAGGTGACCTGCATCCAGAGCGACCGGGTCGTCACCCTGGAGCCGATGGCGGCCGTACCCGTGCCCGGCGCGTCCATCGGAACCCGGCTCGCCGTGATCAGGACCGGCGAGGGCAGCGCCGTGGCGATCGAGGCCCGCAGCGCCACCGGCAACGACAGTGCCACCTGCACCGAAGGTGTGCTGCTCTACCGGGTCCGCACCGGGACACCGTCGGGCGGCGGCCCGGTCGACGTCCTCGACACCCACCCCGACACCGACGCCTGCTGGGACCGCTCGGTCTACCCGCCGCTCGCGGACGCCCCGCTGAGGGTCGGTGAGACGTACTCCGTCCCCGGCGGACACACCACGGTCGAGGTCGCCGACCGGACGCCGTCGGGCGCGTGGACGGTTCGGATCACCACGGGGACGTGAGCGTGGCCCGTAACAACGAAGAAGCCCCCTCGCTCTCGCGAGGGGGCTTCTCCCGTCTGTGCGCCGCCAGGGACTCGAACCCCGGACCCGCTGATTAAGAGTCAGCTGCTCTAACCAACTGAGCTAGCGGCGCCTGCTGACGTCGTAGACCTTAGCACCCTGATCCGGGGGAGGAAAAATCGAAATCCGGGGCGCCGGAGCCGGCACCGACCGGGCCACCCGGACGCAGGCCCAGAGCAGGACGTCCGGCCCCGGGAGCCAGGGGTTGCGGGTGTCGGGGGCGACCAGCCAGCGCGGCCCGGAAGCGGACGCGCCGCAGGTCAGTGGTGGGACCGTCACCGCGTCCCCGGCGCCGTGGCAGAGCAGCGGGGGCACCTTCGGGCCGCTGTCCTCCGGCCCCAGCGGGCCCCGGACGGACCGGGTTCCCGGGCCGGATCCCCACACCTCCCAGTCCAGCAGTGAGGGCAGCCGCTGGGCGGTGCCGGGGGAGGCGAACAGCAGCATCCGGCCGCGATGCGTGGCGACCGGGCCGGAGCCCGGACCGTCGGCCCACAGGTGCTCCAGCATCCGGCGCCCGAAGAGCGTGGGGACGTTCACCACGTCGAAGGCGGAACCGCACGGCAGGACCCCCGGTGCGGAGGGGTGCGACTCCCACTGGGTCAGGGTGCTGCGCGGATACGCCGCGGCACCGGCCAGCCAGGCGGCGCCCGCCGCGGTCACCTGGGACGTCTGATTCCCGGCCCGCTCACGCAGGACGGCGAAGATGTCGGCATCCTCACCGGCGTGATGACGGGATGCGCCGCCGTGGTGGCGGGGTACGTCGCCGTGGTGCAGGGTCGTTTCGTCTGGCAGCCATGCGGTCATATGCACAGGTCTACCCGGAGTGATCACCCGGTTTCCGAGAGTTGTCGGAAATCGGGACAGGTTGGGGTGGTGAGGAGTATCTTGCGCACCTGGCATATGCCAACGGTTGTACCCGGAGTGATCACGGGACCGACGCCCCGCGGCGAGCGGCGGGGAAGAACCCGGTGCGCCGTCAGGATCTCGGCTCGTTCAGCAGGCTGCGGCCGAACTCGACCATCTTCACCGCGTAGTCCTCGGTCCACTCCGCGCGCTGCGCGATGTCCGCGGTCGTCAGCCGGTCGAACCGGCGCGGATCCGCCAGCTGCGCCGCCGCGATCGCCTGGAACTCGACCGCCCGGTCCGTCGCGGCACGGAAGGCCAGCGTCAGCTCCGTGGCGCGGCTCAGCAGCACCTTCGGATCGTCCACCGACTCCAGGTCGAAGAAGTGCTCGGGATCGGAGACCGCAGCCGACGGCTCGAAGAGCAGAGGTGCGGGGCGCAGCCGCTGCTGCTCGTTCCGCTCGGGTTGTGCCATGTGTTCTTCCTCTTCCGGTGGGGTGGGCGGTGGGTGGGCCCGATCGGCCACCCTCCATCTTCGCAGGGGATCCCGGCCTTCGGGCCGGGCGGGAAAGTGATCCCGTGGCTGCTCTCACGTGATGGTCGGAGGAGACGATTCTGCGATGTACTGCTCAACGGTGCCCCGTCGCAGGACCCGGCGACGTAGGACGGGGACCAGGACCGGCCATGCATGACTGCCCGGTTGGCGTGGCCGGTGAACTCCTGGCGCAGGTATCGGGAGGAGACTCCTTTGAGGGAGTTGGCCAGTTCGGGGAGCTGGATCCTCGGTGGGTGGTCCACGAGGAGGTGGGGTGGTCGTCTTTGCCGTTGAGTTCGCCCGGCGCTGCCTCGAAAGACCGGCGGACGTTGTCATTCCTGCGAGTGAATCGGCTTTTGCTTCCCTTCGTGTTGATGTTCGTCGACGGTACGTTGGTTTGCGGAGCCGGGTGAGGGGGTGGGCTGGTTGATTCGCGCGTACAAAATTTCTCTTACGGCCCACGGTGGGTCAGTCGATTGCGCTCGGTGAGATGCTGCGTGATCATTGCTCGCTCTACAACGGTGCGTTGCAGGAGCGCCGTGATGCCTACGGGCACCGGTCGAGAACGAGCATCAAGTACGGGATGCAGTCCGGGCAGCTCAGGGACATCCGGGCCTTCGACCCCGAGCGTCAGGGTCGCTGGTCGTTCAGCTCCCAGCAGGCCGCGCTTCGCAGGCTGGACAAGGCGTTTACCGCGTTCTTCCGCCGGGTCAAGGCCGGGGACAAGCCCGGATACCCGCGCTTTCGAGGGGTGAACTGGTTCGACACGGTGGACTTCCCCAGGGACGGCGACGGCTGCCGCTGGGACTCCACCCCGCACGACCCCGTCACCCGGGTCCGCTTCCAGGGCGTGGGGCACGTCAGGGTCAACCAGCACCGCCCAGTGGTCGGCAAGGTCAGGACCGTCAGCGTGAAACGCGAGGGCCGCAAATGGTTCGTCGTGATCACAGCCGACCAGCCCCTGCCCGAACCATTGCCCGCGACCGGTTCCGACATCGGAATCGCCTCGTTCCTCACCGACTCCAACGGCACCCACATCCCCAACCCGCGCCACGCCCGCAAGGCCGCCTGCAAACTGGAGGCCGCACAGCGAGCGCTGTCCCGGTTCCCCCGGTGCAGGGTCAGGGACCGCACCCGTAACCATCAGCGGGCGGTGGAGAAGGTGGGAGCCCTGCACGGCAAGGTGCGGCGCCGGCGGCTCGACCACGCACACAAGACCGCGCTCACCCTGGTCCGCGAGCACGACTTCATCGCGCACGAAGACCTCAAGATCCGCAACATGACCAAAGCCCCCGCACCGAAACCCGCCCACGATGTACCGGGCGCGTTCCTGCCCAACGGGGCGGTCGCCAAGGCCGGGTTGAACCGTTCGATTGCTGATGCCGGATGGGGGGTGTTCCTGACGATCCTGAATGCGAAGGCTGAGAGTGCCGGGCGGGAAGTGATGGCCGTGGACCCCCGCAACACCTCCTGCACGTGTCCCGCATGCGGGTACACCGCGAAGGAGAACCGGCCCACACAGGAGAAGTTCCACTGCGTCGACTGCGGCCACCAGGCCCATGCCGACGAGGTCGGGGCACTCAACGTCCTACGGGCCGGGCTGGTCCGTCGCCACGCCAACACGGCATAGCGAGAAGCCCCGCCCCCAGGGCGGGGAGGAGTCACGTGGTTCTTCCTCCTCCGCGCTTTCGGGGGTGCGCGCCGGTCCTCCTGCTGTCCGTCGCGCCCCCGCCGTCAACGGCCCCAGCGCACCCGATGTTCCGCCAGATGTGCCAGCACCGCGTGGTTGGCCTCCCAGCCGTCCGGGAATTTCACCGTCACGCCCAGCTGGACCGGCTCCGTCGACGGGTGCTCGTCCAGCAGGTCCGTGACCCCCTCGCGGCACACCACGATGCAGGCGTGGCGGTGGCGGGAGGTCAGTACGCACAGCCGGCCCGTCTCCAGATGGAACGCGGTGGCGTCCGGGCGGCCGGACAGCGGGTGCAGGATCACCGTGACGTCGAACTCACGGCCCTGGAGCCGGTTCGCCGTGTCCACCGCCACCCCCGTGACCCCCAACTCGGCGAGCGCCGCCCGCACCGCGGCCGCCTGGTCGCGATGGGCCGTGCCGACCGCGACCCGGTCCGCCGTCACCGGGGCCGGGTCCGGGGAGCGCTCGCTGGTCGCCGCCCCGCCCCGGTCCAGCAGCCGGCGCACCACCAGGGCCACCGCCCGTACCGCTTCGGGGTCGGTGCGCGGGGTGTGCCGGGCCGGGAGCTCCAGCAGGCCCCAGCCCGACTCCGCCGCCTCGTCCAGCACCCGGTCCGCCGCCGAGCCGTCGGACGCGATCCCGAACGACAGCAGCCGGTCGCCGTGGTCCGTACCGCTGCGGAACGGGGTGTACGGGTAGAAGGCGTCCGACACCAGCGGCGCGGCCGAGGCCGGCAGCCGCCAGGAGACCGGCAGCCGGTGCTGCGGCAGCTCCGGGTTGTGCGCGAGCAGGGTGGTGACCGCGCTGGCCGACGGGTCATAACTCAGCCCCGCCCACTGGTCCGCGCCGACGATGGAGAACGGGTCCAGCTGTCCCGGATCGCCGACGAACAGCGCCCGCTCGAAGAGCCCGGCGACGGCGAGCAGCGCGTCCGAGCGCATCTGGTACGCCTCGTCGACGATCGCGTGGCCCCACGGCTCGACGTTCTTCACATGGGCCCACTTCGCCGCCGTCGAGATGACGACGTCGAGGCCGGCCAGATCCGCCGCCTTCGCCGACTTCCGTACGTTGGCCAGGCCGTCCAGCACCTTGTCGTACGGATCGGAGTCGTTGCTGTGCAGCCGGCCGACCGGCAGGCCGGGATCCTTCTCCGCGAGCCGGACCACCAGATCGTCGACCTGGGCGTTCGTCTGCGCGACCACCATCAGCGGCCGGCCGGCCGCGGCGAGCTCCCGCGCGGCGCGCACCACCAGGGTCGACTTGCCCGCGCCCGGCGGGGAGTCCACCACGATGCCGCGGGCCGAGCCGTTCAGCGTGTCGTCCAGGATCCGGGCGGTGGCCAGGCCCGCTGCCGCGCCCGGGTCGAATACGGCCGTCACAGCAGGTCCTCCGTGGTCACGGGGTCGGGGCGCTCGGCAGCCGCCGCGCCGCCCGGCGGGCCGCCGTGGGTCCACGGGGTCTCCTCCGGATCCGGCAGTTGCGGGCCGCCGCGCTGGTCGTGCTCGAAGAGCGTCCAGGCGATCACGTCACCGGGCTCCGGCACCGACCCCGGGGCCGGCTCCTTGCCGCGGCCCATCCGGTCGGTGATCCGCAGCACCAGCCCCTGCGGACCGTCGTCCGCCGCCGCGTAGCCCGCGAACTCGGCGGTCTGCGGCTTGCCGTCCAGCGAGCGGTAGACCTTCACGCGCTCGCCCAGGTGCGGCTCCTCGGCCGTGCGGACCGTGACCAGCGGGCGCGGGGAGGGGCGCTTCGACTCGCTGTACGCCATCTCCACCGCCGTCACCTCGCCGAGGAACGCCTCGCCCGCCAGCCGCCGGCCGGCCAGCACCAGTGGATCGTCCAGCGCCTCCTGGGCGTCCAGCTGCGCCTGCGCGGTCTCCCGCGCCGCCAGCTTGCGGGCCGCCGTCACCGCGTCGTCCCGGCGCGGCTGCGGCGGCTCACCGGCCCGCACCCGGTCGCGGTGGCCGGTGAACGACCAGCGGTCCCGGGTCCAGCGGTCCTCGGCCCTGGACCCCTCGGGCAGTTCCCGCAGCAGGTCCAGGCCCTGCCACACCGCGTCCCAGGTCGGCCGCAGCACACCGGCCAGCAGCCCCCTGATCTCCCGCTCGGCCGCGGTCAGTTCGGCGAGCCGGGCATCGGCCGCCAGACCGTCCTCGGCGGCGGCCAGCGAGGTGCGCGCCCGGTCGTACTTCTCGATCGCGGGGGCCAGCAGCCGGTTGTCGAAGTCCGGGTCCGTCGCCGGTCCGGCCGGCGGACACAGCAGCTGGCCCCCGGCATCCCTGGCCAGCTCGGCGCGGAGCGCGGCCTCGGCCCCGGACTCGCCCGCCGGCGGGTCGATCCAGGCGAGCAGGGCGCCCAGGTGCTGGTCCTCCAGGGAGGACTGGCCACTCGCCCAGTGCCGGTTCAGCAGATCGGTGCCGGCCAGCAGCAGCGAGGAGCCCGGTACCCGGGCCCGCTCGCCGTAGTGCGTCAGCCAGCGGCCCAGCAGCGGGACCCGGGCGGGCGCCGGATACGGGGTGTCCGGGTCGTCCTCGGCGGTGCGCCGGAACCGCATGGAGCGGCCGAGCAGCCGGACGAACTCGATGCCCGCCCGGCTCGGCACGATCAGCTGCGCCGCGTCCGTGCACAGCTCGGTGACGACCTTGACCTTCTTGCCGGTCCCGGGGTCGGTCTCGCTCCGTTCGGCGGGCTCGATCACCTCGGCGTAGGAGTCGATGTACGGCAGGACCGTCTCGGCCAGCTCGGCGAGGAACGCGAACCGCAGGTCCCGGTCGCGCGGCTGGGCCACGGCCAGCAGCCGGGGCGCGTCGCGGTCCGTGCCGACGAGCGCGCCGAGCGGGGCACCGGCCTCGCCCGCGGTGGTGAGCGGCACCAGCACGAGCGGCCGGTCGCCGAGATGGCGGTGGCGGACGGTGGCCATCGGCTGGGCGCGACCGCTCTCCACGGCCTCCAGCCGGGCCAGGGTGCCGATCAGCGACATGCGGTGCTGCCCTCCAGAGCCTCGGCGCGCAGCGCTGCCGCGCGGAGCAGTGCGGCGACCGTCGGGTCCGCCGGATCGCCCTCCTTGCCCGCAGCCGCGGCGAGCACGCCGGCGACCGTGGTCAGCCCGCCGAGCTCGCCCCGCACACTGCGCCCGAGCGCCTCGACCGCACCGGCGGTGCGGGCCTTCGCCCGGCAGTGGAAGGCCAGTTCGCAGGCGGCCAGGCACTCCGGTGCGTACGCCGCAGTGACCGACTCGACGGCGGTGTCCAGCTCCTCGGGTGAGCACTCCGGGTCGAAGGTGGTGCCCTCGGGCAGGGCCGCCGCGATGTCCTCGACCCGGGTGAGCCGGGTCAGCTGCCGGCGGGTGACCGCGCGCTGCTTGCGTACGTCGACGACGGACGCGGTCGGCAGGTTGGAGAAGTCCTTGGGGCAGACCAGCAGCACCCGGTGGCCGACCTCGGCCCCGTCGGTCGCCGCGGCGACCCGCTCCAGCGCCAGTACGTACACGGCGGACTGGCGGGCGGCCGCGCCCACCTTCGCCGCGTCGGCGGAGCCGTCGATCATGGGGAACGACTTGATCTCGACGACCGTCCAGGTGCCGTCGGGGTGGACCACCACCGCGTCCGGCTCCAGATAGGCGGGGGACCCGGCCACCTCCAGGGCCAGCATCGGGTGGTCGAGCAGCGCCCAGTCGCCGGACCCGGTCGCCTCGCGCAGTGCGAGCGCGGTACGGGCGGCGCGGCCCTCGGGGCCCGCGGCCGTCAGATCGGGCGTAGGGACGTCCCGCGGCGGCTCGCCGGGCTCACCGAACCGCTCGTGCAGCAGGCGCATCAGCTCCGTACCGCCGTCGGCCTTGACCCTGGCCTCGAACGCGTTGCCCCGCATGAAGGCGAACTGGGACTGGCCGAAGGCGGCCGGTGAACCGAGTGCGGTGGCGAGCGCGCCCTTGTCGATCCCCGCCCCGTCGAGCAGGGCGCGCCGCTTGCAGCCGGGGTTGGCGGCGAGGGCGGCCAGTGCGCGGGCGTCCAGCGGACGGGGCGCGACGGCCGGGCCCCTCAGCTCAGCGAGCCGCCTTCGCAGCGTCACCGCCTGCGGCTCTTCCCGCGGCGGCCGGGACGTCGGCCGGGGCAGGTGGACCGGCCGGTGCTGTGGCATCGGTGGGATCTGCGGAGGTGGACCGCTGGCCGGGGATTCGCTCACCCGCGGAAGTCTTGCATCCGGCACTGACATCCGGGGACTGCATGGCGGGGGACACCCGTGCGAAACGGGCCAGGACCGCCTGCTTGATCCGGTCGGCCAGGCGCGACACGGGCCTGGCGAACAGCGCTCCGACGCCCATGACCGCGGCGCCCGCGACGGCGTCGAGGAAGTAGTGGTTGGCGGTGCCCATCACCACGATGACGGTGATCAGCGGGTAGGCGATGCCGGCGGCGCGCAGGAGCGGGTGCCTGCCGTGGCGCCAGAGGAGGATGCCGCACCAGAGCGCCCAGCCGACGTGCAGGCTGGGCATCGCCGCGTACTGGTTCGTCATGCCGCCCATGCCGCGCGGTGCGCTCGCCTCGGTGCCCCACCAGCCGTACGAGCTGTACTGGGCCATCGTGTCGACGAAACCGTGCCCCGCGGCCAGCAGCCGCGGCGGGCAGGTCGGCATGAGCGTGAAGCCTATGAGGCCGAGCATCGTGGAGGTCATCAGCCAGGTCCTGGCCCGGCGGTAGGCGGCCGAGTGGCGCCGGAACATCCATATCAGGACGGCCGGGGTGACGAGGTAGTGCAGGGAGGCGTACGCGAAGTCGGCGGGTATGCCTATCGAGGGGTGCGCGGTGAACAGCCGGTTGAGCGGGTGCTCGGCGTTGAGGAAGAGGGCCTTCTCCAGATCCAGGATGCGCAGCCCGTGGTCGACGGCGGTGGACACGTCGCCCCGGACCAGGAGTCTGCCGCCCGAGTACGCCCCGTACACCAGGGCCAGCAGCGGGAGCTCGGTCCACCAGCGGGGCCGGTGGCGCGGCACGGGCGCGGTGGTGGCATGCGGCATCCGGAAGTTCTCCATCATGTGTTCATGCGGCCGACGGCGGGCGTTCAACCGTACGGTGCAGGTCGGCCGCGGTTCGCCCGGGGTGCCCCCCCCGGCGCCCCTCAGCTGCTCGGATTCATCTGTGGTCATTGGGACGCCGGTGCGGCCCCCCAGGTTGCCTCACGCGAAGGTACGCGATGATGGAAAACCGGACGATCCGTTTCCCCGCTGCGCCCGTCTCACGCGCCTTACCCGTCGTACGCGTCTTACCCGTCGTACCTGTTTCATCCGTTCCGTCCCGGACGGATCGTCCCCGTAGACGTCCAAGATCTCAGATCCCGCATCTCAGGTCCCAGTTTTTCAGGGAGAGCTGTCACATGGCACCGCGCATCCTGCTGGCCCGGCACGGCCGCACGGAATGGTCCGTCAAGGGAAATCACACCGGCAGGACGGACATTCCGCTGCTCGACTCCGGGCGCGAGGGGGCCAAGCTGCTCGGCGAGCGGCTGCACCGCGGGCCGTGGGCGGACCTGCCCGGGCTGGAGGTCCGCACCAGTCCGCTCGTGCGGGCGTCAGAGACGTGTCGGATCGCGGGGTTCGGCGAGCTGGCCGAGCCGTGGGACGCGCTGATGGAGTGGGACTACGGGGCGTACGAGGGGATGACGCCCGCCGAGATCAAGGCGATCCGCCCGGACTGGTTCATCTGGCGCGACGGGGTGCCGGAGGGCGAGACCCTGGCCCAGGTGTCGGCCCGGGCCGACGAGGTCGTCGAGTGGGCGCGCTCGGCCGACCGCGACGTCCTGGTCTTCGGCCACGGCCACATCCTGCGGGTGCTGGGGGCGCGGTGGCTGGGCGAGGACGCGTCGTTCGCGGCACGCATCCGGCTGGACCCGACGTCGCTGTCGGTCCTGGGCTGGGCGTACGGGGGGCCGGCGCTGGAGCGGTGGAACGACACGGGGCACTTGGAGCGGTAGAGCGCGGTGCGCTTGAGGGGGCGGCGACTTTCAGGGGGCCGGCACCCTTCTGCTTGTTCCGCGCTTGGGGGCCGCACCATCCAGCCCGTCCGGCGTTTGAGGACGGAACCGTGCGCCCCGGTCCCGGGCGCGGGTCCTCGCCCTCAAACGCCGGGCAGGCTGGATTTCGCGCCCCGGCCCCGGGCTGACGGTTCCGTCCTCAAACGCCGGACGGGCTGGAATTTGGGCGGACGGTCCCGTCGGGTTCGGGCGGACGGGCTGGAATTTGGGCGGACGGTCCCGTCGGGTTCGGGCGGACGGGCTGGAATTTGGGCGGACGGTCCCGTCGGGTTCCGGCGGACGGGCTGGAATGCGCGGCCGGACGGGCCGGAATCGCGTCGCCCTACGTGCCCGCCGAGGACATCGTGTGGCGGTCCAGGAAGTCCTTCACGTCCACCGAGCCGCGGCCCCGGGGCCGCAGGACCGTGGCCGCGTCCGCCAGCATCGACCGGATGCGGGAGGACTGGACCTGGTCCAGCAGGTCGAGCACCCGGTGACCCGTCGCCGCCGCCTCCTCCGTGAGGCCCGCCCGCGCCAGGTCCCAGGTCAGCTCCGCGCGGTACAGCGCCAGATTCCGGGTGAAGTGCGGGTCCTGCAGCCGCGTCGCCCGCCGTGCGTGGCGCGCGGCCCGCGACCAGTCGCCGAGCGCCGACCAGCACTGCGCCTCCAGCATCTCCAGCTCCGCCTCCCGGAAGAAGGTCATCCACTCCGGGTCCGCCGCGGACGGCCCCTTCCCGAACGCGGTGTGCGCCCGGCCGAGCGCCCGTTCGCAGCCGGTACGGTCCCCGAGCCCGGCCCGGCCCCCCGCCTCCCGCAGCGCGAGCAGCGCCAGCAGCCGCGGCGAGCCCAGCGGCTCTGCGGCCCGTTGCCCCGCCTCCGCCGCGCGTACGGACTCGCGCGGCCGGCCCGTGTCGCGCGCCAGGAACGACGCGTTGCAGAACGCGTGCGCCTCCAGGGCCGGGTCCCCGGCCACCCGCGCCGTGGCCAGCGCCTCCGCGTAGTGCGAGCGGGCGTCCTCGAACCGGCCCGAGTCGTGGGCCAGCCAGCCCACCGAGATGGCCAGCTCACCGGCGCCCGCGTGCAGCCGGTCCGCGGTGGAGCGGCGGGTCGCGATGCCGGAGTCGAGCAGGGCGTACGCCGTCCGCAGCGGCTGCGAGGCCCGCCGGTAGAGGCCGTCACCGCCGTGCCGGTCGTCGAGCAGGCGGATCTGCCGCACCGCCTTCTCGACGGCACTCACCTCCGCCTCGCCGACCCGGCGCTGCGCGGGCACGGAGGCGGCGGCCGGGCCGCCGAGGCCCAGACCCAGGGAGGCGGCCGCCACCGCGGTGGTGCCGCTCGTCATGAATGCGCGACGCAGCACGTCGCTCTCCTCGTCGGTGCCGCTGCCGAGCACGAGCAGCGGGGAAGTCGGGGGTGGCGGGGCGTCCACCGCGGGCCGGGCCCCCCGGCCGCGTACCGATTCGCGCGGCGAGAAGCCCAGGTCCGCCAGGTGCGCCCCGGGGAACATGTGCAGGAAGACCCGCTCGTACGCGTAGTTGGGACAGCGGATCTCGCCGGACTCCACGCGTCCGATGTACCGGGCGTCGCACGCGACCTGCTCACCGATCTCGCGAGCGGACCTGCGTACCGCGGCAGCGAACTCCCCGGCGGAGCGCTGTCCGCGCAGCCGCCGGAAGGCGGTGTTGGGAACTGCCCGTGTCGACACCATGGCGGGGCCCTCTCTGGTGCAAGCCGGGCGCCTGTTTCCGGTGTCCCGGCGGAGCAAGAACGTACCTGCTGTGACGGGACGCACACGCTGCGTTTGCCAACAAAACGGATATCTCGCCCACGATCCGCCATGAACTGCCACCCTTTGCGGCGGTGCTGCACCGTAGCCCTTGACGCCGTCGGCGCGTTGGTCCATGCGGAGACGGAGTCCGGCTCCGCCCGGCGATGAGAGGAGAGGTCCCTTGTTGCACCTCGGCATGGCGATCGGCTCGCGAACGACTGCGACGCCCGGGACAGCGGCCAGCACGGCGACGACCGGCACCACGGCACCCACCGAGGGGCCCGGCACACCCCCGGCCCCCGAACCCTGCGATCTGGTGACCGTCCCTGCCCGCCAGGGCCTGGAGGCCGTCGACATCCTGCGGCGCGGCGCCGACCAGGAGGCCGTCGGCCCGGTCCTCCACGACGGGGCCTGCGCCACCCTCGGCTTCCTGGTGCCCCCCGGCACCGCGCAGGCCTGGGACGTACCGGGCAGCGCCTGTACGCAGACCGACGGCCGCGGGCTGCGCATCCCCGCCGAGCCGCCGGTCCAGGGCAGCGGCTGGCTGCTGCCGCCCGCCGACGACACCCCGGTCACCGACCCGGCCGTGCTGCGGGCCGCGCTCGACCAGGCGGCCCGGCTGATCGAGGCGGCCGACAACTGCCGCTGAGAAGGTGCCGAGTGGCCCCGGAGCTCATAATGGCCGGACGGCGGGTGCCTTGATCAGCCCGTCACGGCCGGTCCCGACCGGCCCCGGACACGATGAGCAGTGAGCAGGGACGAGTAGCAGTGGCACGTCGAGGAGCGGCCGGGGGCGCGGGCGACCGCAAGCAGCGCGCGGACCGCCAGACCGATCGCAAGGCCGGGCGCGGCTCCGAGCGCCCCGGCGGCAACGTCACCGAGCCGGTGGACGGCGGCCTCGCCGAGCTGGTGCCCGACCGGGAGCGCCGGCGCGCCTGGACCCTGACGATCGACGGCGCCCCGCAGTCCCATGTGGACCTGGACGATCCGACGTACCTCTCGTTCGAGTACCAGCGCCGGATCGGCCACATCGCCGACCTGGTCGCGCCGGCCGGGCAGCCGCTGCACGTCGTGCACCTGGGCGGCGGGGCCTTCACCCTCGCCCGCTACATCGCCGCGACCCGCCCCCGCTCCACCCAGCAGATCGTCGAGGTGGACGCCGCCCTCGTCCAACTGGTGCGCCGGGAGCTGCCACTGGACCCGCAGGCCAGGATCAGGGTCCGCGCCACCGACGCCCGCGCCGGGCTCGGGAAGATCCAGGACGGCTGGGCCGACCTCGTCATCGCCGACGTCTTCAGCGGGGCCCGTACACCCGCCCACCTCACCAGCACCGAGTTCCTGGCCGAGGTGCGCCGCGTCCTGAAACCCGGCGGGAGTTACGTCGCCAACCTGGCCGACGGGCCGCCGCTGGCCCATCTGCGGGGCCAGATCGCCACCGCCGCCACCGTCTTCCCCGAGCTGGCGCTCGCCGCCGACCCGACCGTGTTCCGCGGCCGCCGCTTCGGCAACGCCGTACTGCTCGCCTCGGACGCGGCACCGAAGATCGCGGAGCTGACCCGCAGGGTGGCGACCGATCCGCATCCGGGGCGCGTCGAACACGGGCGGGCGCTCGCCGACTTCACCGGCGGCGCGGCCGCGGTGCGCGACGCGGACGCCCGGCCCTCACCCGCGCCGCCGGCGTCCGCCTTCGACTGAACCGGACACGATTCAGGACTTCACGATCTCGACCTGCGGCGGGTGGTCGTTCCAGGTGCAGAAGACCGACACCGTCGTGCCGTCGTCCTTGGTGAAGTTCACCCGGATCCATGTCGTGTTCGTCCAGACCTGCACCGACCAGTCCTGTTCCGGCGTCGCCGACACCAGCTTCGCCGCATCCGTGCCGAGTTCGAAGACGATCCGGCCGCCGTCCGTCCGGTAACTCCTCGCCGTGCCCGACGCCGTGGCTGTCGGCCGCGGAGTGCCGGCGGGGGAGCGGGAGGCAGTCCGGGACGGGGTCGCGGACGGCTTCGGGGTGGCCGGAGGCGTGGCGGACGGCTTCTTCGACGGCGACGGTTCCGGGCGGTGCGTCGAGGACACCAGGCTCTCGGCGCCGTCCCCCTCACTCCGGGCGCCCGCCGCGATCGGCACCGCGCGCGGCGGGTCGTACGCCGTCCCCGCCATCACGGTGTGCACACCCCACCACGACAGCGTGACCGCGGCGCCGGTGGCGAGCGACCACGCGAGCGCGTGTACGAGACCTCGTTGCATCCGGCACATCCTGCACCACAGGCCCCGGTGGTGTCCCCGGTACGGCCACCAGCCGGACCGCACAGGGTCCGATGGCGTACGGTGCCGCCCATGCCAAGTGTGCTCGTGGTCGAGGACGACCAGTTCGTACGTTCCGCCCTCATCCGGCACCTGACCGAGGCCTCCCACACGGTGCGCAGCGTCGGTACCGCGCTGGAAGCGCTGCGCGAGGTCGCCCACTTCCGGTTCGACGTGGTCATCCTCGACCTGGGACTGCCCGACCTCGACGGCGCCGAGGCGCTGAAGATGCTCCGCGGCATCACCGACGTCCCCGTCATCATCGCGACCGCGCGGGACGACGAGAGCGAGATCGTCCGGCTGCTCAACGACGGCGCCGACGACTACCTGACCAAGCCGTTCTCCGTCGAACACCTCTCGGCCCGCATGGCCGCCGTACTGCGCCGCTCGCGGGCCACCGCCGGCGAGGCCACACCGCCGCGCGTCATCCAGGTCGGCGGGCTCTCCGTGGACCCGCTGCGGCGCCGGGCCGAACTCGACGGCACCGCACTCGACCTCACCCGGCGCGAGTTCGACCTGCTGACCTTCCTGGCCGGCCGGCCCGGCGTCGTCGTCCCCCGCAAGGAACTCCTCGCCGAGGTCTGGCAGCAGTCCTACGGGGACGACCAGACCATCGACGTCCATCTCTCCTGGCTGCGCCGGAAACTGGGCGAGACCGCCGCCCGGCCCCGCTATCTGCACACCCTGCGCGGCGTCGGCGTGAAGCTCCAGCCGCCCGCCGAGCCCCCGGAGCAGCCCGCATGAGATGGGCCCTGGTCAAGGTCTGCCTGGCCGTCACCGCGATGGTCGTGGTCGCCTTCGCCGTCCCGCTCGGCCTCGTCATCAAGGAGATGGCGCGCGACCGCGCCTTCTCCGACGCCGAACGGCAGGCCGCGACGATCGGCCCCACGCTCTCCATCACCACCGACCGCACCGAGCTCGAAACGGCCGTCCTCACCACCGAACCGGGAGCCGCGGACCGGATGGCCGTCCACGTCCCCGCGTCCGGCGAGGCCGACGGCGTGGCGGTGGAGATCGGCACCCGGCGCGCCACCCGCAAGGACCTGGAGACCGTACGGGAGTCGGGGCGTGCCTCCATCACCGAGGTGGCGGGCGGCTCCGCGCTGCTCCAGCCGACGGCGCTCGGTTCCCGGGGCACCGTCGTCGTCGAGGTGTTCGTGCCCGAGGGCGAGGTCTCCAACGGCGTCGCCACCGCCTGGCTGATGCTCGCGGGCGTCGGCATCGCGCTGATCGTCGGCTCCGTCGCGGTGGCCGACCGGCTGGGCGTACGCATGGTGGAACCGGCCCGGCGGCTCGCGGGGGCCGCGCACGACCTGGGGGAGGGGCGGCTCGGAACCCGGGTGCCGGAAGAGGGGCCGACCGAACTGCGGTCCGCCGCCACCGCGTTCAACTCCATGGCCGACCAGGTCGTCCAGCTCCTCGCCAACGAGCGCGAACTGGCCGCCGACCTCTCGCACCGGCTGCGCACCCCGCTCACCGTGCTCCGGCTCAACGCCGCCTCGCTCGGCGAGGGGCCCGCGGCCGAGCAGACCCGGGCGGCCGTCCATCAGCTGGAGCGCGAGGTCGACACGATCATCAGGACCGCCCGCGAACAGCGCCCCCAGACCCAGGGGCTGAACGGCGGACCCGGCGCCGGCTGCGACGCCTCCGAGGTGATCCGCGAGCGGATGGAGTTCTGGTCCGCGCTGGCCGAGGACGAGGGACGCGAGGTGCGACTCGCGGGAGTGGACCGTACGGTACGCATCCCGGTGGCCCGCCCCGAACTGGCCGCCGCACTCGATGCGTTGCTCGGCAACGTCTTCCGGCACACCGCGGAGGGCACCGCCTTCGCCGTGGACGTCCACCACAGCGGTGACGCGGTGATCGTGCTCGTCTCGGACGCCGGTGGCGGCATCGCCGACCCGAAGGCCGCACTGGCACGCGGCAGCAGCGGACGCGGCGGAGCAGGGGGCGCGGTGGGATCGACCGGACTGGGCCTCGACATCGTCCGCCGGGTCGCCGAGTCCACCGGCGGCGACGTGCGGATCGGGCGCTCGGTGCTCGGCGGCACGGAGGTGCGCATCTGGATCGGGCTCGACGGGCAGCGGGCGCAGCGGCGCGGGCGCGGCCACCGGGTGGGCCGGCAGCGGCGCGGAGCGGCCGGCCGCCGCGGGAAGCTCCCCTTCCGCTCCGGGACGGGCCCGAACCTTTAGGCGGGCCGATGCGCTCCTTAAGCCAACCCTAAGAACATCAACTCCGGTCCGGATCATGCCGTTTGTCGGAATCGGTGCCGCTAGCGTGCTCCCGCATCCCCCACTTCCGTATGACGAGGCAGGAACGCGATGGGCACCAGCACGCACCGGCGCACGGCGAGCACCAGGACCAGGACGATCGGCGCGGTCGTCGCCGCGGCCGTGATCGGCGGCACGGTCTTCGCCCTCACCGGCACGGCCCAGGCCGCGGCGGTAGGCGCCGCGTACACGAGGACCAGCGGCTGGACCGGCGGATACACCGGTCAGTACGTCGTCACCAACGACACCGACCAGGTGAAGACCGGCTGGACGCTCGAGTTCGACCTGCCGGCGGGGACGAAGATCAGCTCCCTGTGGAACGGCGAGCACACCGTCAGCGGCAGCCACGTCACCGTCGGGCCGGCGAGCTGGGACAAGGAGCTCGCCCCCGGCAAGTCGGTCACCGTCGGCTTCGTCACCAGCTCCGACGGCACGGCCGCCGACCCCACCGGCTGCCTCATCGACGACGCCACGTGCTCCGTCGACACCGGCGCGACACCGGAACCGAGCGGCCGCCCCACCGAGACCGCGACCCCCACCCCGACCGCCACGGCCACCCCCACGCAGCAGCCCAGCGAGACCGCCACGCCGACCCCCACGCCGACGCCCACCCAGACCGACGGCGGCGGTGGCACGGCGAGCGGTGCGGGCTTCGCCCCGTACGTCGACACCTCGCTCTACCCGGCGTACGACCTGGTCGACACCGCCACCAAGACCGGCGTGAAGCAGTTCAACCTCGCCTTCATCACCTCCGGCGGCAGCTGCGCCCCGCTCTGGGGCGGGGTCACCGGCCTCGGTGACGACCACGTCGCCTCCCAGATCGGCGCCCTGCGCGCGGCCGGAGGCGACGTCCGGGTCTCCTTCGGCGGCGCCTCCGGCTCCGAACTGGCGCTGAACTGCACCTCGGCCACCGACCTCGCGGCGGCGTACGGCAAGGTCGTCGACACGTACGAGCTGACCAAGGTCGACTTCGACATCGAGGGCGGGGCGCTGCCCGACACGGCGGCCAACTCCCGTCGCTCCCAGGCCATCGCCCAGCTCCAGAAGTCCCACCCCGGCCTGGACGTCTCCTTCACCCTGCCGGTGATGCCCGAGGGCCTGACCCAGCCCGGCGTGGACCTGATCGCCGACGCGAAGAAGAACGGCGTGGACGTCGGCGCGGTCAACGTCATGGCGATGGACTACGGCGCCTCGTACAGCGGCGACATGGGCACGTACGCCATCCAGGCGGCGACGGCCACCCAGGCCCAGGTCAAGGGTGTACTGGGCCTCTCCGACGCGGACGCCTGGAAGGCCGTCGCCGTCACGCCGATGATCGGCGTGAACGACGTCAGCACCGAGATCTTCAAGGTCGAGGACGCCACCCAGTTGGTGGCCTTCGCAAAGGAGAAGGGTCTCGCCTGGCTCGCCATGTGGTCGGGCACGCGGGACAAGGAGTGCGCGGGCGGGCCGAAGCCGTCCGCGGACGCGTCATGCAGCTCGATCGCCCAGGAGCCGCTCGCCTTCACGAAGGCCTTCGGCGCCTACAAGTAGCCGACGAAGATGTTCGGGGCATACGCGTAGCCGACGAGCGCGTTCGGCGCGTACGCGTAGCCGACGAGCGCGTTCGGCGCGTAACTCTTAGCCGACGAGGGCGGTCGGCACCACAAGAGCCACCTCTCCCGCCCGCGCACCCCGGCCGGTCCCCACACTCCCCCCACCCGGCCGGGGTGCGCGCCCCTGTGCGCGGCGACCGCGCACCTCGTCACTCCGCCCGGTTCACCGCCGACAGCACCGCCGCCACCGACGCCGCCACACTCGACGCCCCTTGGCCGGCGCCCCAGCACTCCGCCTCGCCGACCCGGCAGCGCGCGTACGCCGTCACCGCCGCCCCCGGCCCCCGCGAGCCGTGCTCCGCGAAGTCCAGGACCGTCACCTTCACCCCGGCACCCTCCAGCGCATGCGTGAAAGCCCCCACTGGCCCGCTGCCGATGCCCTCGTAGTCGCCCTCGCGCCCGTCCACCCGCAGCGTGCAGACGAACCGGTGCTCACCGGCCGGACCGCTCTCCGCCGACCAGGAGGTCAGGGCGATCGAGCCGTCCCGCCCGTGGGCCAGATACGTCGCTTCGAACAGGTCCCACAGGTCCTTCGGCGTGGCCTCCCGGCCGCTGTCGTCCGTCGCGTCCTGCACCGTGCGGGAGAAGTCCGCCCTCATGCCCGCGGGCAGGTCCACGCCGTGGTTGCTCCGCAGCAGGTGGGCGATGCCGCCCTTGCCGGACTGGCTGTTGACGCGGATGACCGCCTCGTACGTACGCCCGACGTCCGCCGGGTCGATGGGCAGGTACGGCACCTCCCACAGCTCGGAGCCGCTGCTCGCGCGGTGCGCGAACCCCTTGCTGATCGCGTCCTGATGGGTGCCCGAGAACGCGGTGTACACCAGGTCGCCGCCGTACGGCGAGGCGCAGCACCGGGCGCTGGTCACCGCTGTGGTGGCGGGTGACGCGGAGTCGGCGGGCCGGGCCGCGCAGGCGGAGTTGCAGCGCACCCTGGACCGTTTGCGCGCCGCCTGAGGGGCTGAGGCGGGTCCGTCCGCCGGCGTCCAGCAGGCCCGCACTCGCCGGTCCTGCCTGCCACGCGTCACCGCCTGCGCCTCCCGGCCCGCACCACGCCGCCCGGTGCGCCCAGTTGGTCCGTCTCATCCCGGTGGTCCCGGGCGTCCCGATGATCCGGGTTGCCCGGATCGGCGGCTTCCGTGTGGGCGTCGTTCCGGTCATCCGGCGGCTCGCCGTTTCGGCCACCGTCCGGCGCTCGACTTCGGGGAAAGAACGCGGAGGTGTCCCTGAGTGCCCCCTGGGTGCGACGTCCCGTTCACCTTCCGGCGGGCCCGGTCGAAGGAAACGGGGGTGCTGGAGGGTGTTTCCGGGGGGTGCGGCAAAACCGGTACGGTCGCGTCCGCTTCCTGGGATCCGTCTCAAGATCCACTCTCAACAGGGCTGCCACCTGCGGGAATTCGGGAATCACTCCGTCCGCTTCCCGCGATGACGCGCTTTGGCAAGCCCTCGGCCGGACACGGTCTCGTGACTTGCAGGACACGCTCGCGCAACGGAAGCGTCTTCAACTCTTGACACCCACCCCTCCCAGGCAGCAACCTTCCGACATCGACGCATGGGAGCGCTCCCACATCGCAAGAGGAATTTTCGCGCGAACGGCACTGCCCGTGTCCTCCCCCCTGAACCATCCGGCACCCGCACTCACCAGCGCGTATGCCACGCAGTGAGCCAGTCCCACCCTGGAACAAGGAGTAGTGGAATGCGTATCACCCGCACCGCCGCCGGTCGGAGCCGCAGAGTCGCGGTTCTGGCCACCACGGGCCTGACAGCCACGGCCCTGTTGCTGACCGGCTGCAGCAGCGACTCGGACTCGTCGGACAACACGTCCTCCGATGCGAACGGGAAGATCACGCTGACCGTCGCGGACTTCGGGCAGTTCGGCTACAAGGAAGCCGGTCTCTTCGCGAAGTACCACGAGCTGCACCCGAACATCACGGTGAAGGAAGAGACCACCGCCAAGGAGGAGGACTACTACCCCAAGCTGCTCCAGCAGCTGAACGCGGGCAGTGGTCTGGCCGACGTCCAGGGCCTCGAGGTCGGGCGCATCAAGGAGCTCGTCGACACCAAGGCGGACCAGTTCGCCGACCTGAGCAAGGTCATCGACGTCAACGAGTGGGTGTCCTGGAAGGAGAAGCAGGCCACCGCGAAGGACGGCAAGGTGATCGGCGCGGGTACCGACATCGGCCCGATGTCGCTCTGCTACAACACCGAGCTCTTCAAGAAGGCCGGCCTGCCGACCGACCGCAAGGACGTCGCCGCGAAGATCTCCGGTGGCTGGGAGGACTACCTCAAGCTGGGTGAGGAGTTCAAGAAGAAGGCGCCCAAGGACACCTACTTCATGGACTCCGCCAGCGCGATGTTCAACGCCGTCGTCAGCTCGAACGCGAAGCAGTACTACGACGAGAACGGCGAGGCGATCTACAAGGAGAGCCCCAGCGTCAAGCAGGGCTGGAACCTGTCGGCCGAGGCCGCGGACAAGGGACTGACCCAGGGCCTCGCCCAGTTCGGTGACCCGTGGAAGGCCGCTCTGCGCAAGGGCACGATGGCCACCGTGGTCTGCCCCGCCTGGATGGCCGCCCAGATCTCGGTCGCCGCCGGTGACGGCAACAAGGGCAAGTGGGACATCACCACCGCCCCCGGTTCGTCCGCCGCCAACTGGGGTGGATCGTTCCTCGGTGTGCCCAAGTCGGGCAAGAACGTCGAGGAGGCCGGCAAGCTCGTGAAGTGGCTGACCGCCCCCGAGCAGCAGGCCGCCGTCTTCAAGGCCGTCGGTCTCTTCCCGTCCAACAAGGGCGCGTACGAGCTGGCCGACGTGAAGACCGGCAAGCTCCCGTACTTCAACGACGCACCGATCGGTGAGATCTACGCCGATGAGGCCAAGTCCATCCCCGAGGCCATCATCGGCCCGAAGGACGCCGCCATCAAGGAAGCCATCTCCACCCAGATCAACAACATGGAGCAGCGCGGAACCGAGCCTGACAAGGCGTGGGACGCGGCGACGGAGAAGATCGACAAGGTGATCGGCTGACGTTCGCAGCGGCGGGCGGCCCCCGGGCCGCCCGCACCTGCACGTCACCGTCCCGCGGGTGCGGAGCCGTGCGGGACGCGTCTTCCGGCGGGCTTGCACGGGGCGACCGGGTATCTCCCCGGCCGCCCCGTGGAAGCCCACCG
Organism: Streptomyces sp. NPDC050422; assembly: GCF_044458665.1. Taxonomy (NCBI): domain Bacteria; kingdom Bacillati; phylum Actinomycetota; class Actinomycetes; order Kitasatosporales; family Streptomycetaceae; genus Streptomyces; species Streptomyces sp. NPDC050422. The sequence goes on from NZ_JBITIE010000012.1 coordinate 256,699, forward strand.
CACGCGTCCTGGGCCCTGCCTCGTACCCGGGTAACCCAAGCACTCCAGGGAAGGAATCCCGCCCGTGGCCACCTCGTCTCCCACCCGGGACGCATACGCCCCGCCACCCCCGAAGAAGCCGGTGGACACCCGCCGCCAGACGTGGCGGAGCCGCCTCTGGCGGTTCGACGACAAGGCGTCGCCGTATGCCTACGTAGCCCCGTTCTTCCTCATCTTCGGCGCCTTCGGGCTCTATCCGCTGATCTACACCGGCTGGATCGCGCTGCACCGGGTCGAGATGACCGGCATGGACCAGATGACATGGGTCGGCTGGGAGAACTTCGACAAGATCCTGCACGACTCGGAGTTCTGGACCGCCGTCACCAACACCTTCCTGATCGGTGTCATGTCGACGGTCCCGCAGCTGCTCGTGGCCCTGGGCCTGGCACACCTGCTGAACTACAAGCTCCGTGCCAGCACCTTCTGGCGCACGGTGATCCTCACCCCGTACGCCACCTCGGTGGCCTCCGCGGCGCTCGTCTTCGCCCTGGTCTTCCGGGCCGACGGCGGTCTGCTGAACTGGGCGCTGGAGTTCGTCGGCTTCGGTGACACCAACTGGGCCAACGGCGACTGGACGTCCAAGATCGCCATCTCGGTCATCGTGATCTGGCGCTGGACCGGCTACAACACCCTGATCTACCTCGCCGCGATGCAGGCCGTACCGTCCGATCTGTACGAGGCCGCCTCGCTCGACGGCGCCTCGCGCTGGCAGCAGTTCCTCAAGGTGACCATCCCCTCGCTGCGGCCCACGATCCTGTTCACGATCGTCATCTCGACCATCGGCTCGATGCAGCTGTTCGGCGAGCCCCTGCTGCTGGAGGGGGGCAAGCTCGGCGCGACCGGCGGCAGCGAGAACCAGTACGAGACCCTCAGCATCTACCTCTTCAACTACGGCTGGAACCTGGGGCATCTCGGTCCGGCCGCCGCAGTGGCCTGGGCGATGCTCGCCCTCCTGCTGCTCATCGCCGCGGTCAACTGGCTCATCGGCCGCTTCGTACGCAAATCCGCGGTCTGACCGGGAGCGATATCCATGACCATCACCAGCCCCACCAAAGTTCCCGGGTCCGTCCGCCCGGTGCGCACCGCGCACCGCGCGCAGAAGCGCCCCAGCCGCTTCAAGCCCGGTGCCGGACAGCAGCTGAAGGGCGGTCCCTTCGCCTACATCGCGCTGACCGTCGTCGGCATCGGCTCGCTGCTGCCGCTGTACTGGACCCTCGTGGCCGCGTCCCACACCCAGGACGAAGTTCTGGCCACCACCCCGCCCTTCCTGCCCGGTGGACGGCTGTTCCACAACCTCGAAGCCGCCTGGGAGCAGGCCCACCTGGGCAAGGCGATCGTCAACAGCTTCATCGTCTCCGGCTGCATCACGCTGGCGACGCTCTTCTTCTGCACCCTGGCCGGCTACGCCTTCGCCAAGATGCGCTTCCGCGGCCGCGGGGCGCTGATGGCCGGGGTCATCGCGACCCTGACGATCCCGCCGCAGCTCAGCGTCGTCCCGCTGTTCATGATGATGGCCGACCTCGGCTGGAGCGGAAGCCTGGAGTCGGTGATCTTCCCGACCCTGGTCAGTGCGTTCGGCGTGTTCTTCATGCGGCAGTACCTGATCGAGGCGCTGCCGTACGAGCTGATCGAGGCCGCCAAGATCGACGGCGCGAGCAACTTCCGTATCGTGCGAAGCGTCGTGATTCCGGTGGCCCGTCCCGCGATGATGGTGCTGGGTATGCTCACCTTCGTCCAGTCGTGGAACGACTTCTTCTGGCCCTACCTCGCGCTGAACCAGCAGAACCCCACCCTCCAGGTGGCCCTCGGCCAGCTGAAGGCCTCGTACACCCCCGACGAGAGCATCGTGATGGCCGGCGCGCTGATCAGCACGCTGCCGCTGCTCGTGGTGTTCGTGATCTTCGGCAAGCAGATCGTCGGCGGGATCATGTCCGGCGCCGTCAAGGGCTGACATTCCCCCGGCCGTTCCTCCCGGCCCCCGCCTCTTCCCGGAACTCCCGTACGGCCCGTACCTGACCGCGGGCTGTACGGGCTCCGGAGTTCCACCCTCTTTTCCCGCCCCTGTCCGTCCACACCTGGGAGCGCTCCCGCATGACTGCCGTACGACCCGACATCGCCCCGAAGCAGGCGCCCGAGGCAACGAAATTCCCGACGGGCTTCGTCTGGGGAGCGGCCACAGCCGCCTACCAGGTCGAGGGCGCCGCGGCCGAGGACGGGCGCACCCCCTCCATCTGGGACACCTTCAGCCGCACGCCGGGCAAGGTCCGCAACGGCGACACCGGCGACATCGCCGCCGACCACTACCACCTGTACCGCGACGACGTCGCGCTGATGAAGCAGCTGGGGCTGAAGGCGTACCGCTTCTCCATCTCCTGGTCCCGGGTGCAGCCCACCGGCCGCGGCCCCGCCGTCGAGCGCGGTCTGGACTTCTACCGCAAGCTCGTCGACGAGCTGCTCGAAGCCGGCATCGCCCCCGTCGCCACCCTCTACCACTGGGACCTGCCCCAGGAGCTGGAGGACGCCGGCGGCTGGCCCCAGCGGGTCACCACCGACCGGTTCGCCGACTACGCCGCGATCATGGCGGGCGCGCTCGGCGATCGGGTCGCGACCTGGACCACCTTCAACGAGCCGTGGTGCTCGGCCTTCCTCGGATACGGCTCCGGTGTGCACGCACCCGGCCGCACCGAGCCCGCTTCCGCTCTGCGGGCGGCCCATCACCTCAACCTCGCCCATGGCCGGGCGATCGAGGTTCTGCGCGATCAACTCCCCGCTGGCGCGCAGACCTCGGTCACCCTCAATCTCCACCAGGTCCGCCCGCTGACCGCGAGCGCGGCAGACGCGGACGCCGCCCGCCGGATCGACGCGGTCGGCAACCGGATCTTCACCGGCCCGATGCTGCGCGGCGAGTACCCCGAGGACCTGCTCGCCGACACCTCGCACCTGGTGGACTGGTCCAAGCTGGTCCAGGACGGCGATCTGGCCGCCATCTCGCGTCCGGTCGACGTCCTGGGCATCAACTACTACACGCCGACGATCGTCTCCATGCCGGAGAAGGGCGAAAGCGGAAGTGGCAACGATGTCCACGGCTCCAGCACGTTCTCCCCGTGGCCCGGTTCCGAACACGTCGCGTTCCACCTCGCCGAGGGGAAGGAGCGCACCGCCATGGACTGGCCCATCGACCCCGACGGGCTCTACAACCTGCTCATGGACGTCACCCGTGACCACCCCGGTCTGCCGCTGATGGTCACGGAGAACGGCGCCGCCTTCGACGACTACGTGTCGCCCGAGGGCCGGGTGGAGGACCCCGAGCGGATCTCCTACCTGCACGGCCATCTCGACGCCGTGCAGCGGGCGGTGGCCGATGGTGCGGACGTCCGCGGCTACTTCCTGTGGTCGCTGATGGACAACTTCGAGTGGGCGTACGGCTATTCGAAGCGCTTCGGCACCGTGTACGTCGACTACGCCTCCCAGCGCCGCATTCCCAAGTCGAGCGCCCACTGGTACTCCGATGTGATCCGCCGTCACGCCCTGCCGCCGGTCGACCTGTCCTGACCCGACCGACCCGGCACCACCCCTGAGACCCGGCCCCGTGCCGGGTCTCAGTCATGTCCGCGTCCCCTGTCTCCGTCCCCATTCTCCGCCCCGCCTCCCGGACCTGCGGGGGCCGCTTGACCACGCGCGTAGAGTGGGAGCGCTCCCACGGTGCGGGCCGGGGGGTGGCGGGCCGGTCCCGTCGAGTGTCAAGGGATCCCACGCCAGGACTTGGTTTGGTTATCCGACTGTGAGAAATTGACCGCGAACGGGAGGCAGCCATGACGGCAGCGCGAGTACGGAGCGGGGGCCGGCCCACGCTCGAAGAGGTCGCGGCACGGGCGGGGGTCGGACGCGGCACCGCCTCGCGTGTCATCAACGGTTCACCACGGGTCAGCGCGCACACGCGCGAGGCGGTGGAGGCGGCCGTCGCCGAGCTCGGGTACGTACCCAACCGGGCGGCCCGCGCCCTGGCCGGGAACCGGACCGACGCCATCGCACTCGTCGTGCCCGAGTCGGAGAGCCGCTTCTTCGCCGAGCCCTACTTCTCCGACGTCGTCCGCGGAGTGGGCGCGGCTCTCGCCGACACCGAGATGCAGCTGCTGCTCACCCTCGTCGGCAGCGACCGCGAACGCCGAAGACTCGCACAGTATTTGACCGCCCACCGCGTGGACGGCGTGCTGCTGGTCTCCGTCCACGCCGACGACCCGCTGCCCGATCTGCTGGAACAGCTCGGCATGCCCGCCGTCATGAACGGCCGCAGGTCCGCGACCGAGCCGCTGCCCTCGGTCGACTCGGACAACTTCGAGGGCGCCCGCGGCGCCGTCGAGCACCTCGTCTCCCGGGGCCGCCGCTCCATCGCCACCATCACCGGCCGACTGGACGTCTACGCCTCCCAGCGGCGCCTCGACGGCTACCGCAGGGCCCTCTCCGACGCGGGCCACGAACCCGACGAGCGACTGGTCGCCCCGGCCGACTTCTCCGAGGAGGGCGGCGTCCGGGCCATGCGCGAACTGCTCGCCCGCCGCCCGGACGTGGACGCGGTCTTCGCCGCCTCCGACCTGATGGCCGCCGGCGCCCGCCAGGTGCTGCGCGAGGCCGGCCGGCGCATCCCGGACGACGTGGCCCTCATCGGCTTCGACGACTCGGCCGTGGCCCGGCACATGGACCCGGCACTGACGAGCGTGCGCCAGCCGATCGAGGAGATGGGCCGGACGATGACCCGCGTGCTCCTCGAACAGATCGCGGGCCAGAACACCGAACGCCCGCAGATCGTGCTGCCGACGGAACTGGTGGTGCGGGACTCGTCGTGAGGGCGGGTTCTGGGGAGCCGTGAGGACGCCGTCGGCACGCTTTCGATCTACGCCGCTTCGATCTCCGTGCCGATCATGTCCTCGCTCATACGACGCTCTCCGCCTCGGGCTCCGTCGGATCGGCAGCAGGGTCCTCCTCGGCCCGGCGCAGCCCGCGGACCTTCGAGAACAGCGGCGGCACGACCGACAGGCACAGACCGCGGCAGCGACCCACAGCACCCGCGCAGCCCCAGCGGAGAGATGAGTGCGGCGGCCGGCGCCGCGCCCAGCGGCACCGCGCCCCAGGACAGGAAGCGCAGGGTGGCGTTCATCCGGCCGAGCAGGTGGGTGGGGGTGGTCGTCTGGCAGATCGTCATCTGGAGGATGTTGAAGACGACCACGCCCAGGTAGACGACGAACAGTGCGGCGATGAAGCCGACGGCGCCGGTGGCGAGCGGTACCATCGCCGCGCCCGCGCTGAAGACGGCGATGCTCGCGAGCAGCGTCCGGCCGGCTCCGAAGCGGTCGGCTGCCGCGGTGCTGACGACCGCGCCGAGCAGACCGCCGGCGCTGCCGATGCCGAGCGCCACACCGATGACGCCCGAGTCGGACGGACCTTGCCCCTCGGCGCCGTATGCAACTCCGGTGGCAGGATGGCCACGCGGCCGATGTGCCCGCCATGGCCCGGGCGCCAGGGCCGCCCCCATGCCACGACACTCCTATCGGAGGAAGACACCCATGGACAGACGCGCCCTGATGCTGGCGACCGGCGGACTCTTCGGCAGCGTCGGTGCCGCCCAGGTGATGGCGGGTTCGTCCGCCGTCGCGGCCGGGACGGACGCCTCGCCGGGTCCCGTCTTCGACGTGCGGGCCTACGGAGCGGTGGGCGACGGCGTCACCGACGACTCCCCGGCCTTCCATCAGGCGCTGACCGCTGCGAGGGAGGTTCCCGGCGGGGGAGCGACGCTGCTGGTGCCCGCGGGCAAATATCCCCTCGGGGAGTCCCTGCTGCTCGGTCAGGGCATGACCGTGCGCGCGTACGGAGCCCTGCTGTTCCGGACGGGCAACACCTCGGCCCTGGTGAAGAACTACACCACGGGTATGCCTGCGGTCGGCGGATACGGCGGGGTCGGGAACATATCCGTCCACGGCGGCACCTGGGACATGCGGGGCAGCCGTTTCACCTCGACCTGCCCCGCGTTCGTCTTCACTCATGCCGACGGTGTCACCGTCCGCGACGCGACCGTGCTCGATGTCCCCGAGGCACACGCCGTCGAACTCAACGCGGTACGGCGGGTCAGGATCACCGACTGCCTCTTCGACGGGGTGTACGCGGCGCCCGGTGTGCCGGCCGTGCCCAACCGGCACGAGGCCGTGCAGATCACCGGCGCGACCAACGCATACAACCTGCCGGCGCCCGACTACGACGGCACCCCTTGCGAGGACGTGCTGATCTCGGGCTGCACGTTGCGCAACTCCTCATCGGCCAACGCCCCCTTCGACGCCCTCTGCGGCGACCATTACGTCGCCTCCGCCGACTCGCCCCGACCCCTGCACCGGAACATCCGGATTCTGGGGAACCGGGTGGAGAGCAGCGGCGCGTACGGCGTCCGAGCCACCGACTGGCAGCAGTCGGTGATCGCCGGCAACACGATCGACTCGGCGGCGGTCACCGGCATCTACGTCAGTTCCGGTTCCGGCAACCCGGTCCAGGACATCGCGGTAATCGGCAACACCGTGCGCGGGGCCGGCACCGGGGGCGCCATCGTGGTGTCCAACACCGCTACGGGGCGCAACAGTTCGGTGGTCATCAGTGACAACCTCATCCGCGGGGTGGATGGCGAGACGGGGATCTACGTCGGGCAGACCGACGGCGCGTCGGTCACCGGCAACACCATCGCCACGACCCGTCATCCGTCCGGCGGGAACGCGCAGGGGATCCAGCTCCAGGGCTGCCCCGACGCCGTGGTCACGGGCAACCACCTGTCGGACGTCGACGGTGACGGCATCGGCGTCGACAGCGGTTCGACCGGAGTGCTGGTCGCCCAGAACACCGTGCTGGACGCGGCTCGCAACGGCATCTCCGCCGCCTCCTCCGACATCGCCCTGCGCGACAACCGGATCACCGGCGCGGGCTCGGCCGGGCTGGCCGACACCTACGCCATCCGCATCGGGGGGAACGCCGTGAACGTGTCGTGCCAGGGCAATGTGTCCCGCCCAGGCGAAGGTACGGGCGCCGAGGCGGGCATCGCCGTGAAGGCCGGCAGCCGGGGCGCCTGGGTCACGGGCAACGATCTGCGCGGCTGGGGTGCGGCGGCGGTCCTCGACCGGGGCACCGGGACCGTGGCAGCCGACAACCTCGGCTGAGCCGACGGGCCGTGCAGGTGGGCGAGGCGCGGCCGGACCCACGCCCGCCGCGCCTCGGTACGCAGCCCTTCGAAACATGCCCAGCAGGGGTTGGCGGTCGTGCTTCCGCTCCCGCCCCAGCCGGGTACCCTCCGGGCGCAGGGGCGGCCGCACCGATCACACGCCTGGGTGCGGCCGACAGGGGCAGGCCGCCCAGCGCTTCGGGTGAAACGGAGTTGCAAGTGATGTGGGCGCATTCCTGTGCCCACGGGGCCATCGAACGTGCCTATTTCGCTCTCAACTCGCCGCGGGTGAGAGGCGGCTCCTTCTCAGCAACCCTTTCGTGCGTGGAGGCCCGGCCCGGCCCTCGGTGGGAGAGGAGGCCGGAGGCCGGGTGGTCTCGTTCTCGCCGCGCTCGAGAACCTGGGCGAGCCGGATGCCCGGCGCCTGTACACCAACCGGCTCGTCGACACCGTGCTGCTGCGGAAGTTCGGCGGCGTTCACATGGCGGTCGGGAGCTGAGCGGCAGCGTGGCTCGCTCGCTCGTCCTCCCGGGGCCCCGGGGTGCGGACGGCTGCGGGAACGCGGACATCCCGCCCGCCCACCCGCACCCGCCCTCGCAGATCAGGCACCGGCAACGCGTCACACGTCGGTACCGGCCTCACGGGGAGCGGCAGGTACGGCGGTGAGGAGCGCGGTGATCTCCCGGGTGAGGTCCGGGCCGAGCTCGCCCCAGCCGTCCTTGTAGCCGTAGACGCCCGCCAGGGTGCGGGCGTCGTAGTCGCCGTTCATGATCTCGATGTCGCCGGTGGTGATGAGCGCCGGGTGGGCGACGCCGACCGCGCCCGAGATCTTCAGCAGTTCCTTGCGCAGGGTGCGCAGGTAGACAGCGGCCCGCGTGGCCTTCGAAGGTGCGTCGACGCCGCGCACCAGCCACGGGTCCTGGGTGGCGATGCCGGTGGGGCACTTGTCGGTGTGGCACTTCTGCGCCTGGATGCAGCCGATGGACAGCATCGCCTCACGGGCGACGTTGATCATGTCGACACCCAGGGCGAACGCGACGACGGCGTTCTCGGGCAGCCCGAGCTTGCCGGAACCGATGAAGGTGATGTCGTCGGTCAGACCCCGCTCGGCGAACGTGCCGTAGACGCGGGAGAAGCCCATCCGGAACGGCAGCGACACCGAGTCGGAGAAGATCAGCGGAGCCGCCCCGGTGCCGCCCTCACCTCCGTCGACGGTCACGAAGTCGACCCCGCGATCACCCCGCGCCATCAGCGTGGCCAGCTCCTCCCAGAAGCTCATCTCCCCGACAGCGCTCTTGATCCCGACCGGCAGACCGGTCGCGGTGGCGAGCATCTCGACGAAGTCGAGCATCGAGTCGACGTCGTGGAACGCGGTGTGCCGAGAGGGCGAGGCACAGTCCTCGCCGACCGGGATGCCGCGGATTCCGGCGATCTCGGGGGTCACCTTCGCGCCCGGCAGCAGCCCACCGAGCCCCGGCTTCGCGCCCTGCGAGAGCTTGATCTCTATCGCCTTGACCGGGGCGCCCGCGACCACGTCCATGAGCTTGTCGAGGCTGAAGGAGCCGTCCTCGTTGCGGCAGCCGAAGTACGACGTCCCGATCTGAAGGATGAGGTCACCGCCGTTGCGGTGGTACGGCGAGAGGCCGCCCTCGCCCGTGTTCTGCATCGCGCCGGCCAGCGCCGCGCCCTTGTTGAGCGCCGTGACGGCCGGGCCGGACAGGGATCCGAAGCTCATCGCCGAGATGTTCACGACGCTCGCCGGCCGGAACGCCTTGGCGCGCCCGCGCGGGCCGCCCAGCACCTTGGCCGAGGGCAGCGGGCTCTGCGGGTCGTGCAGATCCGGCAATGCGCCGGCGAACGTCCGCTGCTTCACGTACGCGTGCCCCTGCACGTGCTCGACGTCCATGTCCGTGCCGAACCCGAAGTAGTTGTTCTCCTCCTTCGCCGACGCGTAGATCCAGGTGCGCTGGTCACGGCTGAACGGGCGCTCTTCCTCGTTGGACGTCACGACGTACTGCCGCAGCTCCGGCCCGATCCTCTCCAGCAGGTACCGGGCGTGTCCGACCACGGGGAAGTTTCTGAGCAGTGCGTGCTTCTTCTGGAGGAGGTCGCGGGCGGCCACCAGGGCCACTGCTGCTGCGGCTGCCGCACCGATGTTCCGAGCGCGCATGAACGTTCCTCTCGTCGACTGCTCTGTACCCGACGCCATCGCTGAGCGGCGGACGTCGTGGCGTTGCGCGGCGGACGAGGTCAGGGAGGAACCGGGGTCCGACGACGGAACGCCACTTGATGCTAGGAGTCCCGCGGACGGGCGGACGCGGCAGGGTGCGTGAGTGAGCGGCGTGCGGCGTGACGTCGCTGGTCACGGCGCCGGGCTGCGCGGCGCGAGGTGTGGTCGTCGAAGCCGGGCGCCACGGATCGGCCCGTCCCCGGGCCCCGTACATGATGAAGGGCCGATCCGCTTGCGCGAATCGGCCCTTCATCATTCAGGGTGAGTAACGGGACTCGAACCCGCGACATCCTGGACCACAACCAGGTGCTCTACCGTCTGAGCTATACCCACCATGTCCGGGCGTTTCCGACCGGCCGAGAAAAAGTGTACAGGGTCTGGGAGGGTGCTCGCGCCCCCATTGATTCGCCGCCGGTCCCGGCCCCCGAAAGGGCCGTGACCAGCGGCTTTCCCAAGGACCTAGGCCGAGGGCTGCGACAGGCGCGCAGCGATCGACTTCGCGCGCTCGGAGTCCGGCCCCGGCTGGGGGACGAAGACCGCCTCGCGGTAGTACCGCATCTCCGTGATGGAGTCGCGGATGTCGGCGAGCGCCCGGTGGTTGCCGTTCTTGTCCGGGCTGTTGAAGTACGCCCTCGGGAACCAGCGGCGGGCCAGCTCCTTGACCGAGGAGACATCGACGATCCGGTAGTGGAGGTAGCCCTCCAGCGTCGGCATGTCCCGCGACAGGAAGCCGCGGTCCGTACCGACCGAGTTCCCGCAGAGCGGGGCCTTGCCGGGTTCCTTCACGTGCTCGCGGATGTAGGCCATGACCTTCTCCTCGGCGTCGGCCAGGGTGGTGCCCCCGGCCAGCTCGTCGAGCAGGCCCGAGGTGGTGTGCATCTGCCGCACCACCTCGGGCATGGTCTCCAGCGCCGCGTCCGGCGGGCGGATCACGATGTCCACCCCTTCGCCGAGCACGTTCAACTCCGAGTCGGTGACCAGTGCGGCCACCTCGATGAGTGCGTCTTCCGTCAACGAGAGCCCGGTCATCTCGCAGTCGATCCACACCATGCGGTCGTTCATGCGCCCCACCCTACGGGGCGCTCCGCTGTCCCGGCAGGGCCGGGCGGCCCGCGGCGTACGCCTCGGACCCCGGTTTCCCCTGCTCCCCGCGGCCCGCTTCGGCCGCGGACGGACCCGCCGGAGCGGGCGCCGGGGCGCGACGGCTCGCGGTGGTGCCCTGCGAGGGCACCACCGGCTCGGACGCCGTGACGACCTGCTCCGGACCACCGCCCTGCGGACGGCGGGCCCGGTAGGCGGCCCGGTACGCGGCAGGCGAGGAGCCCAGCTGGCGCCGGAAGTGCCCGCGCAGCGCGACCGGCGAGCGGAAGCCGCAGCGGCCCGCGACCTCGTCGACCGAGTAGTCGGACGTCTCCAGCAGCCGCTGCGCCTGCAGCACCCGCTGGGTGATCAGCCACTGGAGCGGTGCGCTGCCCGTGAGCGAGCGGAATCTCCGGTCGAAGGTCCGCCGGCTCATGTAGGCGCGCGCGGCCAGCGTCTCCACGTCGAACTGCTCGTGCAGGTGCTCCAGCGCCCAGGCCACGACCTCCGCGAGCGGGTCGGAGCCGATTTCCTCAGGTAAAGACCTGTCGAGATAGCGCTCCTGACCGCCACTGCGCCGCGGCGGCACGACGAGCCGGCGGGCCAGTGCCCCGGCGGCCTCCGTGCCGTGGTCCGAGCGGACTATGTGGAGACAGAGGTCGATCCCGGCCGCCGTCCCGGCGGAGGTGAGCACGTCGCCGTCGTCGACGAAGAGCTCACGCGGATCGACGTGCACCGACGGATAGCGCTTGGCCAGCGTCGGTGCGTACATCCAGTGCGTGGTGGCCGGGCGGCCGTCCAGCAGCCCGGCGGCGGCGAGCACGAACGCCCCCGTGCACAGCCCCACGATGCGTGCGCCCTCCTCGTGGGCACGGCGCAGCGCGTCGAGCGCCTCCACGGGCGGCGGTGAGGTGATCGAGCGCCAGGCGGGCACCACGACGGTGCCGGCCCTGCTGATCGCCTCCAGCCCGTAGGGCGCGGTCAGTTCGAGTCCACCCGTGGTGCGCAGCGGTCCTTCTTCGCCGCTGCACACGAGCAACCGGTAACGCGGAACTCCCGCGTCCTGGCGGTCGATCCCGAACACCGAGAGCGGAATGGAGCTCTCGAAGATGGGGCCACCGCTGAACAGCAGCACGGCGACGACCTCACGGCGTCGACGCCCGCTCAGCTTCCGTACAGCCTCCGTTGCGGTGGCGGAGTCCTGGCTCATGACGCTAAGCCCCCCTCGGTGTTCGCGTCTTTCTGGTCCTTACGGGCCTGTCGCACCTGCACATGTCCCCTCGGTCGTGCACGAGTCCCCAGCCTTCGACACCCAAGATCGAATCTACTGCGTCCCGTGGTGCCGTCGTGACAAGTTCACCAACCGGCTTTATGTCGACAAGGCAACCTGGCGGGAAGCATTCGATCACGAAGCGTTTCACTCGTGAGTCGTGCAGGGAAGTGCGCCTGGTGTTCATGGCCCGTCCCCATGGGGTGGAAGCGTACCGCTCGGTCTCTTCCTGCCTGCTGGCAAGGGGGTTGATCGGCCAATTCGACAAGGAATCGACTGAGCCCTGAAGTTGGCTGAAAATATACGGTCGCGTGTGCGGAAATCAGTCGTTCTACCGGCGCACGACCCGGGAGGTGCGGTCACTCCTGTGCGCCCCCTCGGCCGGACGGGAGGCCGGAGGGGAGGTCGGGAGGGGGCCGGACGGGAGTCCTCGCGGGCGGCCTCCCCGGCCGACCGGCGGAGCGGAACCCGGCAGGTCACGGTGACGGCGGCCAGGCCGAGCGCGAGGGTCGCGGCGCCGCCGGCGGAGCCGCCGTGGGCCAGGAGGGCGACCGGAACCAGCAGGCAGCCGAAGGCCGGCCGGCGGACCACATCGGTTGCCGGCTGCGCGGCGGGTTCCGGATGGGCCGGCGGGGCGGGTGTGGGCACGGGATGCTCCCTGGGGCGGCTCGGGTGGTGCCAGGGCCTTTCGTTTGGATCATGCCGGGCTCGCGGGGTCCGGCATGATCCAAACGAAAGGCCCTAGCCGGTACGGAACGGCCGACGGACCCCGCGCCGGGTGTGCGGGGGTCACGGACACGTGGCTGACGGGCCGCGCCCCGCCCGGTCACCGGAGGGGCATCCGGTGCCTGCGACGTCGGTGTACCGCGCAACCGGCATTGCCATACGGGGCGGTCTCGGGCATGCTCCGTGGAACGTCGCACGCGCTTTGCGCGGGTCTGGGCAGTGGAGGAGTGGCGCCGTACCCTTGGGGGTAGGGGGTTGGGAAGACGATTCCCGGACACCGCAAACCGCCCACTGACGCAGCTTCCCCACGTCGCTCTCCTCACGAGGACTCTCTTCGCCGAGACACCGATGGCCGGTCACGAAATCCCCGAACCCGCGGACCGCAAGCAGGTAGCCGACCCTCGGTCGGACCAGCAGGCGGCCGAAGACGCACGCCATTCGTGCGATCCCGCCTTCCGGCACGGTGTCGTCGTCGGCTTCGACGGCTCGACCTCCAGTGAGCGGGCCCTCGCCTATGCCATCGGCATGGCCCGGCGGACCGGCTCCGGCCTGATCATCGTCCACGTCGCCAACCGGCTGCCGACCACGGTCTGGGCGGGCTGCGAGCCGCCCGTCTTCGTGGACGTCCCCGATCACCGCACCGAGGTCCTCGGCCTGGAGCTCGCCTGCGCGGACTACCTCTCCGAGGTGCCGTGGGTGCTCGTCGAGCGCGGCGGGGACATCTGCCACGAGCTGGAGGAGGTCGGGCGGGAGTACTCGGCCGACGCGATCGTCGTGGGCTCCACGCACGGGATCGTCGGCCGGATCTTCGGCTCGGTGGCGGGCCGGCTGGCGCGCCGGGCGCAGCGCCCGGTCGTCGTCATCCCGTAGGCCCCGCCGCACCTCGCGTCCTGCCCGTTTCGGCCCGTGTCGCGGTCCGTTTCCCGGCCCGTATCCGTAGGGGCCCACCTTCGGCATCCGTATCCGTGATGCCTGTTCCGCCCGTCCGCCCGTCCGTTCCGCCGCCTCGGACGGCCACGGGCGGTCTGTTTCGGGCCGGTTCTGTCCCCAGCGGTGATCAACTTCGGCTGGCGGCCGGTCTCCTTCCGTCCGGATCGAGCGGACGTGGCGTCAACTCGACTACGGAAACAGCGGAAATGGCGAAGCTACCGGTCCGTAGATGTGGATTGTGCGTTTGTGAAGGGTACATAAGCGTCACGGGAAACAGCACGATCGCATGTGAAGGGAGCCCGCCGTGGACAACGACGTCTCTGCGGGAAACACCAGCACCTCCACCCTCGGTCATCTCGCCCTGGGACTCACGCTGTTGGCATTCGGGATCGGTCATACCGGGGCCGTGGACGGGGTGACGGCAGCCGATGCCGTCTCGCTCGCGCTCTATGTCGGCGGTATCGCCCTGTTCGTCGCCGGGCTTCTGGAGTTCCGCGCGGGCAACGGCTTCACCGGCACCGCATTCGCCGGACTGGGCGCCTTCTGGTTCACCTGGGGCACCGGTGCCGACGCCCGGGTCTCGGACCACGCGGCAGGGCTCTTCCTGCTGCTCTGGGCCCTGTTCGCGCTCACGCTGACCCTCGGGGCGTCGGGGCGCGGTCTGCTCGGGCAGGGGACGTACGGACTGCTGTTCGTGGCGCTCCTGCTGCTGGGCGTGGGGCAGTTCGCGGACAGCGGCTTCCTGGGCAAGGCGGGCGGCTGGTTCGCCGCGGTGGCCGGCCTCGCCGCCTGGTACGGAGCGACCGCGGCACTGGCCCACTGGCCGACATCGGTACCGAAGCGTGCTGCCGGCCGGGGAGTGACGGCCACCGGCTGAGGCGGCGGCCCGGGCCGGTCCGGGGCGGCACCGGCCCGCACGGAGGAGCGGCCCCGCACCCACGGAGACGTGGGTGCGGGGCCGCTCCCGGCGTCCGGGGGCGCGACTACTCGACGGTGACGGACTTCGCCAGGTTGCGCGGCTTGTCGATGTCCCGGCCCATGGCCAGCGCCGTGTGGTAGGCGAGCAGTTGCAGTGGGATGCCCATCAGGATGGGGTCCAGCTCGTTCTCGTTCTTCGGGACGAGAATGGTGTGGTCGGCCTTCTCCTGCTCGCGGTGGGCCACGGCGAGGATGCGGCCACTGCGGGCCTTGATCTCCTCCAGGGCCGCGCGGTTCTTCTCCAGCAGGTCGTCGTCCGGGACGATCGCGACCGTGGGGAGCGCCGGCTCGATGAGCGCCAGCGGGCCGTGCTTCAGCTCCGAGGCGGGGTAGGCCTCGGCGTGGATGTACGAGATCTCCTTGAGCTTCAGGGAGGCCTCCAGCGCGACGGGGTAGCCCCGGACACGGCCGATGAACATCATCGACTGCGCGCCCGCGTACTCCTCGGCCAGCTTCTTGATCTCGTCCTCCGACTCGAGGATCTGACCGATCTGCTCGGGCAGCTTGCGCAGCCCCTCGATGATCCGCTTGCCGTCGGAGACCGACAGGTCGCGGATGCGGCCCAGGTGCAGGGCGAGCAGCGCGAAGGCGACCACGGTGTTGGTGAAGCACTTGGTGGAGACGACGCAGACCTCGGGGCCCGCGTGGACGTACATGCCGCCGTCGGCCTCGCGGGCGATCGCCGAGCCGACGACGTTCACGACGCCGAGGACGCGGGCGCCCTTGCGCTTGAGCTCCTGGACCGCGGCGAGCACGTCGTACGTCTCACCGGACTGGGAGACGGCGACGTACAGAGTGTCGGGGTCCACGACCGGGTTGCGGTAGCGGAACTCGGACGCGGGCTCGGCGTCCGCGGGGATGCGGGCCAGCTCCTCGATGAGGCCGGCGCCGATCATGCCCGCGTGGTACGAGGTGCCGCAGCCCAGGATCTTGATGCGGCGGACCCCGCGGGCCTCGCGGGCGTCCAGGTTCAGGCCGCCCAGGTGCACAGTGGAGAAGCGGTCGTCGATGCGGCCGCGCAGCACGCGGTCCACGGCGTCGGCCTGCTCGGAGATCTCCTTGTGCATGTACGTGTCGTGGCCGCCCATGTCGTACGACTCGGCCTCCCACTCCACCGTGGTGGGCGTGGCCGTCGTGGTCGAGCCCTCGGTGGTGTACGTACGGAAGTCGTCGGCCTTGAGGGTGGCCATCTCGCCGTCGTCCAGGGTGACGATCTGGCGGGTGTGCGCGACGAGGGCCGCGACGTCGGAGGCGACGAACATCTCCTTCTCGCCGATGCCGAGCACGACCGGGGAGCCGTTGCGGGCGACGACGATGCGGTCGTTGAAGTCGGCGTGCATGACGGCGATGCCGTACGTGCCCTCGACGGACTTCAGCGCCTCGCGGACCTTCTCCTCCAGGGAGACGGCCTGCGAGCGGGAGATCAGGTGGACCAGCACCTCGGTGTCGGTCTCGGAGAGGAAGACGACGCCGTCGGCGACGAGCTTCGCGCGGAGCTCGGAGGCGTTGTCGATGATGCCGTTGTGGACGACGGCGACCTTGTTGTCGGCGTCCATGTGGGGGTGGGCGTTCTCGTCGCTCGGTGCGCCGTGGGTGGCCCAGCGGGTGTGGGCGATGCCGGTGGTGCCGGTGAAGCGCTTGGGCACCCGGGACTCCAGCTCGCGGACCCGGCCCTTGGCCTTGACCATCTTCAGCGCGGCGGGCTTGCCGGCCGCCGGCTTGCCGGTGATGACGATGCCCGCGGAGTCGTAACCCCGGTACTCCAGCCGCTGCAGACCTTCCAGCAGCAGCGGGGCCACATCACGCTTTCCGATATAACCGACGATTCCGCACATAGAGCCTCTGCCCTCCATCGACGTACGTACAGGTCCAAGCAAGTAAGTGGGTGCCCGGCCGCGGACCGGACTGACGTTCTGCCGGTCTCAGCCGTAGACGATGCGGCGCAGCTGGCGGAGCGAGAGCTCCGGCGGCGCGACCGCCCGGTGCGGCAGCTCGGCCGAGATCCGTTCGAAGATCTCCGTGTTGACCAGCCCGCCCGACTGCAGTTCGCGGTGGCGACGGCGGACGAAGACGTCGGTCGTCTCGTCGAAGTAGGCGAGTACGTCGAGGATCACCCGGGCTGCCTCACCGCGTGGGAGGGCGGTGCTGCGCATCAGGTGGTCAATGAGGTCGTCGTACGACGAGCGGCGTTCGAGCACTCGTCGATATTGCGGCGGAAGGAGCTCGGGCGCAACAATCCTGCCCGATATCGGGCACAGATGTGGTCAAGTGGCGCTCATTTTTCCGTTCTGGGTGATTCCTGAGCTCCCGCACCAACACATGCGGGCCCGGACCGGCCGTGCGGAAGGGCCCCGGGGCCGACGGGATGAATTCGGCCAGAGGCCCCGGAAGGTCGGCCACGTTCAGCCGCGGGCGATGCGGGGAAGTGGTCTACACCTTGACCATCCGTGAGGCACGCGGTACGCATGGCGACGGTGCGAATGGTCAGGAGATCCAGGTGTGACCCAGTAGAAAGGGACCCGGCTGTGAGACTGCACACGACGCAGCGCAGTGCTCTTCCCCGTGCTCTACCCCGTCTTCTCGGCTCGCTGCTTCTCGTCACGGCGGCCGGTATCTCCACGGCCTGCGCGGCCCCCACGGCGTCCGCGGTGGGCAGCAGCCCCGCCGCGTCGGCGCCCCGGCCGCTGGGCCAGGTCGTGCCCGCCCCCGCCTCCGTGAGACCGGGCGGATCCCCGTACTCCATCACCGGCTCCACCAGGATCCGCGTCGACGGCTCGTCCGGCGAGGCCCGCAAGATCGGCGAGTACCTGGCGGGCGTGCTGCGCCCCTCCACCGGGTACTCCCTGCCGGTCACGGACCGGGCCGGCCACGACGGCATCCGGCTCCGGCTCGGCTCCCGCGACAGCGAACTGGGCGCCGAGGGCTACACCCTCACGTCGGGGCACGGCTCCGTCACCATCACCGCCCGCAAGCCCGCAGGGCTCTTCCACGGCGTCCAGACGCTGCGTCAGCTCCTGCCCGCCCAGGTGGAGCGCGACAGCCGCCAGAAGGGGCCGTGGAAGGTCGCCGGCGGCAGCATCACCGACGTGCCGCGCTACGCCTACCGGGGAGCGATGCTCGACGTCTCGCGGCACTTCTTCTCGGTCGACGAGGTCAAGCGCTACATCGACCAGATCGCGCTGTACAAGATGAACACCTTCCACCTGCACCTCTCCGACGACCAGGGCTGGCGCCTGGCCATCGACTCCTGGCCGAAGCTGGCCACGTACGGCGGCTCCACGGAGGTCGGCGGCGGTCCCGGCGGCTACTACACCAAGAGCCAGTACAAGGAGCTCGTGCGGTACGCGGCCTCCCGCCACCTGGAACTGGTGCCCGAGATCGACATGCCCGGCCACACCAACGCGGCCCTCGCCTCGTACGCGGAGCTGAACTGCGACGGCGTCGCCCCGCCGCTCTACACCGGGATCAAGGTCGGCTTCAGCTCGCTGTGCGCCGCCAAGGACGTCACGTACAAGTTCATCGACGACGTCATCGGTGAACTGGCCGAGCTGACCCCCGGCCGCTACATCCACATCGGCGGTGACGAGGCGCACTCCACCAGCCACGAGGACTACGCCAAGATCATGGAGCGGGCGCAGGCCGTCGTCGGGAAGTACGGCAAGACCGTGATGGGCTGGCACCAGCTCACCGGGGCCGAGCCGGTCAAGGGTGCCGTCGCCCAGTACTGGGGGTACGACAAGACGAGCGCCGCGGACCGGCAGCAGGTGGTGGACGCGGCGAAGAACGGCACCAAGCTCGTGCTGTCACCGGCGGACCGGGTGTACCTCGACATGAAGTACAACGAGCAGACCGTGCTGGGCCTGAAGTGGGCCGGCCTGGTCGAGGTGCAGCGCAGTTACGACTGGGACCCGGCGACCTACCTCACCGGCGCCCCGGCGGACGCGGTGCTCGGGGTCGAGGCGCCGATCTGGGCGGAGACGCTGACCGACAGCGACGACATCGACGCGATGGCGTTCCCGCGGCTGCCCGGGGCGGCGGAGCTGGGCTGGTCCCCGGCCGAGACGCACGACTGGGACACGTACAAGGTGCGCCTCGCGGCGCTCGGGCCGCGGTTCACCGCGCTGGGGATCGACTACTACCGGTCGCCCCAGGTGCCGTGGCCGGCGGAGCCGGCAGCGGCGGGGTGAGCGGTGGGTCCGGCCGGCGGTTGGGGACGTCCTCAATCGCCGGACGGGCTCGGTTTGCGGGGCCAGGCCGGCGGAAGGCGTCCTCAATCGCCGGACGGGCTGTCAAAGATGTCCTCAATCGCCGGACGGGCTTGGGGCGCTGGGCGGGTCTGAGGTGCTGGACGGGCCGGAGGTGCCGGGCGGGTCTGAGGTGCTGGACGGGCCGGAGGTGCCGGGCGGGTCTGAGGTGCTGGACGGGCCGGAGGTGCCGGGCGGGTCTGAGGTGCTGGACGGGCCGGAGGTGCTGGGCGGGCCGGAGGTGCCAGGCGGGCCTGAGGTGCTGGACGGGCTCAGTCCGTCGCCGGGGTGGCTTCCGCCGCCTCGCGGAGCTGCTCCTCGCTCAGGCCGCGGCGCCAGTAGCCGACGAACGTCACCCGCTTGCGGTCGAAGCCGCGCTCGCGCACCAGGTGCCGTCGCATGGCGCGCACCTTCGCCGCCTCGCCCGCGATCCAGACGTACGGGGTTCCCTCGGGCAGTTCCGTCGCGCGCACGGCCTCCACGGCGTCCGGCGCGTCCTCGTCCCGCACCAGCCAGCTGATCCGGGCGTCGGCCGCGGTGTCGACCGCCTGGCGGTCCTCGCTGTGCGGGACCTCCAGCCAGACCCGGGCCCGCAGGTGGGCCGGCAGCCATTCCAGGGCGGCCGTCGCGGCGGGCAGCGCCGTCTCGTCGGCCCAGACCAGCACCCAGTCGGTGTCCTGGGGCGGGCGGAAACGGACGGCGGTGTTGTCCTCGACAGCCGGTCCCAGCGCCTTCAACACGTCACCGGGGGAGGCCGCGGCGGCCCAGCGGCAGGCCGGACCGCCGTCCTCGTGGAGCGCGAAATCGATGTCGGCCTCGGTGGCCGAACCGCCTTCCGTACGACGCTGCGCGCGAACCGTGTACGAGCGCAGCACCGCCCGCTCCTCGGCCGGAAGGGCCCGCCAGGGGCCGAACCAGTTGCCCTCGTTATCGACCGGAACGACTGGTTCCGGCTGTCCGGGGTGCGGAAGGAACAGCGACAGGCTCTGATCGCGGCCCCCGGAGGCGAACCCGTCCAGCCCCGGCCCGCCGAACGTGACCCGGTGCATGGACGGCCCCAGCCGCCGGGTGCGCAGGACGGTCAGCCGGAACAGCCGGAAGGGCTCGACGTCGGACACGGCGGTGGCGGTCGTCATGGTCAGGCGGTCTTCTTCGCGTCCTCGATGGCCTTCGCGAGGTCCTCGAGGATCGGCGCGCACTTGTCGTAGCTGTAGATCGGCTCGGTGGTACGCGGGACGACCTGGCCGGCCTTGACGGCGGGCAGCTGCGCCCAGGTCGGCTTGGAGGTGAGGGCGTCGGGCTGCAGGGCCGAGGAGCGGTTGTCCATCATGATGATGTCGGCCTCGTACTTGTCGACGTTCTCCCAGCTCAGCTCCTCGAAGAAGCCCGCCGCGTCCACCTTCGGCTCGACGAACTTCACGCCGAGCTCCTGGAAGTACAGGGTGTCGGCGGACGTCTTGGCGAGCGAGACGTAGAACAGGTCCTGGCTGGCCGAGCCGACCATCACCCTGATGTTCGGCTTGGACTTCGCGGCGGCGCGCAGCCGGGCCGCGGCCTTCTCGAAGCGGGCCTTCGCGTCGGTGACCGTCTTGGCCTTCACATCGGCGCCGAGCGAGGCGGCGAGGTCCTCGTGGCGCTGGATCGCCTTGGGGATCGTGGTCTGGGCAGCCCACAGGGCGACGCTCGGGGCGAGCTTCAGGATCTTGTCCTTGGACGCGTCCGGCACGTACCAGAGGGCGTCCTTCTCCCACATCGCGGTGACGAGCAGGTCCGGGCCGAGGGCCGCGTACTTCTCGACGTTGAACTCGCCCCAGACGTTGCCGAGTATCTCGACCTTGCTGATGTCCAGGTCGCCCGCCTGCACGTCGGCCTTGCCGTCCTTCGTCTTCGTCGGGCCGAAGACGGCCTTGACCTCGACGCCGTAGTCGTGGAGCGCGGCGGCGACACCGGTGAAAGCGACGATGTTCTTCGGGACGGACTTGGCCTCGGCGGTCTGCCCGCGGTCGTCCTTGAAGCTCCACGGCCCGGCGTCGGCGCCCTTGGAACCGGCGGAACCGGAGTCCTTCGAGTCACTGTCACCGCAGGCCGCCAGCACGGCACCCAGGCCGACTGCGCCGCCCATGGCCAGCAGGCCGCGGCGGGTGGGACGGGACACTCGGGCAGTGCGCATGACGGAATCCGCTTTCGTACGAGCCGGAGACCGGCCGGTGACAAGTTCGAACGAAGGTTAGCCTAACCTCACAAGCTGTCGAGTCCGCCGACGGCCCCGTCCCGCCCCGTTCCACCAGACGATGACGCCGCCGGCCACGTCCTGGGCGCGAACGGCGGCCGCGGTGATGTTGGCCAGCCGCTCCGCCACGTAGTCGTCGGCGTAGCCGCTGTGCGCGGCGAGCTCCGCGATGTGCTCGCGCAGCAGCGCGCATTCGGAGAGGAGGGCCAGGACGTCCTCCGGATCCACGCAGAGGTTGCCGACGGCCAACTGCGGGAGGAACCGGGCTCCGAGGTCGCGCACCGGCAGCGAGCCCCCCAGCTTGGTCCGGCTGCTCTCGAACCCGGCGAGGGTGAGGCCGTGTTCGGGATCGTCGAGGAAGTGGTCCTTGCCACTTCTGCCGCGTACGTACGTGTGCACCAGCAGCGTCATGCGCCGAACATCGCCCGGCAGCCGTCGAGCCCCTCGACCGTGACCTCGACCGAGCGGTGCTCCTCCCGCCGGTCCCGCTCCAGACGCAGCCGCTGAAGCGTGACCCGTTCGCCCCGCAGCGCCGCGACCGTCAGTCCGTCCGGGAGATACCCGAGCCGCCGCGAGACGCCCAGCGACCGCGGGTTGTCCGTCATCGCCGCCGAGACGGCCGTACCGGCGCCGAGCCCGGCGAAGGCGAGATGCAGGGCGGCGGCCCGCATCTCGGTGCCGATGCCCCGGCCCTGGTGGGCGAGCCCCAGCCAGGAGCCGGTCTCGACCTCGCCGGTCACCGCGAAGTCCTTCGCCATCAGGTCCTGCCGCCCGGCCACCCGGCCCTCGTGCACGACGGCGAGGCTCAACGACCAGTCCCGCTGCGACCAGTTGGCGACGGTGCTCAGCACATGCTGGAACACCGCCCGCCCGCGTTCGTCAGGCGGGCAGTCGGTCCAGGGGACGGTGAACGGCATGACGTCCGGGGCGTGCACCCCGTCGACGGCGACGGAGGCCAGCTTGTCCAGCAACTCCAGGTCCGGGAGGCGTAGTTCCAGACGGGGGGTGCGGATGCGGAGCCCGTACAGGGGCCAGTGCTGCGGCTTCATGGGCGGACTCTGCCGGGACGGGGCGGCTGCTGTCGAACTAATTGAGGCCCTTCCCGGCCTGCTCGACGCGATCCTGCCCGGGCGGCGCTGGGCAGTGGACTCCGACCGAAGGGGCGTCCAACGAACAGCCAGGTCCGCACCCGCAGCACCCAGTTGTCGCCGGACATAAGGGTATTGACGCCTGATCAAGCCTGACCTGGTCGCGATGCGTGCTGGAAGATTACGGTGCGTCTGGACGTTGCCTCCAGGTATGAAGATCGGCGAAGCTTCCAGAGCCAGTGGTGTGAGTGCGCGGTCGTTGCGGCACTACGAGGATGAGGGCTTGATCGTCCCCGGTCGTTTCAGTAACGGGTTCCGCGACTACTGCCAGTCCACTGTCGACCAGGTGCTCGTCATCCGCTCGCTGCTGGAGTCCGGCCTGCCCGTGCGGTTGATCAGAGAAGCCCTGCCCGGCCTCACCGACGGATCTGACGGTGGCACGGACGTGGTGCATGCGGAGTTCCTGCACGAGGTGCAGGCCCATCGCGATCGCCTCGCTGCGCGTATCGCCGTTCTCAGTGATCAGCAGGCGGCACTCGATGCCTACCTGCGGGAGGCTCGTCGCACCGGCCGATGACGGCCGCTTGACCTTGACACAAGTGTGAGACTCCTACGTTTCGTGCATGAAGACCAACGAGCAGCAGCACAGCGCCGGGCAGACGATGCGAGCACTGGTCCAGCGGTCGCACCGAGGGCCGAAGGACCTGACCCTCACGACCGATTCGCGCCGTCCCGCCCCAGGGCCCGGCGAGTACCTGATCCGCGTGGGCGCCGCCGGGGTCAACTTCGCTGACGTCATGCAGACCCATGGCACGTACGAGGGAGGCCCGCAGGCGCCCTATGCGGCGGGCTTCGAAGCCGCCGGCGAGATCGTGGGCATCGGCCCGGACGTCGAGAGCCCGCTTCCGCTCGGCGCCCATGTCGTCGGAGCCGGACCGGGCGCCTTCGCGCAGTACATGACGATGCCGGCCGCCGGCGCACTCCCCGTGCCTTCCGGCTGGAGCGACGCCGAAGCCCTCGGCCTGGTACTGAACTGGGCCACCGCCTTGGCGGCACTGAAGCCGTTGGGCGAGATCAAGGCGGGTGAGGTGGTGCTCGTTCACGCCGCGGCAGGAGGAGTGGGGCAGGCAGCCGTCCGCCTCGCCCGCCACTACGGTGCCCGCGTGATCGCCACGGCGTCACCGGCCAAGCACGACACCGTCAAAGCACTCGGCGCCGACGAAGTCCTGGACAGCGCACGCCCCGATCTGGCCGCGGAGATCAGCCGCCTGACCGGCGGGGTCGACGTGGTCCTGGAATCGGTGGGACAGGCCACGTTCGAGGCCGGCCTGGCGGTCACCAAACCCTTCACCGGGCGCGTCGTCGTGTTCGGTGCCGCTTCCGGCGACGCCACTGTGAGCACGCACGACCTGGTCTTCACTCACCAGGTTCAGCTCAAGGGCCTGCACATCGGTGCGCTGGCGGCCGCAGCCCCGTCCCTCTACCAGTCGTTGCTCGTCGAGATCGAGGCGCTGATCGCTCACGGCGTGTACCCGCCCGGCACTCCGCAGGTTCACTCCCTGGCCGAGGGAGCGTCGGTACTGCAGCGACTCGAAGCGGGACAGACCCGTGGCAAGCACGCGCTCGATCCCTGGCGTTAGTGCCTTTCCGGCATGCCTTGCTCCGTCGCGCCGCCCCAGCGGGAACCGCCGATCGCTCGGCCCGGACCTGAGGTGCTCCAGATCCGAAAGGTTTAGTTCCAGGGGGAGTTCGGATGTCGCAACGGCTGGTGCCGGCTTCGTCCGCCTTGTGAGTCGACTCGTAGGACCCAGTTGCGGGGGTAGCGCCGAGGTAAGCCCAAAAGCCGCCAGTACTTGATCTTGGCGCCCTGCGCGGTATCAGTCGTCACCCTTTCGGCCGTAGGTCGTTGGTGCTGATGCTGACTGATCTCTGGGCCTCGGGCGGGACTTGTGACCTCGATCGAGCGGACCGCGTACCCGCGGTTCAAGCGGCTGATCACCGCGCATGAGCTGCATCTCTCTTTCGCGCCGACGCGGGAGGAGGCTGCGTGGGCAGCTGAGCGGATGGACTCCGACGGTCATCAGCTCGCGTTGCTGCTGGCGCTGAAGGCGCATCAGCGGATGGGCCGGTTCCCGAAGCCGGACGATTACCCGGAGATGGTGGTCGACTTCGTCCGCCGTACGGTCGAGCTGCCGGAGGGCACGCTCCCGCTGTACGAGACGGGCCGCACCGCTGAGCGGCAGCGTACGGAGGTGTGCCAGCGGGTGGGGACGACATACCAGCAGTCCCAGGCGCGGCAGATCGCTGAGGCGGCGATCCGCAAGGAGGCCGCGTCGAAGAACCGGCCCGCCGACCTGATCAATATCGCGCTGGAGAAGGTGGTGGCGGCCGGGCTGGAACTGCCGGCGTTCTCCACCTTCGACACGATGACCTCCACGATCCGCACAGAGGTGAACACCTCGATCTGCTGCGGCATCCACGACCGGATGAGCCTCGCCGAGCAGGCGGGGATGCTGCGGCTGTTGGAAGAACGCGACAGCGACGGCACCACGCAGTTCAACCGGCTGAAGCACACCGCCCAGGGCCCGAGCTGGTCGCACTTCAAGCGCCTGTTCACGCACCTGGAGTGGCTGGACAAGCTTGGGGACACCGCGGTGTGGGTGGATGGCGTCGCCTCGCCGAAGGTCACCGACTTCGCCGGGGAAGCAGATGCGGCGGACGCCTCCGAACTGCGGGACTGCGCGGCCGTCAAGCGGATCGCGCTGCTGGCCTGCGTCGCTCACAAGGCACGGATGCGGGTGCGGGACGATCTGGCGACGATGTTCTGCAAGCGGGTCGCGATGAAGATCAAGAGGGCCAAGGAGGAGCTGGAGGAGATCCGGCTCGCCGAGCGGGAGATCGTCGAGGCCCTGATCGGGAACTACCGCACCGTGCTCAAGAAACTCGACGACGGTGGCCCCGCCCAGGAGGCGTTGGCGAAGGCCGCGGCGATGACCGCGGAGGCGGTGAAGGCCCTGGACGGGCTGGACGGGGCGGCGCCGGTGGAGGAGGTTGCCCGGCGCCTGGGAGGGGAGAGGTCTCTTCGGCGGTCCTGGCCCTGGCGAAGGCGCAGGTGGTGCAGGCCGGGGCCTGGGGGCGGTCACCAAGGCGGTGGAGGGCTTCGACGGGTTCGCGGGGCAGTACGAGCAGATCGAGAAGGTCTCCGCGCATCACGGAAACTTCTGGGAGGTGCTGCTGTACGGGCAGCTCGGCCGGGACCGGTCGGTGATGTTCGACCTGGCGGAGAAGCTGGAGTTCACCGCGACGTCCGAGGACGGGCGGGTGCTGGCCGCGCTCGTGCACGCGATGCGGCACAAGAGCGCCCACGGCGAGTACGTCACCGCGATCGGCGAGGACGGCAAGACCGTCGACATCTCCTTCGCCACGCAGAACTGGCGCAAGGCCGTGCTCGACAAGACGCGGCCGGGCCGGTTCGTGCGCAAGCACTTCGAGGCGATGGTCTTCACCCACCTCGCCGAGGAGCTGCGCACCGGGGACGTCGCGGTGGTCGGCTCGGAGGAGTACGCCGACTGGAGCGAGCAGTTGCTCGCGTGGGAGGACGTCCAGGAGGAGCTGGCCGACTACCTGGTGGAGGTCGGGCTGTGCGAGGAGGGCGAGGCCGGTGCTTTCGACGCGGCGTCCTTCCGCCGGCAGCTGGAGGACCAGCTGCGCCGCGCCGCCGCGGCGGCGGATGCCGGGTATCCGGACAACGAGGGCCTGGTCATCGACCCCGAGACCGGCATCCCGTCACTGAAGCCGCACCGTTCCGAGGGGCAGCGGCCCTCGGCGAAGCGCCTAGAGCAGGTGGTCAAGGCCCGGATGCCGGAGCGCACACTGATGGGGATCGTGGCCCACACCGCGTACTGGGTGGAGTGGTGGCGCCGCTTCGGCCCACCCTCGGGCAACGCCCCGAAGCTGAAGGACCCGATCGGCCGGTACGTGCTCACCACGTTCGTCAAGGGCACCAACATGGGCCCGTACGAGGCGGCCAAGCACATCCCCGGGGTGTCCGGTCATGAGCTGTCGTACGTGGCCAACCGGCACTTCTCCATCGCGCGGCTGAACGAGGCCGTCGCCGACCTGGTCAACGCGCACGCCCGCCTCGACATCTCCCAGGCGTGGGGCGACGGCACCGCCGTGGCGGCGGACGGCACCCACATGGACACCTACCTCAACAACCTGCTCGCCGAGACAAGCGTGCGCTACGGCAAGGCGGGCGGAGTCGCCTACCACCACATCTCCGACACCTACATCGCGCTGTTCACGCACTTCATCCCGTGCGGAGTGTGGGAGGCCGTCTACATCATCGAGGGCCTCCCTCAAGAACACCTCCGAGGTCAAGCCCACCACCGTGCACGCCGACACCCAGGGCCAGAGCGTTCCCGTTTTCGCCCTGGCGCACCTGCTGGGCTTCGATCTGATGCCCAGGATCAGGAACTGGAAGGGTCTGACCTTCTACCGCCCGTCCAAGCAGAGCGAGTACGTGCACATCGACTCCCTGTTAGGGGAGGCGGGCAAGAACGTCATCGACTGGGACCTGATCGAGGCCCAGTTCCGGCACCTGATGAAGGTCGCTGTCTCCGTGAGTGAGGGCGCCATCTCCTCGTCGACTCTGCTGAAGCGGCTGCGGTCGGGCTCGCACAAGAACTCCACCTACACCGCGTTCCGCGAGGTCGGCCGTGTGATCCGCACGGCGCAGCTGCTGCGCTACCTCTCCGACGCGCCGCTGCGCCGACGGGTGACCGCGGCGACGAACAAGGTCGAGTCGTTCAACCGGTTCTCCCAATGGGTCGGCTTCGGCAACCAAGGCGTCCTCGCCGACAACGACCCCATCGAGCAGGAGAAGGCGATGAAGTTCAACGCCCTGCTCACGAACGCGGTGATCTTCCACAACGCCCTGGACATTGCGGAAATCGTCCGCCAGCTCCTGGAGGAGGGCTGGGAAATCGACCCGGAGGACCTGGCCCACATCTCGCCGTACCTGACCGAGCACATCAAACGGTTCGGCGAGTACTCCACCCACGAACTCGGCATCCAGCCCGAGGCGTACAACCCGAAACTCGACGTCGACTTCACTCGGCTCCGCGAGCAGGAACCAGTCGCCTCCGGCTTCGGCGCAGCTGCCTGACGCGACAGATCATCGGCCTAGCCACGGCGTCTTCGCGGGCACAGTCAAGGCGACGCTTGGGCCAAGGACAACATCGCGGCTCCTTAGGCGGGGACGGGACCCAGGTCAGCACCGTCAAAGGGTGGGTAGCTCTCGCTGCCCGTTCGCTCGGCCGCATCGATGTAGGCGGCAAGAGCATCGCGAGATTGGGCGAGGGTGGCCATCTGATCGTTCAGTCGCTGCAGCCGTGACCGCATCGCGGCCAGCAACTCGGGACATCCGGGCAGCTCCGGGGCCTCGCCGAGCGCACACGGCAGCACGTACGCGATGTCCTCGGAAGACAGACCGGCACCAAGCAAGTGCCGGATCTGCTTCACTCGCAGTACGGCGTTCTCGTCGTACTCGCGATATCCGTTGGCGCCACGGTCCGCCTCCAGCAGCCCCTGGGCTCCGTAGTAACGCAACTGATGAGTGTGGACTCCCGTCCGACGACTCAGTTCCCCGATCCGCATCGCTACCTCACTTGACCTTCACACCGGTATCAACGTTGACGATGCTGTCATGAACGACAGCACCGAAACACCCGTGACCATCATCGGACTCGGCCTGATGGGCCAGGCACTCGCCGACGCGTTCCTGAAAGCCGGGCATCCCACCATCGTGTGGAATCGCACTTCCTCCAAAGCCGACCAACTGGTGGCCCAGGGTGCACGGCTGGCACCGACCATTGGCGACGCGCTCGAGGCAGGTTCACTGACGATCATCTGCGTCACCGACTACCCGGCCCTGTACGAGCTGCTCGGCGCGGACGATGTCGAGCTGGACGGCACGATGTTGATCAACCTGACCTCGGGAAGCTCGTCCCAGGCCAGGGAAGCCGCCCGATGGGCCGAGCAGCGTGGTAGCCGCTACCTGGACGGCGCCATCATGGCCATCCCGTCGGCCATCGGCACCGCCGATGCGGTGATTCTGCACAGCGGGCCGCAGACGGACTTCGAGGCGCACGAGTCGGCACTCGGCGCGCTCGGCACCGTCGCCTACCTGGGGGCGGACCATGGGCTTGCGTCGCTGTACGACGTGGCCGGCCTGGCCATGATGTGGAGCGTCCTGAACGCCTGGCTCCAGGGCACGGCCATGCTCAGGACGGTCGGCGTCGACGCCGCGACGTATGCACCGTTCGCGCGGCAGATCGCCGCCGGTGTGGCCGAATGGCTGCCTGGATACGCCGAGCAGATCGACAGCGGTTCCTTTCCCGCCGAGGTATCCGCCCTGGAGACCGACGCACGGGCGATGGAGCACCTGATCGAGGAGAGCGAGGCAGTGGGGGTGAACGCCGAACTGCCGAAGTTGCTCAAGACTATGGCAGACCGGGCGATCGCCGCCGGACACGGCAAAGAGCAGTATCCCGTGCTGATCGAGGAGTTCGGTAAGCTCCGCAACGACTGACCGACCCCGACACCGGGATCTAGCCAGCTCAGAGAAGCGGGAGTCTGCCCCGGACCGCCACATCATCACGACCACCGCCGCCTCGCCGAACTACTCATGCCAACTCCTCCGACCGCGCGAAGGGAGAGCTGGGGCAGTGGGCGACGAGTGATCGCGTGTGGACCGGCGTACTCGGCTGCGCTGTTTGGCCCCGCATCGCAGGAATGCGGGGCCAAACAGCGCGGATTGCTACGAGGGCCGACCGTGGTCGTTTTTCAGGTCTCAGGCGGTGCAGAGTGATGCCTTCGGTGCCGCGCATTCTGTTTCATAGGTGGTCGCTCGTGAAACACCCCGACGCCCGACGGCCCACCTGGGGCGATCATGTTTCATGAGTTGTTGCAAACGACTGGACGTCTGAAACGCCCTCATGAAACGGTCTGGGGCGTGAGCGACGACTTCAAGCGCGTGGAATCGCACGCCTGCCCGATGTCCACCTGCGCCACCCCGGCGGGCTCCGCGTGCCGCACCTCCAAGGGCAGGGTGGCGATCCAGTACCACACCGCCCGCTTCCGCCTTGTGCCCCAACTCGCCAAGGTGCTCAACGTGCCGACCCCCGCCGTGCGCAAGCCGGGCGCGGTGTGGGCCGAGCTGCCCCGGCCCGCGAGCGCCGGCGCCGAGCCGGTCGGACACGTTCGTCTCGGGTACGCCCGCGCCTCGACCGCGCGGCAGTCCCTGGATGCGCAGCTGGACTCCCTCGCCGAAGCTGGGGTCACCCGGGTCTTCTCGGAGAAGATCTCCACCCGCGCCGCCAAGCGCCCCGAGCTGGAGGCCGCTGTGAGGCTCGCCGGTGAGATCCGCTCCTCCGGCGTCGCTGTCACCCTCGTCGTCCACGAACACAAGCGCCTCGGCCGCGGCATCGAACTCGCCATGCTCGCCGAGGAACTGAAGGCGAGCGACGTCGGCCTGGAGTTCCTCACCGGGGAGCTAAAGGGCTCGCACGATCCCTCCGGCATCGTCTTCACCGTGCTGGCCGCCATGTCCGGCATGGAACGCGAGTGCATTCGCGACCGCACCCTCGAAGGGCACGAGTCCGCCCGCAAGCGCGGCAAGACCATCGGCGGCGCCGGCGTCACCGACGACTCCATGCTCTCCATGGCCCTCCACCTGCGCGACGAGAAGGGGATGAGCCTGCGCGACATCGCCAAGCGGCTCGTCATCACCACCGGTGCGAAGAAGGGGCAGCACCCCTCGCCAGCGACGGTCATGCGGATGCTGCGCGAACACGACGAACGCACGGCCGCGGTCTTGGCGACGTAGAGAAGTCAGCGCAGTGGAGCCGCCAGGTCCTCAAGATCAACAACTAGCGGCTTTTGGGCTTACCTCGGCGCTACCCCTTGCGGGGGCTCCGGCCTGCTGGAGGAGGATGCGGGACGGGAGGGGATTTGAATGAGCTCAAAACTTCAGGAGCCGGTGTCGCCACAGGTGCGCGTGAGGGACAGGTTCGGCGTCGTACTGACGGCTTCGATGCTGGTGCTGTTCGTCGAGGCGGCGATCGGGGTGATCGCATTCTTCGTGTGGGGGCAGACCCAGGAGAGCCCTGGCCGTCCCTACAGCGCGATGGGGCTGTTCGTCCTGATCCTGGGTGCGGCGGTCATGGCGGTGGTCGGGGCGGTTCTCGCCGTCCTGCTGTCGGTCGGCGTGGTGATGCCGCTGCTCGTCGTGGCCGGGTGGCTCGGCCGCCGGTTTGCGGGGCGCGAGGCATGGTGGTGGGTTCCGGTGCTGGCGGCCGTCGGATCGGCCCCGGCCGCGGCGGTGCTCGTGGAGGCAGGTGTCCTGGCGGGCCTCGGCGGATGGCTTGCGGTGACAGGGGGGCTCACTGTCACTGCACTGGTGGCCCGAAGGCCGCTGCTCCCGGATCGCCGGTGGCTCTCCGGTGGTGCGTTGTTCGGGCGGGTGGTGCTGTACGGAACGCTCGCTGTCGTCACCGCAGCCACGGTTGCCGGGATCGCCCTGTTCGCCGGGATCGGATACGAGCCTCCGCAGCTGGGTGTGGAGGGAGTCGCCGGGACGTGGTCCGACGGGAAGGGCGGCACGCTCGTCCTCACGGTGGGCGGCGAGGCCACGGCGACGCGCGTCGAGATGTTCGGCTACGGCTACTCGTCCGGGCCCGAGACGCACGAGTGCACCGGTACCGGAGGCTGGGGGTACGACCCGGGTGCGGGATCGTGGTCCCAGAAGGTGGAGGTGTACGTCGACGACTGCCCCATGGACGCCTGGGAGGTGTTCGGGACGTCCGAGCACCCGAAGCTGTTCGTCTACATCGGTGATCCCGACAGCTGGGACCTCTACATCCTGGAACGCCGCGACCACGCCTGATCGTTCGGATTCCGCCAGGGCGAGCCCCTGGCCTGATCTCCGCACCCGTGCGGCGTGGACGATGGAGCGAACGATCCCACGTCCACGCCGCGCAGGCTGAAGACCACGTCAGTCAGTCGGGGCGGACTGCCAACCGCAGTCCCGCGTCAGGCCGGAAGCCCCAACTCCCGGGCGATCAGCATCCGCTGCACCTCGCTCGTGCCCTCGCCGATCTCCAGGATCTTGGAGTCGCGCCACATCCGCGCCACCGGGTACTCGTTCATGAAGCCGTAGCCACCGTGGATCTGCGTCGCCTCGCGGGCGTTGTCCACCGCCACCGTCGAGGAGTACAGCTTGGCGATCGCCGCCTCCTTCTTGAACGGCTCGCCCGCCAGCAGGCGTGACGCCGCGTCGCGCCAGCCGATGCGGGCCATGTGGGCTCGCATCTCCATGTCCGCGATCTTGAACTGGATCGCCTGGTTGGCACCGATCGGCTTCCCGAACGCGTGCCGTTCGGCGGCGTACTTCACGGACTCGTCCACACAGCCCTGCGCGAGGCCCGTCGACAGCGCCGAGATGGCGATCCGGCCCTCGTCCAGGATCCGCAGGAACTGCGCGTAGCCGCGGCCCTCCTCGCCCAGCAGGTTCTCCAGCGGGACGCGGACGTCCGAGAAGGAGAGTTCACGGGTGTCCGAGGCGTTCCAGCCGACCTTGGAGTACGGGGCGGCGACCGTGAAGCCGGGGGTGCCGGACGGGACGATGATCGAGGAGATGAGCGGGGCGCCGTTCTCTTTGCGGCCGGTCACCGCCGTGACGGTGACCAGTTCGGTGATGTCCGTGCCCGAGTTGGTGATGAAGCACTTGGAGCCGTTGATCACCCACTCGCCCGTCGCCTCGTCGCGCACGGCCGTCGTCCGGGTGCCGCCCGCGTCCGAACCGCCGTCCGGCTCCGTCAGGCCGAACGCGCCGAGCGCCTCGCCCGCGCAGAGCTTCGGCAGCCAGCGCTGCTTCTGCTCCTCCGTGCCGAAGCGGAACACCGGCATCGCGCCCAGCGAGACCCCGGCCTCCAGGGTGATCGCCACCGAGGAGTCCACCCGGGCCAGCTCCTCCAGGGCGATGCCGAGGGCGAGGTAGTCGCCGCCCATCCCGCCGTACTCCTCCGGGAACGGCAGGCCGAACAGGCCCATCCGTCCCATCTCGCGCACGATCTCGTACGGGAACTCATGGCGTTCGTAGAAGTCGCCGATCTTCGGCGCGACCACGTCGTGGGCGAACTCCTCGACCGTGCGTCGGAGTTCCTCGTGCTCGGCGGTCAGCCGGTGGTCCAGAGTCATGGGGACGTTCACTCCTTGTGGGAACTGGGTCACTGCGCCGAGAGCGCGCGGACGGTACGGGACGGGCTCGGTCGGCCCAGGTGTCCGGCGAGCCACACGCTCGTGGCGGTGAGCTCGTCGAGGTCGACCCCGGTTTCGATACCGAGGCCGTCGAGCATCCACACGAGATCCTCGGTGGCGAGATTGCCCGTCGCGCTCTTCGCGTACGGGCAGCCGCCGAGGCCGCCCGCGGAGGCGTCCACGGTGGACACGCCGTGCTGGAGCGCGGCGAGGGTGTTGGACAGCGCCTGCCCGTACGTGTCGTGGAAGTGCACCCCGATCGTGTCGGTGTGCACCCCCGATTCGTTCAGCGACGACAGCAGGGTCTGTACGTGGCCGGGCGTTGCGACCCCGATCGTGTCGCCGAGCGAGAGCTCGTCGCAGCCGAGGTCCATCAGCGCCTTCGCGACCCGGACGACCTGGTGGACCGGGACGGGGCCCTCCCACGGGTCGCCGAAGCACATCGACAGGTAGCCGCGCACATGCACCTGGTCCGCCTTGGCGCGGGCCACGACGGGCTCGAACATGGCGAGCGACTCGTCGATCGTGCGGTTGAGGTTGCGGGCCGCGAACGTCTCCGTCGCGGAACCGAAGACGGCGATCCGGCGCGCCCCGAGCGCCAAGGCCCGGTCGAGCCCCCGCTCGTTCGGTACGAGGACCGGGAGCGCGACGTCGCCCACGTCCCCTATGTCGCCGAGCATCGGGAACAGCTGCTCCGCGTCCGCCAGTTGGGGCACCCACTTGGGGTGGACGAAGCTCGTCGCCTCGATCGTGGTCAGTCCGGCGACCGCGAGCCGGCGGATGAACTCCGCCTTCACCTCGGTCGGCACGACCGCCTTCTCGTTCTGCAGCCCGTCGCGGGCCCCGACCTCGTGGATACGGACCCGGGCGGGCAGGTCCGGAGCGGCCACGGTCATCGGCAGGGTGCGGTCGGTGGTCGTCATGCTTCCTCCCCGGTGACGGCGGCCACGGGGGTGACCACGGCCAGTACCTGGTCCATGGCCACCGTGGTTCCGGCGGTCACGTCGAGTTCGGTGACGGTGCCGGCGTGCGGGGCGGAGATGACGTGCTCCATCTTCATCGCCTCCACGACCAGCAGGCTCTGCCCGGCCGCGACCTCGTCCCCGACGGCCACCTTCACCACGGTGACCGTCCCGGGCATGGGCGCGGCGAGCGTGTCCGCCCCGGAGCGGGCGGCGCCGGTCAGCGACGCCTCCACCGGGTCGTGGTCCCGGACGTGCCAGGTGTCGCCGTCGCGGCCGAGCCAGTGGCCCTCGGCGGATGCGGCGTACGCGAACGAGTGCGTGACTCCCGCGAGTTCGAGCGTGATCCGGCCCCCGTCGACGGAAAGGGTCCTGGCCGTCTCCGCGCTGCCGGGCAGCGGGCCCAGCGGGCCGCAGGTGCCCGACTCGGGGGCCGGTGGCTGTGCGCCCTCCCCGACGTGCCCGAACGTCAGCTCCACGCCCGCGCCGCACGGCCGCAGGCCCACCTGGACCGGGTCGTGGCCGGGGATCCGGAAGTGCCGCACCGTACGCGCCGGGGTGCCGCCGAGCCGCCAGCCGTCGCCGGCCGAGAACGGGTCGGACCAGGCGTCCGCGCGGACCGGCTCGGGGGAGTGCTGCCGCAGCAGCGCCGCCGCCGCGTACACCTCCTCCGGCACCCCGTCCGGGACCAGGGCGTCCACCTCGCGCTCCACCAGGCCGGTGTCCAGGTCGCCCGCCACCACGGCCGGGTGGCCGAGCAGCCGGCGCAGGAAGCCCGCGTTGGTCGGGACGCCGAGGACCACCGTGTCCGCGAGCGCCGCCCGCAGCCGGCGCAGCGCCGTCGCCCGGTCGGGGCCGTACGCGATCACCTTCGACAGCATCGGGTCGTACAGGCTGCCGACCTCGCCGCCCTCGGCGAGCCCCGAGTCCGTCCGCACCCCGCCGCCCTGCGGTTCGTGCAGCGCCAGCACCGACCCGCCCGAGGGCAGGAAGCCGCGGGCCGGGTCCTCGGCGCAGATCCGCGCCTCGACCGCGTGCCCGGTGAGGGTGATGTCCTGCTGGGCGTACGGGAGTTGTTCGCCCGCCGCGACCCGCAGCTGCCACTCGACCAGGTCGAGGCCGGTGATCAGCTCCGTCACCGGGTGCTCGACCTGGAGGCGGGTGTTCATCTCCATGAAGTAGTACGACGCCGGGTCGTTGCCCGGGACGATGAACTCCACCGTCCCCGCGCCCACATATCCGCAGGAGCGGGCGGCCTGCACGGCTGCCTCGCCCATCGCCGCGCGCGTCTTCTCGTCGAGCAGGACCGAGGGCGCCTCCTCGATGATCTTCTGGTGGCGGCGCTGGAGCGAGCACTCGCGCTCGCCCAGGTGCACCACGTTGCCGTGCCCGTCCGCCAGTACCTGGATCTCGATGTGGCGCGGCCGGTCGATCCACCGCTCCACGAGCAGGGTGTCGTCGCCGAACGAGGCGCGCGCCTCGCGCCGGGCGGCGGCGATCTCGTCCGCGAGCAGCGCCGCGTCGCGGACCAGCCGCATGCCCTTGCCGCCGCCGCCCGCGGAGGGCTTGAGCAGGACCGGCATACCGATCTCACGGGCCGCGTCCGCCAGTTGGCCGTCGGTCAGCTCGCTGCCCGTGGAGCCGGGCACCACCGGGACACCGGCTGCGGAGACCGTCTCCTTCGCCCGGATCTTGTCGCCCATCAGCGAGATGGCGGCGGCGGGCGGCCCGATGAAGACCAGCCCCGCCTCCGCGCAAGCCCGCGCGAAGCCGGCGTTCTCGGCCAGGAAGCCGTAGCCGGGGTGGACGGCCTGTGCGCCCGTGCGGCGGGCGGCCTCCAGCAGCCGGTCCGCGCTCAGGTAGCTGTCGGAGGCCGGTGCGGGACCGATCCGTACCGCCGTATCGGCCTCCCGTACGTGCCGGGCGTCCGCGTCCGCGTCGCTGAAGACGGCGACGGAGCGCACGCCCAGTTCGCGCAGGGTCCGGATGACCCGGACCGCGATCTCGCCGCGGTTGGCGACGAGGACCGTGTCGAACATCGTCATTGGTTCCTCACATCCGGAAGACGCCGAAGCCGGCATCGCCCAAGGGGGCGTTGGCGCACGCGGTCAGGGCGAGCCCCAGCACCTGCCGGGTCTCCATCGGGTCGATCACGCCGTCGTCCCAGAGCCGGGCGGTGGCGTAGTACGCGTTGCCCTGGGTCTCGTACTGCTCGCGGATCGGGGCCTTGAACGACTCCTCGTCCTCGGCGCTCCAGTCGTCGCCGAGCTGGTCGCGCTTGACCGTGGCGAGGACGGACGCGGCCTGCTCGCCGCCCATGACGGAGATCTTCGCGTTGGGCCACATCCACAGGAAGCGGGGGCTGTAGGCCCGGCCGCACATGGAGTAGTTGCCCGCGCCGTAGGACCCGCCGACCACCACGGTCAGCTTCGGGACCCGGGTGCAGGCGACGGCGGTGACCATCTTGGCGCCGTGCTTGGCGATGCCGCCGGCCTCGTAGTCGCGGCCGACCATGAAACCCGAGATGTTCTGGAGGAAGACGAGTGGGATGCCGCGCTGGTCGCACAGCTCGATGAAGTGCGCGCCCTTCTGGGCGGACTCGGAGAACAGGATGCCGTTGTTCGCGACGATGCCGACCGGGTGGCCGTGGATGTGCGCGAATCCGGTGATCAGCGTCGTCCCGTACTCCGCCTTGAACTCGGCGAAGCGCGAGCCGTCGACGACCCGGGCGATCACCTCCCGCACGTCGTAGGGCGTGCGCGAGTCGACCGGGACGGCGCCGTACAGACCGGCGGGATCCACTTTCGGCTCGTCGACCTGCTGTACGGACCACGGCAGCGCGCCCCTGTCCGGCAGCGTGGCCACGATGTTCCGCACGATGCGCAGCGCGTGCGCGTCGTCCTCGGCGAGATGGTCGGTGACCCCCGACGTACGGGAGTGGACCTCGCCGCCGCCCAGCTCCTCGGCGGTGACGACCTCACCGGTCGCGGCCTTCACGAGCGGCGGTCCGCCCAGGAAGATCGTCCCCTGGTTGCGGACGATCACGGCCTCGTCGCTCATCGCGGGGACGTACGCCCCACCGGCCGTGCAGGACCCCAGCACCGCCGCGATCTGCGGAATCCCGGCCCCGGACATCCGGGCCTGGTTGTAGAAGATCCGCCCGAAGTGCTCCCGGTCCGGGAAGACCTCGTCCTGCATCGGCAGGAAGGCGCCGCCCGAGTCCACCAGGTAGAGACACGGCAGCCGGTTCTCCAGCGCCACCTCCTGGGCCCGCAGGTGCTTCTTCACGGTCATCGGGTAGTACGTGCCGCCCTTGACGGTCGCGTCATTGGCGACGATCACGCACTCCCGGCCGCTGACCCGGCCGATCCCGGCGATTACCCCGGCGGCCGGCGCCGCGCCCCCGTACAGCCCCTCGGCCGCCAGCGGGGCCAGCTCCAGGAAGGGCGAGCCCGCGTCGAGCAGCGTGTCCACCCGCTCCCGGGGCAGCAGCTTTCCGCGCGCCACATGCCGGGCGCGGGCCTTCTCACCCCCGCCGAGCCTGGCCGTGGCGAGCCGCTTGCGCAGCTCGTCGGTGAGCGCGTGATGCGCCGCCTCGTTGGCCTGCCAGGCCTCCGAGGCGGGATCGGCCGCGCTCGCCAGCACCGGTGCCTGCTGCATCCTGTCGAGCCCCCTTGCCCGTACCGCGGTGTTAATGAGCGTTAACGTTGCCTCCCTAGGTTAACGACCGCTAACGCACCTGTCTAGAATGACTGCTCATGAGCACCCATGCCGCCGCCCGCGTCGCGGCCCCCACCCGCCGCGAGCAGATCCTCAAGGAGGCCGCCCGCCTCTTCGCCGAGCGCGGCTTCCACGGCGTCGGCGTCGACGAGATAGGCGCCGCCGTCGGCATCAGCGGCCCCGGCCTCTACCGGCACTTCCCCGGCAAGGACGCGATGCTCGCCGAACTGCTCGTCGGCATCAGCGAACGGCTCCTGGCCGGCGGACGACTACGGGTCTCCGAGGACGCCTCCGGTGACAGCTCCCCCGAGGCACTCCTGGACGCGCTCATCGAGGGCCACATCGACTTCGCCCTCGACGACCGCCCCCTGATCACCCTGCACGACCGCGAGCTGGACCGCCTGCGGGACACCGACCGCAAACAGGTGCGCCGGCTCCAACGCGAGTACGTCGAGGTGTGGGTCACAGTCGTCCGCGACCTCTACCCGGAACTCCCCGAGCACGAGGCCCGCGCGACGGTCCACGCCGTCTTCGGGTTGCTGAACTCGACCCCGCACCTCGGTCGGCCCGGCGCGCTGCCCGGCCGTACGGACACGGCGGCGCTGCTGCACCGGCTGGCGCGGGGCGCCTTCGCCGCGGCGGGGGAGTGCGAGACCGCCTGACCCGCCCCCGCACCCCAGGCCGCCCACCACTCAATACACCCGGCACGCTGCGCACATCCCACGGCACAATGGGTTCATGCCGATACCCAGCCGCGCCGCCCTCGTCGACCACCTCGTCCGTACGCGCATAGCGGGGGACGTCGCGACCCCACGCGACAACAACCTCTCCCACTACCGCAAGCTCGCCAACGGCGACCGCCACTTCTGGCTGGGACTCGAGCTCGGCGACCGGTGGCGCGACGAGCAGGACGTCCTGGCGGTCATGGCCGAGAGATGCGGGGTCAGCGACGACCCGGAGCACCGGTTCGGCCAGGACACCATCGACCCCGAGCTCACCGTCGCCGCCCTGGACCGGGCCGCGGCCCGGCTCCGGAAGGCGGCCGACGGGACGGAGCGGGTCCTCTTCGCCACCGGTCACCCGGGCGGGCTCCTGGACGTCCACCGGCAGACGGCGGCAGCCCTGCGGACGGCCGGCTGCGAGATCATGGTCATCCCGTCCGGGCTCACGGCGGACGAGGGCATGGTCTTCCAGTTCGCCGACGTCGCCGTGCAGGAGCGCGGAGCGACCCTGTGGCACACCCACTCCCCGGCCCCGATGGCGGCGATCCTGGACGGCCTGGAGCGGGAGAGCCGCCCCATGCCCGACCTGGTCGTCGCCGACCACGGCTGGGCCGGGTGCGCTGCCCAGCGCGGACTGGACGCCATCGGCTACGCGGACTGCAACGACCCGGCCCTGTTCCTGGGAGAGGCCGAGGGCACCCTCCAGGTGGCCGTCCCGTTGGACGACCACGTGCTGGACCCGCGGTTCTACGACCCGATGACCGAGTACCTGCTGGACGCGGCCGGACTGCTCTGAGCCCGGCGGCACCGGTTCAGGGGACCGGCAGCACCGGTTCAGGGCCCGGCCACCGGGCCGTCCCCCGCGGCCCGGGCCCGGCGCCGCTGTTCCAGCCCCGGCGTCGGGTCCAGATACACCCGCCGGATCGACGGATACCGCTCCCGCAACTGCTGCTCCGCCTCCTCGCAGGCCCACTCGACCTGCTCGGCACTGGCCACGTCCCGGAAGTCGACCTTCGCGGCGATCAGGATCTCGGACGGCCCCTGGATGAGCGTGGTCAGTTCCAGTACGTCGATGATGTGCGGCACCGAGAGCAGCTCCTCGCGCACCCCCGCCCGCATCGACTGCGGAATCGGCCGTCCGATCAGCAGCTGGGCGTTGGACCGGCCGAGCACCCAGGCCACGTACACGAGCAGCACACCGATCAGGATCGACGCGATCCCGTCCCAGACCCCGGATCCCGACAACTGCCCGCCGAGCAGCCCGCCCGCGGCCAGCAGCAGACCCACCAGCGCCGCCGAGTCCTCCATCACGACGGCCTTGACCGCGGTGTCCGGAGTGAGCCGGAAGTAGCGCGTGGCGGGCGTGTCCAGCCGCACGGCCTCCCGGCGCACCTGCCGAAGCCCGGTGCGCAGCGAGTAGCCCTCCAGCAGGAACGCCACGGCGAGCACGATGTACGAGATGAGCGGGTCGCCGAGGTCCTCGCCCGCGACCAGGGTGTGGATGCCGTCGTAGAGGGAGAAGACCGCGCCGCCGACGAACGTGGCGACGGAGGCGAGCATCGCCCAGATGTACCGCTCGGGGCCGTAACCGAGCGGGTGTTCCTCGTCGGCGGGCTTCTCGCTGCGCTTGAGGGCGGTGAGCAGCAGCACCTCGGTGACCGTGTCGGCGACGGAGTGGGCGGCCTCGGAGAGCATCGCGCTCGATCCGCTGATCAGCCCGGCGACGGCCTTCGCCACGGCGATGCCGAGGTTGGCGACCGCCGCGACGATCACTGTGAACGTCGACTCCCCACCCTCAGCCGTATCGGCCTTCTCGTCACTCATGGTGGGGAGTATGTCGGAATCGGCCGGGTACGGCCCGCTCAGTTCCCGCGCGGGACCCGGACGACGCCTTCCTGGATGACGGTGATCGCCAGCCGTCCGTCCTGGGTGTAGATACGGGCCTGGCCGAGCCCGCGCCCGCCGGACGCGGACGGCGACTCCTGGTCGTACAGCAGCCATTCGTCGGCGCGGAACGGCCGGTGGAACCACATCGCGTGGTCCAGGCTCGCGCCCACCACGTCGCCGACCGCCCAGCCGCCGCGCCCGTGGGCGAGGAGGACCGAGTCGAGCAGCGTCATGTCGGAGACGTACGTCGCCATGCAGACGTGCAGCAGCGGATCGTCCGCCAGCTTGCCGTTCGTACGGAACCACACTTGGGACCGCGGCTCGCGCTCCTCCCCGACCGTGCCGAACGGCGGGGCGTCCACGTACCGCAGGTCGACCGCGGCCCGTGCCTCGACCAGCCGGTCCACGACACTCGGGTCGCTGAACCGGTCCGCGTACCGCGGCAGCATCTCGGCGGCCGTGGGCAGCGTGTCGGGGTCGGGCGCGGCCGGCATGCCAGCCTGGTGCTCCAGCCCCTCCTCGTACGTCTGGAAGGACGCGGAGAGGTGGAAGATCGGCTGCCCGTGCTGGACGGCGACGACCCGCCGCGTGGTGAAGGAGCGGCCGTCGCGGATGCGGTCGACGCTGTAGACGATCGGCGCGCCCGGGTCCCCCGCCCGCAGGAAGTACGCGTGCAGGGAGTGGGCGGGCCGGTCCGCGGGGACGGTGCGGCCCGCGGCGACGAGCGCCTGGGCCGCGACCTGTCCGCCGAAGACGCGGGGCACGATCGCCGAACGGCTGGTGCCCCGGAAGATGTCCTGCTCGATCTGCTCCAGGTCGAGGAGATCGAGAAGATCGAGCAGGGCGGCGTCCGGTACTGAGCTCATGGGGAGAACGTAGCCGCTCTACAGGCCCATGGACTTCGCGATGATCGACTTCATGACCTCGCTGGTGCCGCCGTAGATGCGGTTGACCCGGTTGTCCGCGTACAGGCGGGCGATCGGGTACTCGTTCATGAAGCCGTAGCCGCCGTGCAGCTGGAGGCAGCGGTCGATCACGCGGTGCGCGACCTCGGTGCAGAACAGCTTCGCGGAGGCGGCCTCGGCGGCGGTCAGCTCACCGGCGTCCAGGGCCTCCAGCGCGCGGTCGGCGACGGCCTGGGCCGCGTCCACCTCGGCCTGGCAGGCGGCCAGCTCGAACTTGGTGTTCTGGAACGAGGCGACGGTCTTGCCGAAGACCGTGCGGTCCTGCACGTACTCCTTGGCGAACCGGACGGCGGCCGCGGCCTGGGCGTACGCGCCGAAGGCGATGCCCCAGCGCTCGGAGGCCAGGTTGGTGCCGAGGTAGCCGAAGCCCTTGTTCTCGTCGCCGAGCAGGTCCTCGACCGGGACCTTCACGTCGACGAACGCCAGCTCGGCGGTGTCGGAGACGCGCAGGCCGAGCTTGTCGAGCTTGCGGCCGATGGAGTAGCCCTCGGACTTGGTGTCGACGGCGAAGAGGGAGATGCCGAAGCGGCGGTCGTCCTCGCGCGGGGCGGAGGTACGGGCGCAGACGATCACACGGTCGGCGTGCACGCCGCCGGTGATGAAGGTCTTGGAGCCGTTGAGGACGTAGTGCGTGCCGTCCTCGGAGAGCTTGGCGGTGGTCTTCATGCCCGCGACGTCGGAACCGGTGCCCGGCTCGGTCATCGCGAGGGCCCACATCTCCTCGCCGGTGGTGAACTTCGGCAGCCAGCGCTTCTTCTGCTCGTCGGTGGCGAGCATCTTGATGTAGGGCAGGCCGAGCAGCGTGTGCACGCCGGAGCCGCCGAAGGAGACGCCCGCGCGGGCGGTCTCCTCGTAGATGAGGGCCTCGTACTTGTGCGAGTCGATGCCCGCGCCGTCGTACTCCTCGTCCACCGTGATGCCGAAGACACCCAGCTCGCCGAGCTTCAGGTAGAAGTCGCGCGGGGCCTGGCCGGCCGCGAACCACTCGTCGTACACGGGCACGACCTCGGCCGCGATGAAGGCGCGGATGGTCTCCCGGAACGCCTCGTGGTCCTCGTTGAATACCGTACGGCGCACGGGGTGCCTCCCTGGTCGGCTTCGCTCGGCTTGGCTAAGCGCTTGCTCAGCCTTGGTTAAAAGTTACCCGGCGGTCACCGAAGCTGTCCAGGGTGATGCTGAGCACGCCGGAGGCGGGGCGCGCTGATCACCGCTCCTGTCGGCCCCCTCAGATGCCGAATCGCGCGGCGATCCCGTCCAGCACGCAGTCGAGCCCCGTTTCGAACGCCCAGGTCGCGTCGTCCTTGCGGGTCGCGCGCTGTCCGTAGCGCCGGTACGTGGGATAGCGGCCGGTCTCCATCAGGTACATCATCTGCGGGGCCAGGCCCAGCCGGGTCTCGTCGCCGGACGACCAGCCCGCGGACTGTGTCCACTCCCGCACCGCCACCTCCGACTGCGCCGCGCCATGGGCGAAGGCGCTGACGGTCCGGAAGGCGACCATCATCGAGTCCTCGTCGAGGCCGAGTCCGTCGAGCGCCGCCAGCTGCCGTTCGGCGACGGCCAGCCGGCCGGGCGTGAGGACGAAGAGATGGGTGGGCAGCTGCCCGACCCACGGGTGCCGCAGCATCATGTCCCGGGTCAGCAGGCCGAAGGTGCGCAGCACCTCGCGCCATGCGGTCACCTCGTCCGGGATCCGCATGTCGGCGGTCACCCGCTCGGCCATCAGCGCCCAAAGGTCGTCCTTGCCCGACACGTGACGGTAGGCGGCCATGGGGGCGACGCCGAGCTCCGTGGCGAGCCTGCGCATGGTGACGGCCGCGAACCCCTCCGCGTCGGCGATCTCCACGGCGACGGCCCCGATGCGCTCCAGGGTCAACGAGGCGCGGGGTGCGGCTGCGGGCTGCTCCAGGCGCTGCCAGAGAGACGTGTCGGGCCCCGTGCTGCCGCTCTTGCCGCTGTCCTTCTTCTGGCCGGCCACGGGCGGGCTCCTCTCGTAGGCGGCCAGCGTACAGCGTATCAGTCAGTAGACAACGTACACATTGACGGATACGTTGTACGCACAGAAATACGTTGTACACATCCACCGCTTCCGGTTTCCAGGGGGGATCCCATGCCCATGCCCAGCACCCGCCCGCCGCTCCGCGTCGCCGTCCTCGTCGGCAGCACCCGCGAGGGCCGCTTCGCACCCGTCGTCACCCAGTGGCTGAAGGGACACCTCTCCCAGCGCGACGACATGACCACCGACGTCGTGGACCTCACCGAGACCCCGCTGCCCACGGTCTTCCCCGCGTTCGGACAGCCGCCGGCGCCGGGCACGGAGGAGGCCCTCGCCCTGGTGTCACCGCGCCTCGCGGCAGCCGACGCGTTCGTCTTCGTCACGCCGGAGTACAACCACAGCTTCCCCGCGTCGCTGAAGAACGCCATCGACTGGCACAACGAACAGTGGCACGCCAAGCCGGTCGCCTTCGTCTCCTACGGCGGCCTCTCCGGCGGCCTGCGCGCCGTCGAGCAACTCCGGGTCGTGATGGCCGAGCTGAACGCGACGACGATCCGCAACACGGTCAGCTTCCACAACGCCTACGGCCAGTTCGGCGCGGAGGGCGCCGTGGACGACCCCCAGGTCGACACGGCCGCCAAGGCGCTGCTGGACCAGCTCGCCTGGTGGGCACACGCGCTGCGGGACGCCAGGACCACTGCCCCGTACACAACCTGACGGCTCATCACGCGATTCGGGGGCAACCATGAGCCAGTACACGAAGGACACCCACAACCAGCCGGAGCCCGAGGCGACGCGGCCACCCGCCGGCGAAAGCGCAGGCCCGTCGAAACCCGTCCTGTTCGGCCTCCTCCTCGGCCTGATGCTGGGCCTGCTCGACGGCACGATCGTCGGCACCGCCCTGCCCACGATCGTCGGCGACCTGGGCGGCCTCGACCACCTCTCCTGGGTGGTCACCGCCTATCTGCTCACCGCGTCCCTCTCGACCCCCATCTGGGGCAAGCTCGGCGACCTGTACGGGCGCAAGGGCAGCTTCGTCTGGTCGGTCACGGTGTTCCTCGCCGGATCCGTACTCTCCGGACTCGCCCAGGACATGGGGCAGCTCATCGCCTTCCGCGCCGTCCAGGGACTCGGCGCGGGCGGCCTCATGGTCGGAGCCATCTCCATCATCGGCGTCATGCTGCCGCCCTCCCAGGCCGGCCGCTCGCAGGCGATGATCGGGGCCATGATGCCGGTCGCCCTGGTCGGCGGGCCGCTGCTCGGCGGCTTCCTCACCGACCAGCTGAACTGGCGCTGGGTCTTCTACGTCAACGTCCCCATCGGCGCGCTCGCCCTGCTCCTCGTCGGGCTACGCCTGCGCCTGCGCACCGAGCGAATCAAGGCGCGGATCGACTACGCGGGGGTCGGCCTGCTCTGCGCCGCGATCCTGGCCCTCACCCTGGTGGGCAGCTGGGGCGGTACGCGGTACGCCTGGTCGTCGCCGCAGATCCTCGGCCTAGGGGCGACGGGCGCCCTCGCCCTGGCCTGGTTCGCCCGGGTCGAGCGACGGGCCGCCGAACCGATCATCCCGCCCCGCCTGTTCGCCGACCGCAACTTCACGCTTGCCCAGGTCCTCACGTTCCTGGTGGGCGCCGCCATGCTCGGGGCGTCCGCCTACCTGCCGCTGTACATGCAGTTCGTACGCGGCGCGTCCTCGACGGCCAGCGGCATGCTGCTGCTCCCGCTGATGGCGGGGATGTTCGGCGCCCAACTCCTGCTCGGCAAGCTCCTCGCCGCCGGCGGCCGCATCCGCCCGTACCCCATCATCGGCGGCGCACTGACGGCCCTGGGCGCGCTCGTCCTGCTGACGGTGGACACCGGCACCCCCACGGCGGTGACCTC
The DNA here is from genome assembly GCF_044458665.1 of Streptomyces sp. NPDC050422. Lineage (NCBI taxonomy): Bacteria > Bacillati > Actinomycetota > Actinomycetes > Kitasatosporales > Streptomycetaceae > Streptomyces > Streptomyces sp. NPDC050422. Next base: position 301,156 of record NZ_JBITIE010000012.1, read on the forward strand.
CGCGCTGACCCTCGTACTGGGCGTGGGCATGGGCCTGTTGATGCAGAGCACGCTGCTCGTCACGATCAACAGCGCGACGCCCCGCGACATGGGTGCCGCGACGGGAACCGCCACTCTCGTCCGTACGATCGGCAGCTCACTCGGCATCGCGGTGCTCGGCGCCGTCTACACGAGCCGCCTCCACGCGTCCGGCATGCCGGACGGCGGCACGGCCTGGACCCCCGAGGCGGTGCGCGGGATGCCGGAGGGGGTCCGGGAGGCGGTACGGACAGCGGTCACGGAGGGCCTGCACGGGGTGCTGGCGGGGGCCGCGCTGCTGGGGGTGGTGATCTTCCTGGCGGCGTGGCTGATGCGGGAGGTGCCGTTGCGGGGGGAGTGACGGGGGCGGGGGCCCTTCCGCTACCGTGCACCTCGCCGATCAGTTCCCGTCGCCCTCGACGTTGGCGATCATCCTGCGCAGCACCTTGAGCGCGGCCACGTACTCCTCGTCACTGATGCCGTCGTGGACCACGACCCGCAGCCCGGTCACCAGCTCCCGCACCTGCACCCTGGCCGCCTCCCCGGCATCGGTGAGGCGCAGGAGCTGTCCGTCGTCGATCGAGAGCCAGCCGCGGTGGAGCAGCTGGTCGACGACCCGTGCGATCTCGTGCGGCCCGTCCGCGAGGGCGGTCAGCTGGCTGACGACCGCCTCACGACTCGGGGCCTCCGGCCCGCCGTTCACGCGGTTCAACACCCAGTACTGCGGCTGCGTGACGTCGATCCCGGCCATCGCGTCACGCAGATGCCGGGTGACGGCTGCATGGGCGAGGCCGCTCCAGTATCCGATGGGCTGGGTGACCAGCGCAGCGTCGGTGGCGGTCGGATCGGCCGGGGCCTGGTCGGTGGCGGTGGTGTCCGTCAGCGGTCTCATGAGGGCGACGCTACGTTGCGCGGGCGCCAACGCACATGGGACGCAGGACAGCCCTTGACTCTTTCGGCCCGGGTGACCGCAAGACCTATGCTCGGGGGCATGATCGAGACGGAGCGACTCCTTCTGCGACCTCTTGAGACCTCGGACGTTGATGCGTTCGTCGAGCTCCACGCCGATCCGAGAGTCAATCGGTTCGTTGGAAGCTTCTCCCGACGGCAGGCACTTGCGCGGCTCGCCGAGGTCGAGCGGCAGTGGGCTGAGCGGGGTCACGGCCTGTGCGCCGTGGAGCTCCGGTCGAGCGGCGAGTTCATCGGCCGAAGTGGCCTGCAGTACTGGCAACAGTTCGATGAGATCGAATTGGGTTGGACCCTCAAGGCAGGGCAATGGGGTCGTGGATACGCAAGCGAAGCAGCCCGAGCCTGCTTGGTCTGGGGCTTCGAGACGCTCGATGCCGAGTACTTCACCGCCTTCATGAGGCCGGGAAACTCGGCGTCGGTGAAGGTGGCTGAGCGGCTCGGCTTCTCACCACGTCGGCAGGACGAGCTGAGCGGAAATCCTGTCACCGTGTACGCGTTGAACCGTCGAGCCGGCTTGTCATCTGAGCGGCAGACTCCCGCTGGGTGACAGGTCCAGCCTGCAGAACCTGAGCGCCAGGCGCCTTGACCGTAAGCCTTCCGCCGGTCAGCCCGATATGCGCGCCAGGAGGACGATGCGCCGTACGGCTCCACCTGGCCCCGGCTCGCCCGCCCTCCGGGTGCGGACCTGCAGTCAAGGCGACCGCAGGTCCGCGCCGCACAGGTCAGAGACCAGGTGAGGGTGCCGCCGCAAAAGCGTCGACGCCCGTGAGGCCGGCCGACAACGCCCACAGGCGCGCGGCCTGTTCGGGGTCGGTCGCATGTGCGTGCACCCCGCCTTCCGTGCCGTCGACGGCCGGCTCGGCGATGTCGCAGTCCTCGCAGTACACGCTACCCATGCCGGCCAGTTGGGGGGAGACTGCCGCCCAGACCTCCGTCGCCGCGCCCTGCTCGGGCGTCTTGAACGTGGGGTCGGTCGGGGTGCCGTGCTCGTCGATCCAGCCCGCGTCGACCATGTCCGCCTTCGCGAGGTGGCGTTGCAGCGGGGTGAGGATGCTGCCCGGGTGCAAGGCGAACGCCCGTACTCCGGCGTCGCGGCCGAGTGCGTCGAGGTGCACGGCGAACAGCACGTTCGCCGCCTTGGCCTGCCCGTACGCCGCCCACCGGTCGTAGCCGGGCTCGAAGTGCACGTCGTCCCAGTGCATACCCATGCCGTGCGCGCCGGAGGACACGGCGACCACGCGCGCGCCACCACGGGCGATCGCCGGCCAGAGATGGTTGACGAGGGCGAAGTGGCCGAGGTGATTGGTGGCGAACTGAGTCTCCCACCCCGGTCCGACCCGCGTCTCGGGACAGGCCATGATTCCGGCGTTGTTGATCACGATGTCGACGTCGCGACCCGAGGCCAGGAACCGCTCGGCGAAACCGCGGACGCTGTCGAGGTCGGCCAGGTCGAGATCGTCGACCTCCACGCCGTCGATGCCCTCGACGGCCTGCTGAGCGACCGCCCGTCGCCGCGCGGGGACGATGACCTGGGCCCCGGCGGCCGCGAGGGCACGGGTCGCCTCCAGGCCGAGCCCCGAGTAGCCGCCGGTGACGATCGCGGTGCGGCCGGACAGCTCGATCCCGCTCAGGACGTCGTCCGCGGTGCTCCGGGCACCGAAGCCCGAGCCGATCTTGTGCTGGGGTGTGGTCATGTGGGGCACGGGAGGTGTTGAACCGCGCTCTAGGGCAAGGCCAGTTGGCGGTGAACATCCGATGCGGCTCGCTGCTTCGGCGCCGCCGGTCAAGCGGTGAGTTTTCCCGCCTTCACGGCTTCGACGAACGAGGCCCAGCCGGCGAGGGGGATGAGGAGGGCGGGGGCGTGGGGGGTTTTGGAGTCGCGGACGGGGACGGCGTGGGAGTGGTGGTCCTGGACTTCGACGCAGCTACCGCCTTCGCTGTTGTTGTAGGACGACTTGCGCCAATTGTTGGGCGCAGAGGGTGTGTACTCAGTCATGCTCTTCGTAGCCCTTCGCTGTCGCCTTCAGCAGTGCCAGCGACTCCTTCAGTGGTAATGCGTCACTCAGGGCGAGAGCGTAGCGGCCTTGCAGCAGCTCGACCACGGACGGGGAGTCGTGCAGCTTCCCCATCTGCAGCCCTTCGCTGTAGGCGACCGGTGGCTGGTCCTCGAACCACATCAGAGTCAGCATGTTCTCCAGCAGAGGGTGATACCCGAGCGAGACGGAATGATGTGGGCGCGGATGCGGTCACTCTCGACGAGGCTCACGATATGGCTGAGCTGCTCGGCCATGACCTTTTGCCCACCGACAGGGCGACGTAGCACTGCCTCGTCCAGCAGCGCCCAGACCACGGGCGACGTAGGGTCCTGGAGAATCCGCGCACGGCCCAGCCGTGTGACGACGGCCTTGTCGCACTCCTCCTGACGTAGCGGTGGGAATCCCATGCCGAACAGAGCGCGTGCGTAGGCTTCGGTCTGGAGAATTCCAGGCACGAAAGAGAGAGCGAACTCCCTGATCACCACTGCTTGTTGCTCAAGTTGAAGGGCGGCCTCGAAGTACTCGGCTACCGCCGCATCCTGGTCCGGCAGAAAACTACTGAGCACATTCCCCGTACCCAGAGCCAAGTCCAGCAGCCGTGCGTCCTCCTTCGACGGAACGCGCCGCCCTGCCTCGATGTGCGAGATATGCGACCGCGTCATGAGCGCCGCATCGGTCAACTGCTGCTGGGTCATCCCGGCGGCCTCGCGCTGGGCCTTCAACCACTGGCCGTAGGTATTACTCAAGGTCAACTCCCCTGCGACGAAGCCTGCGTCACCTCGCACCCCCTGGCGAGCCTAGCCGTGCCGGTCGCACTCTGTGAGCGAATCACTACACAGCGGCAACGGGAAGAAGAGGGTGCGCGATGACGAAGACCCCACGTGGTGCGAGCGACGGCCGGGTGGAGACGCTGCGGCTGCTGCCGTGGTCAAGCCCGGAGGGGAGGCCTTGTTACGTCTCCGGAGACGGCACGGGATACGTCTCCCGACTGGCCGACGAGATGGAGAGCGCGCAACTGTCGATGTGTGTCGACCTGCTCGACCACGCGCACGACATGATCGCCGACCGGTCGACCACCGGCGATCAGCTCCGCTTCCTGGCCGCGCGCATGGCCGAGTCGCTACGAGACGTCCACCGCATCGCCCGCAGTCGGGGGCAGCGCCTCGGCGGGCCGGGCGGGGAACCCGACCGTGTCAGTCCGGTGACTGTCTGAACTGGTCAGGCTGCTCCCGGCGGACGGTCAGGTGGGGAATTCGCCGATCCAGCTGCGCTGGAGCAGGTGTTTCGGGAGGTACGCAGACTCGATGTCGATCGGCATATCCGCGTCGTACGCCATGCACGTGATGGCCAATGGGCCCAGGGCGACGAGGCCGTCGCCGCTCAGCGAGCGGGCCTCGTCCGCGGTCCAGTACTCCTTGTGCCAGGTCAGAGCCGTCGCCAGCGAGTCGGTAAAGGCTTGGTTCTCGCGGCGCAGGTAGAGCTGGAAGAGTTCCAGCGGCGGGTAGAGGATCTTCAGCATCAGTTCGGTGCTCGCGATCCGGGCCTGGTCGGGCGCGGTGCCCTGGATCGCGCTGACCAGGGAGTCCCAAGTCTGGGGGCGGCCGAACCAGAGGTGCTGGAGAGTCTCGATCCAGGTGTAGACGTACTCGTCGAACTCAGCACCGGAAGCACGCAGAAACGGCACTGGAACCTGGGCCAGTTGGTTCACCCGGTCGTTCTCGCGGCAGATCACGGCCAGGTAAAAGGAGATGAGCCAGTTCCCAGCGTGCAGGTAGTCCTGTGGACCTGTCCCTGGGAGCGTGCGTATTTCGTCCAGGGTCCCGACCCGGCAGGCCACCGTGCTCTCCCACGTGGTGCCCGACAGGAAGAGCGCGGACCCGACCTGCATGGCCAGTACCCACGACTCCCAGGTGTCGAGTTCACCCGCCTCGGGATCCAGGAGGCAGTTCCCTTGCGCGGCGCCGAGCGAGAACGTCAGCCGTGGCCTACGCCACGTACTTCCCCGACCACCCCTTCAGCGTCTTTCTCGATCTCGTCTCCGCCGCGAGGGCCGGCAGCCGTCGCTCCGGACTACTTCCCTCGAGCCCTGGCTACCGGATACGAGGCTCAGGACCCGTCGGCAGGGCAACCTGGTGCGCTGAGTCGTGCGGCGACGGTCGCTGAACCCAAGGGCGCAGCGAGGCTGTTCGATAGGTCCGCGAGGTAGCGGTTTGTCGCTCCGCTTCCGGTAGCGGAGCGATCGGCGGGAAGTTGAGAGCGAAGTGGGCGGGACGAATACCGCTGGAGCACCTTATGGCGGGTGGGGGAGCGCCCACATCACTCTCAACTTCGGGTTGAGTAAGGGCCCGGGACGACTTCCCTGCGCATCTGGCGCCGGCGGACAAATCGATCCGTCAGTTCATGTCCTATGTCGGGAACTCGCCTGCCCAGGAGCGCTCCAGGAGTGCGACAGAGAGGTAGTCGGACTCCACGTCGATGGGGATGCCCGCGTCGTGGGCGAAGCACGCGATGGCGAGCGGCGCGAGGGCGACGAGTCCCGAGATCAGGCCGACTCGGGTCTCATCGGTCCAGTACTCCTTGTGCCACTGGAGGGCGTCGGCGAGAGCGCGGTTGAATCCAGCGGGATCGTTGCGGATGACCCGGTGGAACATCTCCATTGGCGGGTAGCGAAGCTTGCCCGCCGTCTTCTGGTCGGCGGCGGTTCCCGGGTCCGTGCCGTCGACCGCGGCCACCAGCTTCGAGCCGAGGCCGTCGCCGCCGAGCCAGTATGTTTGGAGGGCATCGATCCAGGCGTACTCGAACTCGTCGCAGTGTGCACCGTTCTCCCGCAGCAGAGACAAGGGCACTCGGCACAGGGCCGTGATCCGGTCCCGTTCCCGGCACACCACGGCCAGGTAAAAGGCGGTGAGCCAGGTGCCGGGGGTCATGTACCGCTGGGGCCAGTGGCCTGGAGGGTGCGGTCCTTGTGCGCGATGCGGCACTGGACGTGGTCCTCGGGCGTGGTCGCGGAGGCGAAGATGGCGGAGGCGATCTGCATCGAGTTCACCCAGGCGTCCCAGGTGGGAAGGCCGCTTCCTGCGGGTCCAGCAGGCAGTGCCCCTTGGCCAGCAGGAGCGAGGTGTCGAATGCCTCGCCCGGACTGGTGGAGTCCGCCTCCAGACTGTCGATCCACCCGTCGGCGCTCTCCTGGAGAACAGCGCAGCCCGCCTCCGCGTTCTCCGTAGGAAATGGATGGCGGGAAACGTTGGTGATCAATGCTGTTTCCTCAGGAGATTGGTCAGGGGTGGGTTAGACGGGAAATTCTCCGACCCAGCTGCGCTGGAGGAGGTGCTGGGGGAGGTATTCGGATTCGACGTCGATGGGGAAATCGCCGTCGTAGGCGAGGCATGCGATGGCCAGTGGGCCGATGGCCCAAAGCCCTTTGATGTCTTCCTCGCGGTCTTCGTCTTTTGTCCAGTAGGTTTTGTGGAGTTCAAGTGCTTCTACGAGGGCGGTGTTGAAGCCGTCGTGGTCGTGTTTGACGAACTGGTAGAAGAGATTGATCGGCGGGTACGAGATGTTCTGCAGCCAGTCTCGCGGGGCGATTTCGGTCACGTCGGGGTGGGAGGTCTGGAAGGCCGTGGTCAGGGACTCGACCATTTCAGGCTGCTTGCGCAACCAGTACGCCTGGAGTGTGGCTACCCAGTGATAGAGGTATTCGTCGTGCTGTGCACCCGAGGCGCGCAGCAAATCCATCGGTACCTCGCACAGTTCGGTCATCCGATCCTGATCGCGGCAGATGACGGCGAACCAGAAGGCATCGATCCACGACGGTGCGTTGATGAAGGTCCGGGGGCCGGTGACGGGCAGGGTGCGCATCTCGTGATGGATGCGGCACTCGACGGTGCCGCCGGCGGCAGTCGCGGTCCGGAAGACCGCCGATCCGACTTGCATAGCGTTGACCACGGCTTCCCAGGTTTCGATACCTGAGCATGTGGGGTCGACTGTCGAGCGGGCGCGGATGCAGGTCCGCACGGAGTTCCACAGCGCGTCGAGCATGTGCGGCGACTGCTCAATAGAGCAGATCTCATCGATGGTCTCTTGGGTCAGGTCGCGAGCAAAACCCTCATCGTCGGGCCCAGGCACGCCGTGGCGAGGGATGGTCACAGTCACGAAAGCTCCCTGATGTCGAACTTCTGAGTGGAATATCCAGTGTATGCGCCTGCGTTGTCCTGACCCCTGACAACGATGTAATCGACCCGACCATCCCGAAGGGCGTTTCGTAGATCGTCCGACAATTTCCCTTCGCTGGGAAACTTACGCCTCCTCTCCTTCATATGGTCAAGAATGTCGAGGAAGTATGTTCGGGATCCCTGGGAGTAGCGCGCTCCATCGACAAGGCGTTCCCCCAGCTTCGTGTCCACGTGACTCTTCGCTTCTACGACGATGAATCGATCGCCGTCCCTGTAAACCTGGTCGAACTGATCATTGCCGTTCTTGGGTCCGTACAGGGTTTCTGGTTTGGCGTTCGGGTAAAGTTCGGGAATCGCGTGCAGGCGTGCAACCTCCTCACCGTACGTTTCGCTGGCCTTCGTGGATGTGCCGTGTGGGCCACGGTGTCTTTCAGCCGCTTCATCCAGGGCTAGACGCAGCTCGTCGGTTCGATGGAGCTTGTACTCTCTCCTGGCATTGCCGTGTTCCACGTGGAACGGACGGTCTGCGGCAATGGCGTCATGTCTGGCCTTCGCCAATTCGTCAAGTTTCGCGCGCGCCTCCGGAGTGGCTGCCTTGCGCCCACTTTCCACCGGGATCTCGTCGAGATAGTCAGGGTGCAGTGGGGGTGCGAGGTCTGTTTTCGCCACCCAGGTCCCATCGGGCAATTTAACGAGCTGCGGAGGGACGAGGTTCGTCCAGTCGGCGCGAGTATCGTTGAGGCGGTAACCGTTTTTGCGGTAGTACTCCTTGCGGTAGGCGGGATCTGAATTCGCGCGTGCCACCTGATGTTCCATGATCGCTTGGCGTTCGGCCGGGGTGTACGTGCGTGGGTCCCGGGGCTCGGGCAGCCCGTGCCCCGCGGCGGAACCGTGACCTGGTCCGCTGCCGTTGCCTCCACCGTGGCTGCCGCTCTGGTGAGGGACGGCCGGGCCGGTGCTGCCGCCGTGGCCGCCGGTAGTCGGTGTGACGTCGAGCCGGCCGCCGGTGGTGGCATTGTCCGTTGCGCTGAAGCCGGGGGACTGGTGACCGGCCGAGTTCTGAGCGGAGTGAGCGCCGACGCCGGCCATCTCGGGTGCCCTGCTTGGCATATCGAGGTGAGGGTCGCCCGCGACCGTGTCCAGACCCTCCGGCTTCGCGGCGCTGTGGTGTTGCTTGAGGGTGCCGTCCTCCTTGAGGACGTTGCCCGGGCGGTCCAGGTAGACGGTGTTGCCGAACTCGTCCGTGCCCTCGAGCACGTTCTCGGGCAGGGCTGTTGTGCCCTCGGGGAGTTTGAGGGCGCCTTCGGGGATGCGGAGGGAGCCTGCCGGGGGTGCCATGCCCTCGGGGAGGCGGACCACGCCGTCGCCCAGGTCGATCGCTCCGGCGGGGATGTCCGCGCCGTCCGGGAGCTTGAACGAGTTGCTCGGGACCTTGAACGCGCTGTCCGGGATCGCCGAGCCCTCCGGGAGGTGCAGGGTTCCGTCGGCGAGCTTGAAGCCGCCTTCCGGGAGGGTGACGACGCCTTCGGGGAGGGCGGGGACCTCGAAGGTGCCCAGGCCCTTGAAGCCGGCCATCACGTCGCCGATCTTCGTCAGGCCCATGCCCGCGCCCTTGAAGACGTACGTCATCGGGTCGACGAACCGGCCCACCTTGCCGGCGGTGGACAGGGCCTTCGCTGCCAGGGCTGCCTTCCCGGCGCCGGAGGCCGCGCCGCCCGTGCCGCCGGTGAAGACCGTCGTGATCACGTTGAACGTCACCGCCCCGGCGGCGCGCGACGGGTTCTCGCCCCACTGGTCCCAGGCCAGCAGCGCCTTGCCGGTCTCCTTCATCGCGTTGCGGGAATCACGCAGGTAGGAGGGGAGCTTGTCCTCCGGGACGGCCCAGAGGAGGTTGCCCATCGGCAGGATGCTGATCGTGAGGCCCGTGGCG